>JAGWRI010000084.1 GCA_028876525.1 Gemmatimonadota bacterium | reverse complement strand
GGCGGCCGGCGCCGCGCCCCGCGGCCGCACCGGCGCCCTCCGGCGCGCCGGCGCCGCCCCTGCGGACCGACGGACGGTTCATCGTGGACCGCGACGGCCGTCGCGTGCGGCTGAATGCAGTAAACTGGTATGGCGCCGAATCGCGGGACTTCGCGGTGGGCGGCCTCGAGCGCCAGCCGCTGGACACCATCGCCGACGAAATTCGCCGCCTGGGCTTCAACGCGGTGCGGCTCCCCTGGTCCAACGAGCTGGTGGAGCGCGACCCGACGGTGCCCGGCCGGACGCTGGCCGCGAACCCGGCGCTGGTCGGGCGCCGCGCGCTCGACGTCCTGGACCGCGTGGTCGCGGCGCTCACGCGCCGCGGCCTCATGGTGATCCTCGACGACCACAACGGCGACGCCGAATGGTGCTGCGGCCGCGACGGGAACGAGCTGTGGTACAATGCCCGGTATCCCGAGTCGAGCTGGATTGCCGACTGGCGGGCCATGGCGTCGCGCTACCGCGACGACCGGCTGGTGGTCGGGGCCGACCTGCGCAACGAGCCGCGGGGCGCGGCCACGTGGGGTGGGCCGCCGGCCACCGACTGGCGCGCCGCGGCCCAGCGGGGCGGCAACGCCGTACTGGGCGTGAACCCGAACCTGCTGATCTTCGTCGAGGGGACGTCGTACGCGGCGAATCTGTCCGGGGTGGACACGCTGCCCGTGGTGCTCGACCTGCCCGACCGGGTGGTGTACGAAGCGCACGACTACGCGTGGTTCGAGCCGCACGGGAGCTACGCCGTGTGGGCGGCCGGCATCGGGCCGCGCTGGGGGTACCTGGTGACCGGCCCGCGCCCACGCCCTTTCTGGATTGGCGAATTCGGCACCTGCCACACCGCGCCCTCGTGCATCGCGGGCGACGACCCGAAGGCGTACGGTTCCTGGTTCGCGGACCTCACGCGCTTTCTGGCCGGCCACGCCGTCGGCTGGGGCTACTGGGCCGTGAACGGCACGCAGAGCACGGGCGCCGGGCGAACGTTCGGGGCGGTGGAGGGGTATGGCGTGCTCGATTCGGCCTGGCGCGCTCCCGCGGACGCGGCGCATCTGGCGGCCCTGCGGCGCCTCATGCGACCTTCAAGCCGGATCCCATGAGCCAGCCCACCACCATCACCGGCGTCGAAGCCCTCGACATCCGCTTCCCGACCTCGGCCGGCAGGCACGGCTCGGACGCCATGCACGCCGATCCCGACTATTCGGCGGCATACGTGATTCTCCATACCGATCGCGGCGACGGGCTCGAGGGGCACGGGCTGACGTTCACGCTGGGGCGCGGCAACGAGCTGTGCGTGGCCGCCGTCCAGGCGCTGTCGCCGCTGGTGGCCGGGCGCACGCTGGAGGAGATTCGCGCCGACATGGCCGGCTTCTGGCGGCGGCTGGCCAGCGACTCGCAGCTCCGCTGGGTGGGTCCCGAGAAGGGCGTGATCCACCTCGCCACCGCGGCCGTCGTGAACGCGGTGTGGGATCTGTGGGCCAAGGTCGAGGGGAAGCCGCTCTGGAAACTCCTCGCCGACCTCACGCCCGAGGAGATCGTCGCCTGCATCGACTTCCGCTACATCGAAGACGCGATCAGCCCGCACGAGGCGCTGGCGCTGCTGCGCGACCGCGCGGCCGGCCGCGCGGCGCGCGAAGCCGAGATGCGCCGCGACGGCTACCCCGCGTACACGACGTCGGCCGGCTGGCTGGGCTACCCCGACGACGAGATCCGCCGTCTGTGCCGCGAGGGCGTGGCCGCCGGATGGACGCACTTCAAGATCAAGGTCGGCGCCGACCTCGCCGACGACCTCCGCCGGTGCGCGGCGGTGCGCGAGGAGATCGGCCCCGGTCGCAAGCTGATGATCGACGCCAACCAGCGGTGGGGGGTGGACGAAGCCATCGCCTGGACCCGCGCGCTGGCGCGGTTCGACCCGTGGTGGATCGAAGAGCCCACGAGCCCCGACGACGTGCTGGGGCACGCGGCCATCGCGCGGGGCGTGGCGCCCATCGGCGTCGCCACCGGCGAGCAGTGCCAGAACCGGGTGATCTTCAAGCAGCTCATGCAGGCGAAGGCGATCCGCTTCTGCCAGATCGACGCCTGCCGCCTCGGGGGCGTGAACGAGGTGCTGGCCGTGCTGCTCATGGCGGCGAAGTTCGGCATCCCGGTGTGCCCGCACGCCGGCGGCGTGGGCCTGTGCGAGTACGTTCAGCATCTCGCGATCTTCGACTACGTCGCGGTGAGCGGTTCGCTCGAGCACCGCATCGTGGAGTACGTGGACCACCTGCACGAGCACTTCGTCCACCCGGTCGTCGTCCGCGACGGCCGCTACCGCGCGCCGCTGGCGCCGGGGTACAGCATCACCATGAAACCGGAATCCCTCCGGGCCTTCGCGTATCCCGACGGCCCGGCGTGGAACGAGGATCCCCGATGACCGGAACGTCGTTCGATCTCACCGGCAAGACCGCCGTAGTCACCGGGGGCGGGAGCGGCATCGGCCGCGCCATCGCCGAGCGCTTCGCGGCCGCCGGCGCGTCGGTGCGCATCCTGGACGTGGCGCTGGAGCCGGCGGAGCAGGTCGCCGCCGCGATCGCCCGCGCCGGCGGCCGGGCCAGTGCCCACCGCTGCGACGTCTCCGACCAGGCCGACACGACCCGCTGCTTCCAGGCGCTCGTGGCCGACGGCCCGCTGGACATCCTGGTCAACAACGCCGGCGTGTCGCACATCGGCACCGTCGAGTCCACCACCGAACAGGACTTCGACCGCCTCTACCGCGTGAACGTGCGCGGCGTGTACAACTGCACGCACGCCGCGATCGGCGCCATGAAGGCGCGCGGCCGGGGCGTGATCGTCAACATGGCGTCGATCGCCGCCAGCACCGGCCTGGCCGAGCGATTCGCCTACTCGATGACCAAGGGCGCCGTGCTGGCCATGACGTACTCCATCGCCAGGGACTACGCCCGGCACGGCATCCGCTGCGTGTCCATTTCGCCGGCCCGCATCCACACGCCGTTCGTGGACGGATACCTCAAGCAGCACTACCCGGGCAAGGAAGCCGAGACGTTCGCCAAGCTCGCCGCCACGCAGCCCATCGGGCGCATGGGGGAGCCGCACGAGGTGGCCGATCTCGCGCTGTACCTGTGCTCCGACGCGGCCGGCTTCGCGACCGGCACCGACTACCCGCTGGACGGCGGGTTCCTCAAGCTCAACGGGTGAGAGAGCCTCGATGAAACTGATCCGATTCGGCGACGCGGGCCACGAGCGCCCCGGCGTCCTGGCCGCGAACGGCCGGCGGCTCGACGCGACCGCCTTCGGCGAGGACTGGAACGAGGAGTTCTTCGGCTCGGACGGCCTTGCCCGGCTGGACTCCTGGCTGCGCAACCACCAGGACGACTGCCCGATCGTGGTCGACACCGTGCGGCTGGGTCCGCCCATCGCGCGTCCGTCCAAGCTGGTCTGCATCGGGCTCAACTACTCGGATCACGCGCGCGAAACGGGCGCCACGCCCCCCGCCGAGCCGGTGATCTTCTTCAAGTCCACGACTTCGATCTGCGGACCGTTCGACGATCTCGTGATCCCGCCCGGGTCGACCAAGACCGATTGGGAGGTGGAGCTGGCCGTGGTGATCGGCCGCCGCGCGTCGCGCGTGGCGGAATCGGACGCGATGGCGCACGTGGCCGGCTACGTGCTGCACAACGACGTCAGCGAGCGGCACTGGCAGATGGAGCGCGGCGGGCAGTGGGTGAAGGGCAAGAGCTTCGACACCTTCGCGCCCCTCGGCCCGTTCCTCGCCACGCGCGACGAGATCCCGAACCCGCAGGCGCTCAAACTCTGGCTCACGCTGAACGGGCGGCGTGTGCAGGACGGCACCACCGCCAACATGATCTTCGGCGTGGCGACCCTGGTGTCGTACGTGAGCCAGTGCATGACGCTCCTTCCCGGCGACGTCATCACCACCGGCACGCCGGCGGGCGTCGGCTTGGGCATGAAGCCGCCGCGCTACCTCGCGCCCGGCGACGTGATGGAGCTGGGGTGCGAGGGGCTGGGCAGCTCGCGCCAGCACGCGGTAGCCGCCGAGTGACGCGCCTGGACGCGCACCAGCACTTCTGGCGCTTCGACCCGGTGCGCGACGCGTGGATCACCCCCGACATGGCGGCCATCCGGCGCGACTTCCTTCCCGCCGACCTCGCCCCCGCGCTCGCCGCGGCGGGCATGGACGGATGCATCGCCGTGCAGGCCGACCAGTCGGAGGCCGAAACGCGCTTCCTGCTCGATCTCGCGCGAGCGCACGACTTCATCCGCGGCGTCGTGGGGTGGGTGGACCTGCGGGCGGCCGACCTCGACCGCCGGCTCGCCGAGCTGTCGGCCAATCCGAAGCTGCGCGGCGTGCGCCACATCGCGCAGGGCGAACCCGACGACTTCCTCGGCCGCGACGACGTCGTGCGCGGCATCGGCCGCCTACCGGAGTTCGGCCTCACCTACGACATCCTGGTCTACGAACGCCAGCTCCCGTCGGCCATCGCGCTGGCCGACCGGCTGCCCGAACAGCGCTTCGTGGTGGACCATCTGGCCAAGCCGCGCATCCGCGAGGGCGCGCTGGAGCCCTGGGCCACGCACGTCCGTGAGCTGGCGCGCCGCCCCAACGTCTGGTGCAAGGTCTCGGGGATGGTCACCGAGGCCGACTGGCGGCACTGGACGCCGGCCGGGTTGCGGCCGTATCTGGATGTGGCGTTCGAGGCGTTCGGCCCCGAGCGGCTGATGTTCGGATCCGACTGGCCGGTGTGCCTCGTGGCGGCGCCCTACGCGCACGTGCTCGGCGCGGTGGAGGAATACGCGGCCGCCTGCGAGCTGCCGGCGCACGACCACCAGGCGATCTTCGGCGGCAACGCGGCGCGCTTCTACGGACTGGACGAGCGGGGAGGATAGCGTGGACCTCGGACTCAGGGGAAAGGCGGTCGTCGTCACCGGCGGCGCCAAGGGGATCGGCGAGGCGATCGTCCGCGCGTTCGCGGCCGAAGGCGCGACGGCCGTGATCGTGGACCGCGACCGCGAGGCGGGACAGAAGCTGCGCGCCGAGCTGGGCGGAAGCTGCGCGTTCGTGCAGGCCGACCTCACCGACCCCGCCGGCTGCGCCCGCGCCGTGGACCAGGCGCTGGCCGCCGCGGACCGCATCGACGGGCTCGTGAACAATGCCGGCGTCAACGACCGCGTGCCGCTGGACGGCGGCAGCGCCGACGCCTTCGAGGGCTCGCTGCGGAAGAACCTGACCCACTACTACGAGATGACGCGCTGCGCGCTTCCGTCGCTCCGCGCTTCGCGCGGCGCGATCGTGAACGTCGCCTCCAAGGTGGCCGTCACGGGGCAGGGGGGCACCTCGGGGTACGCGGCCGCGAAGGGCGCGATTCTGGCCCTCACGCGCGAGTGGGCGGTGGATCTGCTCGGCGACGGCGTGCGCGTGAACGCCGTGATCCCCGCCGAGGTGATGACGCCGCTGTACCGGCAGTGGCTGGACAGCTTCCCGGATCCCGCCGCCAAGCTGGACGCCATCGTGCAGCGCATCCCGCTGGGGCACCGGATGACCGAGCCGGCGGAGATCGCGGCGATGGTCGTCTTCCTGCTGTCGCCGCGCGCCGGCCACGTGACCGGGCAGCAGCTCCACGTGGACGGCGGCTACGTCCATCTCGACCGTTCCATCACCTGAGAGGCGCATGAACCAACGACCCGGGTTCACCGAGCGGCGCTACGTCCTGCCCCTGATCCTCGTCACCAGCCTGTTCCTGCTCTGGGCGCTGGGGGTCAACCTCAACGACATCCTGATTC
>JAGWRI010000083.1 GCA_028876525.1 Gemmatimonadota bacterium | reverse complement strand
GCCACCGCCACCGCCACCGCCCCCGCCACGACCGCCGCGTCCGCGCGTCGTGTCACCGGGCAGCTCGACCTGGAGCCCGTGGTACTGCTCGCTCCAGTTCTGGTTGTAGATGTTGTTGTCGTGATTGCCCGACTCGCTCACGCCCACCTTGAAGAACTCGTTGTAGGGCGGAAGCAGCATCGCCGCCGCGGTCTGGAACCCGCCGCCCGAGTGGCCGTAGATGCCCACCCGGTTGATATCGATATACTTATGCTCGTCGGCCAGCTCCTGGATCACGTACTTCTTGTCGGCCAGGCCGTAGTCGCGCAGGTTGAGGTACCCGAAGGTGTCGTAGGCCCGCGAGCGCTCGGGGCTGCCGCCCCGGTTGCCGAACGTCACCACGATGAACCCGAGCTGGGCCAGCTGCTGCTGCTGCGCGGTGGGCGAGAAGTTGAACACCACCGACTCGGTCTGCGGCCCCGGGTAGGTGTAGGTGATGATCGGGTACGACCTGGTGGAATCGAAGTCGAACGGCTTCCACATCTCGCCCCAGATGTCGGTGATGCCGTCGGCGGCCTTGGTCCGGAACGGCTCGGGGGGCTTCCACCCCAGCGCCTTGAGCCCCGAGACGTCCATCGTCTCGAGATCCATGACCGTGGCGCCGGTGGCCGCGTCGCGGATCACGGCGTGCGGGGCCTGGTCGATGCGCGAGCCGTTGTCCACGTCGTACCGGTCGCTGGGCGACAGGTCGGCGCTGTGCGTCGCGTCGCCGGCGTCGACCAGCGTGAGGCCGGTGCCGTCGAGGTTCACGCGGTAGAGGTGGTGGTAGTACGGATCCTCGCCGGGCTCGCGCCCGACGCCGGTCATCCACGCCACCCGGCGCACGGAGTCGACGTCCACCAGCTCCTCGGCGCGCCAGGGGCCCGTGCCGAGGGCGCTGAGCAACTTGCCGTCGTGCGAGTACAGGTAGTAGTGCCCCCACCCGGTGCTGTCGGACCACCAGATGAAGTCGCCGCCCGCCTTCACGTACCAGGGCTCCTGCGTCTGCAGCCCGCCCCAGCCGCTCTTCTCGGTGAGGATGGTCCTGACGTCGTGCGTCCTGAGGTCGACGTCGATCATCTCGAGGGCGCGCTGGGTGCGGTCGCGGCGCACCAGGCTCAGCACGTCGTGGCCGGCGTCGGGCCATACCAGATCCATGATGCGCTGGTCCTTGTACTTGCCCACGTCCAGCGGCGTGACCTGCTTGTCGCCCACCTGGTAGGTGTACAGCTCGTCGATGGCGACGTTGGTCTCGCCCGGCATGGCGTACGGGTACTCCATGAACGTGGGGCGCGGCTGCGCCAGCTCGTCGATGAGGTACAGGTCGCCGACCTTGCGCTGATCCTGGCGCAGCACGGCGAACGCCTTCGAATCGCGCGACCAGACCACGTTGGCCCGGACCCGCGGGTCCAGCGGATCCTCGCCGCCGTTGGCTCCGCCGCGCCCGGCGCCGCCCGCGCGGCCGCGCTCGTTGAGCTGCGTCATAGCGGTGTCGCGGTACCCGAAGCTGCGCTTGCGCTCGCCGTCGAAGGAGATCTGCGTGGTGTCCTTCGTGGCCGTGTCCACGATGAACAGGTTGAAGTTGCGCGCGAACACGAAGTGCGTGCTGTCGGGCGAGTAGTTGCGGAAGTCGCCGCCGCCGAAGCCGAAGCCGCCGAATCCGCGCCCGCCGCGCCCAGCGGGCGCCGGCCGCTCGCGCGTGGCCGCCCCGGTGCGCGTCAGCGTCTCGGCGGCCAGGTTCCACTCCCAGTGCGAGCTGTCGGCGTTGAACCCGAATGTCCTGTGGTCCTTGCCGAACTCCACCGACGTGAACGGCAGGTTGTACGCGTCGTACGCGTGCCCCGACTGGGCGGTGAGCGCCGCGGCGAGCCTGGCGTGGTCGAACAACGGCCGCTTGAGCTTGAGCGCCGGCACCGCGAGGTAGAAGGTCGAACCGGTGTGGTCCTTCCAGTTGTACCACATCGAGTCGCTCTTCCCGATCCAGTGCGCCGCCACCGTCTCGCTGTAGAGAATCGGCCGCATCGCCTCGGGGGTGAATTTGTTGGCCAGCGCCCAGTTGGCCTGGTTGCCGCGGGCCTGCTGCGCCGCGACGGGCCGGGCGGCGACCGCCGCGGCGGCGACGGCCGCCACGAGCGCGGCTCCGGAGAGGAGCAACCGGTACGGTCGGCGGGCCGGCGCGTGCGCCGGCTCTGGAGGGTGGGCAGACATGGGAGTGTCTCCGGTGGAGGAGCGGGGAGGGGAGGGGGAAGGGAGATGGGGGAAGGGATCGTTCGCGCTGGGGGAAACGCCCCTCTGAATTGCCGCGCGGACCGGGGGTTGGGAAGGGGGCGCCGTGCCCCCGCCCCCGCCCCCGCCTAGAGCTCCACCTGCGCCCCGAGCTCCACCACGCGATTCGGCGGGATGTTGAAGAACTCCGTGGCCGAGCGCGCGTTGCGCGTCATGACCACGAACAGCTTCTTCCGCCAGCGGGCCATGTCCAGAATGGGACCCTCGCCGGCGTCGGCCCGCGGCCCGCGCCCCTTCCGGCTCTGCCCCCGGTCGAGCACGATGATCCGCTCGCGCCCCAGGTAGAACGTCGTGTCCAGCGCCTTGGCGCGGAGGCCGAGCGCGCGGGCCCGGTTCAGCACGTGCGGCACGTCGGGCGACTCCATGAACCCGTAGCGCGCCGTGACCCGCCAGAATCCCTCCTCGAACTTCTCGAGGGTGATGCGCTCGTCGTCGGCCACCTCGGGCACCTCGAGCGTCATGATGGACATCAGCACCACCTGGTCGTGCAGCACCTTGTTGTGCTTGAGGTGGTGCAGCAGCACCACCGGCACGCCCTGCGCCGACGACGACATGAACACCGCCGTGCCCGGCACCCGCGTCGGCTTGCTGCGCGCCACGTCGTCCAGGAACAGGTCCAGCGGCAGCGCCCCCGCGTGCATGATGCGATTGAGCATCGTCCGGCCGCGCTTCCAGGTGCTCATCAGCGCGAAGATCGCGACGGCGATGGCGATCGGCACCCAGCCGCCGTACTCGATCTTCACGAAGTTGGCGGCCATCAGCGCGACGTCCACGATCAGGAACGCCAGGGTGAGCGCCCCGGCCTGGAGCACCGACCAGTTCCACCGCGTGCGCGCCACGGCGTAGAACAGCAGCGAGGTGATGACCATGGTGCCCGTCACGGCGATGCCGTAGGCCGCGCTCAGGTTGGCCACCGAGCCGAACGCCAGCACGAGCACGATCGTGCCCAGGCGCAGGATGTCGTTCACCTCGGGGATGTAGATCTGCCCCGCCTCGCGGCTCGACGTGTGGACGATGGTCACGCGCGGCGAGTAGCCCAGCTGCACGCTCTGCTGCATGAGCGAGAAGGCCCCCGAGATCAGCGCCTGCGACGCCACGATGGCCGCCAGCGTGGCGATCACGAGCAGCGGATAGAGCAGCACGCGCGGCGCGAGCAGGAAGAACGGGTTGGCCACCGCCGCGGGCTCGCGCAGCAGGATGGCGCCCTGGCCGAAGTAGTTGAGCAGCAGCGCCGGGAACACGAACCCGAACCAGGCCAGCCGGATGGGCCGCTTGCCGAAGTGCCCCATGTCGGCGTACAGCGCCTCGGCCCCCGTCACCACCAGCACCACGGCGCCCAGAATGAAGAAGCCGCCGGCGCCGTGCGCGACGAAGAAGCGCACCCCCCACCACGGGTTGATGGCCAGCAGGATGGCCGGCGCGCGCAGGAGCTCGGCGATTCCCAGCCCGGCGATGGCCAGGAACCAGACCGCCATGATCGGGCCGAACATCCCGCCCACCCGCGAGGTGCCGTGCTTCTGCAGCGAGAACAGCGCGAACAGGATGATCACCGTGAGAACCACCACCGTCGGCTCGCCCAGGTGCGGCGCCGCGATCTGGAGGCCCTCCATGGCGCCCAGCACCGAGATGGCCGGAGTGATCATCCCGTCGCCGTAGAGCAGGGCGGCCCCGAAGATTCCCAGGGCCACGAGCCAGACTCGCCGCGACGGGCGCCCCGGCGTCCCGCCGTCCTGCATGATCAGCGCGAGCAGGGCCAGGATCCCGCCCTCGCCCCGGTTGTCCGCCCGCATGATGAACACGAGGTACTTCACGCACACCACGAGGATCAGCGTCCACACCAGCAGGGAAAGGACGCCGTACACGTTCGCCTGGGTGGGCGCGATGCCGTATTCCCCGCGGAAGCACTCCTTGAGCGCGTACAGCGGGCTGGTGCCGATGTCGCCGTAGACGACGCCCAGCGCGGCCAGCGACAGGAAGGCCAGCCGTCTTCCGGTGGGGTCCGACTCGACGTGGAGCCGTTCGCGCGGAACGGCCGTATGGAATCCGCTCGCTCCGTTGGCCGGTGCTTCGGCCGCGGGCTCGCTCGAGCGAGAGGGCTCAGCGGGCATCGTCAGACTGGAGAGTCTCCCGGGCGCTCAGAAGTCGTTGAGCAGTCGCAGAGCACCCGCAAAGCAAACGGGCCGCGAGGGTTCGCGGCCCGTTGTCGAATCTAGCGCCGCAGCGGGGCGCGTCCAGCAGATCACCCGGTGATTCCGTCTATTTCGGCGGCCGCCCGATTGAGGATCTCGGCGATCTTTCCCAGGATCTCCTTGTCCTCGGCGTGCTTGAGCGCCGTGCCCAGGCTGCTGCGGGCCACGTGCCGCATCGCGTTCCGCACCTCGCCCATCGAGGCGCTGAAGAACGGCTCCACCGCCTCGGAGATCCGCTCGAAGATGGACTCGACGGTGCTCGAGTTCTCCTCGAGGTGCTTCTTTCCCTCGGCGGTGATCTCGTAGACCTTCTTGCCCCCCTCTTCGGCGGTCGCCTTGGCGTACCCCATCTCTTCGAGCAAGGTCAGGGTGGGGTAGACCGTGCCGGGGCTGGGGGAGTAGGCGCCGTTGGAGCGCTCTTCCAGTGCCTTGATGATGTCGTAACCGTGGCGGGGCTTCTCGTCGAGCAGCTGGAGGATGACGAACTTCAGGTCGCCCTGCTCGAACATGCGCCCCATGCGGCCGCGGAAGTGGCGGCCGCGCGGCCCGCCCTTGCCCCAGAACCCGCCGGCGAACGCATCCCAGTCCCAGCGCCCGCGGCGATGGCCGTGCCCGTGCCCGCAGCAATCGTCGTGCATCGATTGGCTCTCCCCTGCGATATAGCAGTGATATATCGTCCGACTTGTCGAACGATATATCTGGCGATAGATCGCGTCAAGGGGTTGGGGTTCTGACTGAGGTCCGGAGTCTGTCGTCTGGCGTCGTGAGTGGCGGTTGGCTGACGACTGTGGTCGGAGGTCCGGGGTCCGGCATGAACCCGCGGAACAGCTCACTCACGACGCCGGACGCCGGACCCCAGATGCCAGACCCCATCGCAAACGAGCCCCCGACTCTCGCCGGGGGCCCGCCGTGAACCGTCAACCGTCGACCTCCTACTCGTACCTCAGCGCCGTGATCGGATCCATGACCGACGCGCGACGGGCCGGCCAGACGCCGAAGATCACGCCGACGCCGGCCGAGAACGCGAAGGCCACGCCCACGGCGGCCAGCGAGACCTGCGTGTGCCAGCCCGCGGTCTTGCTCATGATCTGCGCCCCGCCTGCCCCCAGCGCGATGCCCACGATGCCGCCCATGGCGCACAGCACCACGGCCTCGATCAGGAACTGCAGCAGGATGTTCCACCGCGTGGCGCCCAGCGCCTTGCGAATGCCGATCTCGCGCGTGCGCTCGGTGACCGAAACCAGCATGATGTTCATGATCCCGATGCCGCCCACGAGCAGACTCACGCCGGCGATGCCGGCCAGCAGGTAGGTGAAGACCTGCGTGGTCTCGGCCGTGGTGGTGAGGAAGTCGGTCTGGCTGCGGATCTGGAAGTCGTCGGGATCGCTCTGGCGCAGCCGGTGCGCGCGGCGCAGCGCCTTCTGGATCTCGGCCATGGCCAGGGGGATGTTGTCTTCGCTGGACGCCAGCACGTTGATCGAGCGCACCCAGTTGCTCCCGAACACGCGGTACCGGCCGGTGGTGAGGGGGATGAGGATCTGGTCGTCGGGGTCGCCGAAGGTGCTGCCCTGGCCCTTGGGCTCGGTGGCGCCGATGACGGTGAACAGGACGCCGCCGATGCGGATTTCCTCGCCCACGAGCGCGTCGGGGGTGGTGAGGCCAAGGCTCTGGGCCACCGTGGGCCCGACCACGGCCACGCGGCGCTGGCCGGCGTCCTCCGCTTCGGTGAACATGCGCCCCGACGACAGCTTGTAGTTGCGCACCGTGAGGTAGTTCGCGGCGGTGCCGATGATGGACGTGTTGGTGTTCTGGTTGGTCCACGTGACCTGCGAGTTCTTCTGCATCTCGGGCTCGACGGCGATGACGTCGGGGAGGTTCTCCGGATCGTCCAGGGCCTTCGCGTCCTCGATGGTCATGCGGCGCCGCTGGCCGGCAATGGCGGCGCCGAAGCCGCGCTGCATGTTGGGGCTCACGCTGAGCAGGGTGGTGCCCAGCGAGGCGATGCGGTCCTTCACGGCCTGCTGGGCGCCGCTGCCCAGCGCCACCATGGCGATGACGGCGGCCACGCCGATCACGATGCCGAGCATGGTGAGCAGCGAGCGGAGCTTGTTGGCGCGCAGGGCGCCGAGCGCGACGCTGATGATCTCGCCGATGAGCATGGGGTCCCCGACTAGAAGCCGCGGCCGCGGCCGCCGCCGCCCAGCGGCGACGACTGGACCTGGCGGAAGCGGTCCTGCTGCTGCTGGCGCGCCGCCTGGAGCGCGAGCACGTTGAGCATCACGACCTTCTCGCCTTCCTTGAGCCCGGTGAGCACCTCGGTGTAGTCGAAGTTGCTCTGGCCGAGCATCACGATGCGCGGCTTGTAGACGCCGCTGTCGGCCACGAACACGAGGCCGGCGCGCGGGCGGACGGTCATGGTGGACTCGCCGCCGCCCATGGTCAACCCGGCGCCGGCGCCGCCGGCCCGGCCGCCGCTCTGCTGGCCGCCGCCCTGGCCGCCCATGCCGCCGCCGTTGGCCTGCATCTGCCGCCTCCGGCAGGCGAACGCCCTGGCCCGGTCGATACCCATTTTCTTATACAGCGGCTCCATCTGCGCCATCAGCGCCTGCCGGTCGGCGTCGGGCTCGCGCATCTTTCCCGACAGCGCGTCGAGCTGCGCCTTCTCCTTGGGATACTTCTTGTAGGCCGCCTCGATGGCGGCGCAGTCCTTGTCGGTGACCTCGACCTGCTGGAAGCCGCCGCGGCGGCCGCCCTGGCCCGCCTGCTGCTGTGC
>JAGWRI010000008.1 GCA_028876525.1 Gemmatimonadota bacterium | reverse complement strand
GGATCGAACGCGAACACGAACAGCTCGCGCGTCGGGTAGCCCGTGAGCACCCGCTCCCAGGCGTCCATGCGCACCCGGGCGCGGCCCACGGCGCGCCGGTCGGTGACCGGAACGAACAGGAACGGGAGGCCGGCCGAGACGGCTTCGGGCTTATATACGTTCTGTAATATGTCGCCGGCGTGCAGCGACAGGACCTCGGCCAGCGCGGTGGCCGGCGGCGGGGGCGGCAGCACTTCGGGCAGCTTGGCCGCGGTGAGCTGCGCGAACACCGGGCGGCCGCCCTGCTCGCGGATCGTCACCGGCACCGGACCCACCCCCTCCTCGAACACGATCCGCGTCTCGGGGCCGTCGAGCATCACCTCTCCGAGGTGCGCCAGCACGTGCGCCGTGCCCACCGTGGGGTGCCCGGCAAAGGGCATCTCGCGCTCGGGCGTGAAGATCCGCACCCGGCGCGTGTGCCGCGGATCCTCCGGGGGCAGCACGAAGGTCGTTTCGGAATAGTTGAACTCCTTCGTGATGTCGAGCATCAGCTCGCCCGGGATCTCCCGCGCGTCCGGGAACACGGCGAGCTGGTTGCCGCCGAAACGGCGGTCGGTGAAGACGTCGACGGTGACGTACCTGGCGGAGGGCATGGAGCGTTGGTCGGTGGGTCGGTGAAACTGCCGCGAACTGCCTGATGCTACGGAATCGCGCCGGTCAGGATCGTCGCCAGCTTCGCGCTGTCGATGTTCCCACCGGATACTACGCAAACCACCCGTTTCGCGCCCACGTCGTGCGCCAGCGCCGCCGCGACGCTCGCCGCACCCGCACCCTCGGCCACCACCCGCGCGCGCTCCGACAAAAGCCGAACGGCGTCGGCAATCTGCCGCACCGTCACCACGAGCGAGCCGGCCAGCACCTCGCGCGCCAGGGGCCAGATCCGGTCCAGCACCCCCTTGCCGCCGATGCCGTCGACGAACGTCGGGACGTACTCCACCGCCACCGGCCGCCCCGCGGCCAGCGACGCCGAGAAGGGAGCCGCCGTCTCCACCTCGCAGGCGAACACCCGGACCCCGGGCCTGAGGGCGTGCACGGCGCACGCAATTCCCGACGCCAGCCCGCCGCTGCCGTACGGCACGAGCACGGCGTCCACGTCGGGCAGGTCCTCCACGATCTCCAGCCCGATCGTCGCGTTGCCGGCCACGACGGCGGGGTCGGCGCCCGGATGGATGAAGGTTCCGGTCTCGCCCGGGACGCCGAACTCCGTGAGGGCGCGCCACCATTCGGCGAACGGCACGCGGACCACGACCGCGCCCAGCCGCTCGATGGCATCCAGCTTGGTCTGCGGCACGTGATCGGGGGCGATCACGCGGCAGGGAACGCCCAGCTCGCGGGCCGCCCAGGCCACCCCCTGCGCCATGTTCCCCGCGCTGGCCGTGTACACGCCCCGCGCCAGACGGTCGGGGGGCAGCATCCGCATGGCGTTCACCGCGCCGCGGATCTTGAACGACCCGATGGGCTGGAGCGTCTCCAGCTTGAGGTGAACCTCGGCGCCGGCGCCGGCGTGGAGGCGCACCAGCGGCGTCCGCACCGCGGTGCCGGCAATGCGGTCGCGCGCCGCCTGCACGGCTTCCAGCGGCGGCGGGGCGAGGATTGGCGGTGGGTGTTCCAGCGGGCGCTCCGGTGAGGGGGGTGGCGCGGCGAACGGGCCGCCGCTCAGGACGGCCGCTCGCCGCCGAGCGCGACATCGAGCCCGATGTTCTCGCGCTCGGCGCGTTCCAGCACGTGGCAGGCCGCCGCGATATCCTCGACGGCCAGGCCCAGCGACTTGAAGAGCGTGATCTCGTCGCCCGACGCGCGGCCGCGCGCCTTTCCGATCAGGATCTCGCCCAACTCGGCGGCCACCCGGTCTTCGGCGATGAGGCCCTCGCGCAGCGGAGTGAGGTAGTCGGCCGATTCGTGGACCAGCGATTCGCGGCGGTCGGCGAATATCCGCGCGCGGGCCACCGCGTCGCTCGCGAGCTCGCGCGCGTCGGGCTGCGACGCGCCCACCGCGTTGACGTGCATTCCCGGCGCCAGCGCCCCGCCGTCCAGCACCGGTTCGCGCGACGCCGTGAGCGTGCACAGCACGTCGGCGCCGCGGGCCGCGGCGGCGGCCGATGCGCACACCGCGACCTCCAGGTCGCGCGTCCGCCGCACCCAGTCGGCGAACGACGCGGCGTGAGCCGGCGTGCGGCTCCACACGCGCACGCGCGCGATGGGGCGCACGAGCGCGATCGCCTCGAGGTGCGTGCGCGCCTGCACGCCGCTCCCGAGCAGGGCCAGGGTCGAGGCATCTTCGCGGGCCAGGAGCTTCGTGGCCACGGCCGAGACCGCGGCCGTGCGGATCGCCGTGATGGACGACGCGTCCATGAGCGCGACGATCCGTCCGTCCTCCCGATCGAACAGCAGCACGGCGCCCTGGTGGGAGTCCACGCCGCGGGCGTGATTCCCCGGGAAAACGCTGATGACCTTGGCGCCGAACGCCGGGAGCGCCGCCGAATATGCCGGCATCATCCCGAACGCGCCGCGCCCGTCGGGCACTCGCACCACCGTGCGCAGCGGCAGCACCACCTCGCCCCGCGAGAGCGACGCGAGCGCCGACTCCATGAGCGGAATGCACTCGCGCATCGGGAGCAGCCGCGTGACCTGCGATTGGGTCAGGATGCGCATGGAATCGCCGTCGACGGTTGACCGCTAACGGTGAACCGTCGACGGGCGACCGTCAACCGTGGTTCACTCCGCCCCCATGAACGGATACCGGAAGTCCGTCGGCGGCGAGAAGGTCTCCTTGATGGCCCGCGCGCTCACCCAGCGCACCAGGTTGAGCTTCGACCCGGCCTTGTCGTTGGTGCCCGAGCCGCGGGCGCCGCCGAACGGCTGCTGGCCCACCACGGCGCCGGTGGGCTTGTCGTTCACGTAGAAGTTGCCCGCCGCGTTGCGCAGCGTGGCCATCGCCTCGCGAACGCCGCGCCGGTCGGTCGAGAACACGGCGCCGGTCAGCGCGTAGGGCGACGTCTCGTCGATCGTGTGCAGGGTCTCGGTCCACTTCGCGTCGTCGTACACGTAGGCCGTGAGCACGGGGCCGAAGATCTCCTCGCACAGCAGCCGGTAGCCCGGGTCGTCGGTCTCCACGAGCGTCGGCTCGATGAAGTAGCCCACCGAGTCGTCGGTCTTGCCGCCGGCCACGATCCTGGCGTTCCGCTTCGCGTCGGCCACGTACTCGCCGATCTTCCGGAAGGCCTTCTGGTCGATCACCGCGCCCACGAAGTTGCGGAAGTCCTGGACGTCGCCCATCCGCATGTCCTGCATGATGCCCACGATACGGTCGCGGACGTCGGGCCAGAGCGAGCGCGGCACGTACACGCGGCTCGCCGCCGAGCACTTCTGCCCCTGGTACTCGAACGCGCCGCGCGCCACGGCCACGGCCAACGCCTGCGGGTCGGCCGAGGGATGCGCCAGGATGAAGTCCTTGCCGCCGGTCTCGCCCACGATGCGCGGGTACGAGCGGTACCGCGACATGTTGGCGCCGATGGTCTGCCACATGTTGTTGAACACCGCCGTGCTGCCGGTGAAGTGCACGCCGGCCAGGTCGGGGTGCGACAGCGCGAGGTCGCTGATCATCCCCGCGTCGCCGCCCACGAGGTTGATCACCCCCGGCGGCAGCCCGGCGGCCTCGAGCACCTTCAGGATGTAGTGCGCCGAGAGCATGGCCGAGGACGCCGGCTTCCACACCACGGTGTTCCCCATCAGGGCCGGCGACGTCGGGAGGTTTCCGGCGATCGACGTGAAGTTGAACGGCGTGACGGCGTACACGAACCCTTCCAGCGGCCGGTAGTCGAGCTGATTCCACATCGTGTGATTCGACAGCGGCTGCTCGTCGTACAGCTCCTGGGCGTAGTGCGGATTGAACCGCCAGAAGTCGATCAGCTCGGCCGCCGCGTCGATCTCGGCCTGGAACGCCGTCTTGGACTGGTTGAGCATCGTGGCCGCGTTGGCCGTGTCGCGCCACGTCGTGGCCAGGAGCTCGGCGGCGCGGAGGAACACCGCGGCGCGGTCCTCCCAGGCCCAGTTGGCCCAGTCGGCCTGCGCCGCGCGGGCGGCCGCGATGGCCTGCTGCACGTGGCCGGGGGTGGCCCGGTGCCAGTCGGCGAGCACGTGCCGGTGGTCGTGCGGCATCACGGCGCGCCCGGTGTCGCCGGTGCGCACGTCGGCGCCGCCGATGACGAGCGGAATGTCGATGTGCTCGGCGGCCATGGCGGCGAGGCGGGCCTTGAGCGAGGCGCGCTCGGGGGAGCCGGGGGCGTAGCCGCGCACGGGCTCGTTCACGGGCGGGGGGACGCGCCGCGTCCCGTTGAACGCGGCAAGAGCGGCAATGCGGTCGGAAGAGGGCATGATCGAGTCTCGAATGGTGCCGGAATCGCCGGGCGCGACGGACGCGCGCCCGGGGCTAAAGATACCCGGATGTCCGGAGCGGGACCAACGCGTTCGGGACTCGCCATCGGGGCGGCGATCCGCCACATTTCCGGGCAGTCGCCGAGCCCGCGGAGAGGCGCCGAGCCGAGCCGCGGAGCCGTGGTTCTCCCATTCCGCAGCGCCCGCCCGTGAAAGTCCTCATCGCCGACGATGACGCGACGATCCAGGCCCTGGTCCGGGCCGTGGTCGTGAGTCTTGGCTACGAACCCGTCGAGGCCGCCGACGGGGGCGACGCCTGGGAACGGTACCGGAACGAGCGCTTTCCGCTGGCCGTCGTGGACATCGAGATGCCGGACATGGACGGGCTCGAGCTGTGCCGGCGCATTCGCGGCGCCGATCCCGACCACGAGTCGTTCATCCTCGTGCTCACCGGGCGGAATACGCAGGACGACCTCGGCGCGGTGCTCGAGGCGGGGGCCGACGACTACATCGCCAAGCCGACCTCGCCCAGCAACCTCCGCGCCCGGCTCGTGATCGCCCGGCGGCGCATGGAGCAGGAAGCGCAGCGCCGGGCCGCCGAAGCCGAGCTGGCCCGCGCCCGCTGGCTGGCCGGCATCGGCGAGACCAGCATCGCGCTCCAGCACGAGATCAACAACCCGCTCTCGGCGCTCCTTGGCCATGCGGAATTGATGATGATGGACGAGAAGGAGCGGGGCGAGGAGAACGAGCACGTGCGCGTGATCCACGAGCAGGCCCGGCGCATTGCCGACGTCATGAAGCGGCTGCGCCGGCTGCGCGACCCGCGGACGGTGGAGTACGTGGCCGGCGCGCGGATGCTCGACCTGAGCCACCCGCCGTACGAGGAGCCGTGACGCCGGCCGCCGCCGGCCGCCGGCTCCTCGGCGCCCACACGATCGAGAACGGCGGCATCCACATGGCCGTGCGCCGCGCCGCAGGTGCGGGCATGAGCGCGCTGCAGGTCTTCACCGCCATCCCCAAGTTCTACGGCGACAAGACTTCCATCAAACCGGAGCGCGTGGAGCGATTCCGCGCAGCGCTCGCCGAGGCCGGGATCTTGCCCGGGCACGTCGTGGCGCACGCCGCCTACGTGCTGAACACCGCGACCCCGGATCCGGCCAAGTGGCCCCGGGCGCGCGACGGGCTCACGAAGGAACTCGAGCGCTCCACCGCCCTCGGCATCGGGGCGGTGTGCTTCCACCCCGGCGCCGCCACCGACGACGATCGCGACGCGGCGCTCGACCGCATCGCCGCGGCGATGACGCACGCCCTGGAGCGCGTCGAGGGGGCGACGCGGCTGCTCGTGGAGAACACCGCCGGCGCCGGTCGCACGATGGGGCGGACGCCGGCCGAGGTCGCCGGAATCCTGGAGCGCATTCCGGTGCCGCTGCGCGCCCGCGCCGGCTACGGCCTCGACACCTGCCACCTGTTCGCGTCGGGATTTCCCATCCACGAGAGCGCCGCCGCGCAGGCCGCGGTGCTGGACGACTTCGAGCGCGCCGCGGGCGAGCGCCCCGGGTTCTTTCACCTCAACGACAGCGAGGGCGCGCTGGGCTCGAATCGCGACCGCCACGCGCTGATCGGGAAGGGGCAGATCGGCGAGGAGCCCTTCCGCTGGCTGCTCCACGATCCGCGCTCGGCCGGGGTGCCGTGCATCCTGGAAACGCCGCAGGAGAATCCGGCGATCGCGGACGACGATGCGAGCGCGGATCCGTGGGATGCGGCGATGATGGGCTTGCTGCGCGACCTGGCGGGGTGACGGCGGGCGCGACCGCGCCAGAGCGCCGAGCGCGACCCTCTGGCATTCGGCAGTCCGTCCCGCCGCCATTAGTTGCATGCTTAGCTAATTGTCTTATTTTGTAAGCCATGGACTCCGCCTTCAAAGCCCTCGCCGACCCCACACGGCGCGAAATCCTCAAGCTGCTCCGCACGGGCCCCCGCACCTCGGGAGAGATCGCCCAGCGGTTCGAGACCGCCTGGCCCACGATCTCCCGCCACCTCGGCGTCCTCCGCGACGCCGGGCTCATCCTGTCCGAGCGCCAGGGGCAGCAGATCGTCTACGAGCTCAACACGACCGTCTTCAACGACGTCGTCGAACAGCTGCTCGACTGGATCCGCCCCACCCCCAGTTCCCGTTCCGGGAGGAAGCATGCGTAAGTGGTACCCGGCCGTCGTCATCGCGGCCGCCTTCGCGCTGTCCATCGCGGTGTTCGGGCGGCTGCCCAACCCCATGCCCGTGCACTGGGACGCCAGCGGCCACGTCAACGGCTACGGCAGCCGCGCCTTCGGCGCCTTCATGGCGCCCATCATGGCGCTCGTCATCTGGGGCATGATGCGCTGGCTGCCCACCATCGACCCGCGCCGCGAGAACTACGCCAAGTTCCAGGGCACCTACGACCTCGTCGTCGACACGGTCGTGACGCTCCTCGTGGCGATCCACCTCGGCGTCATCGGCGCCGCCCTCGGCTGGCCGGTGCGCATCGACCGCCTCATGCCGCTCGTCATGGGCGCCATGTTCCTCGTCCTCGGCAACGTCCTCCCCCGCGCCCGGCCGAACTGGTGGTTCGGCATCCGCACCCCGTGGACGCTGTCCAGCGACGTCGCCTGGGCCAAGACGCATCGCATCGGCGGCTACCTCATGACCGGCGCCGGCGTGGCGACCGTGCTCTCCGCGCTGCTGCCGGCCCGCTGGTCGTTCGGCGTGATGATGGCCGCCATCGGCGTCGCCTCGCTCGGCTCGGTCGCGTATTCCTACTTCGCCTGGAGAAACGAACGCTCATGATCCGCGCATCCACGGCCGCCCTCGGCCTCGTCCTGACCTTCGCCGCCGGCGCCCGCGCCCAGGGCGGGGGACCGTACACCTTCCGCATGATCCTCGGCCGCGACACCCTCACCAGCGAGGTCGTCCAGCGTTCGGGCGACTTCCTGCACGTCGACATGGTGGACAAGTCCGCCGGCGTGCGCTGGACCTACAGCATGTCGCTCGCCCCCGACGCCCGCGTCCAGGCGATGCACAATTCGATCTTCCGCCTGGCCCAGCCCTCCGCGGAGCCCCTGCAGGCGGCCGACCTCACCTTCGCGCGCGACTCGGTCACCGTCGTCATCGCCGGGAACGTCTCGCGCACCGAGCATCTGGCCACGCGCCCGGGCGCCCTCCCGTACATCAATCCGTCGTTCGCCATGATCGAGCAGGCGCTGTTCCGCGCCCGCGCCATGGGCGGAACGATCGACACCGTGCCCCTGTTCATGGTGGCCGGCGGGCAGACGGTTCCCGCCACGGTGAGCTGGCCCGGCGCCGACTCGGCGGTGGTCACCATCGGCGGCGCGGCCATCCGCGCCGCCGTGGGCGCCGACGGATCGCTGCTCGGCGCCACGATTCCGGTGCAGCACGTCACGGTGATCCGCGAGGCCGGGGCGCGCCCGCTCGTGTCGCAGCCCATTGACTACGGCGCGCCCCCGGGCGCGCCCTATACCGCGCAGGACGTCACGGTGCACACCCCCGAGGGGCTGTCGCTCACCGGGACGCTCACCCTGCCCGCGGCGCGCCGCGGGCGCGTGCCGGCCGTGGTGACGATCACCGGCTCGGGCACCGAGGACCGCGACGAACGGATCAGCATCGTCGAGGGGTACCGCCCGTTCTGGCAGATCGCCGACACGCTCGCGCGGCGCGGGATCGCCACCCTGCGCCTGGACGACCGCGGCATGAACGGCTCGAGCGCGGGGCCCGCGAACGCCACGTCGGCCGACTACGCCAACGACATCCGCGCCGGGCTCGCGTACCTGCGCGCCCGGCCGGAGATCGACGGCGCGCGGCTGGGCCTCGTGGGGCACAGCGAGGGCGGGATGATCGCGCCCATGGTGGCCGCGACCGATCCCCGGCTCCGGGGAATCGTGCTGCTCGCGGGGCCGGCGTACACCGGGCGGCGCATCCTGGCCTACCAGCAGCGGAACGCCGTGGACAACGCGAAATCCCTCTCGCCGGCCGAGCGGACGCGCGCCCTGGCCGAGAGCGACAGCGCGACCCGGGCGCTGGCCGAGAAGAGCGGCTGGCTGCGGTTCTTCATGGACTACGACCCGCTGGTCACGGCGCGGAAGGTGCGCGTGCCGGTGCTCATCGTGCAGGGGGAAACCGACCAGCAGGTGACGCCGGAGCAGGCCGACACCCTGGCGGCGGCGTTCCGCGCCGGGGGCGACCGCGACGTTACCGTGCGCGAATTCCCGGCCACCGATCACCTCTTTCTGGCCGATTCGTCGGGCGACCCGTCGCGCTACCCCGTGCTGCCCACGCGCACCGTGCGTCCCGCCGTGCTCGGCGCGATCGCCGACTGGCTGGCGACGCACCTGCGCTGAGGGCGAACGCGGGGCCGCCGCCCGAGGGAAACCGGGCCGTCGTCAGAGGGGAAACCGCGCAAACTTCCTATTGCGTCCGTCGAGGACTGTTTTACCTTTCCGCGCGACGGACTGCGGTTCCCTCTGAGAACACCACCGGTTTCACAATTCCAGGAGAGACCACATGGCTGCGAAAAAGGGCAAGAAGGGCGGGAAGAAGGCCGCCAAGAAGAGCGTGAAGAAGGCCCGCAAGCCCGCGAAGAAGGCGGCGAAGAAGTCGAAGCGGAAACCCAATGCGGCGTTCATGAAGCCCGTGCAGCCCGATGCGACGCTCGCCGCCGTGGTGGGGTCGACCGCGATCCCCCGCACCGAGCTCACCAAGAAGCTGTGGGCCTACATCAAGAAGCACGGCCTGCAGGATGCCAAGGAGCGCCGGATGATCAACGCCGACGCCAACCTCAAGGCGGTGTTCGCCGGCAAGGGTCGGGTCTCGATGTTCGAGATGACCAAGCTCGTCAACAAGCACGTCAAGTAAGACGCTCCGCCGTGACGCAACGAGGGCGCGCCCGACGGCGCGCCCTTTGTTGTCTCTGCCTCCCTCCCCCCGGACCCGCCCCGCGCCCGCGAAACCCCCGCCGTGCCGCGGGCCGTACGGTGTCGTAGATTCTCCCCGTACCCGGCGCCGCCCGCGGGCGGGCCGCCGTCTCCACTCTCGCCCCGTTCCGCGTGGCCAAGTCCGCCAAGTCCGCCAAGTCGCGCAAGCCTGCGAAGTCTCCGCGCTCGACCAACGTCGTCGCCGACGTGCGGCGCGGGGGCGGGGCCAAGACGCGGCGCCGCTCGCGCCTGTGGGAGAACGCCAAGTCCCTCGTCGGCGCGCTCCTCATTTTCCTCGTCATCCGCACGTTCTTCGTCGAGGCGTTCAAGATCCCATCGGGGAGCATGATCCCCACGCTCCTCGTGGGCGACTGGCTGTTCGTCAACAAGGCCGTCTACGGCCCCGCCGTTCCGTTCACCGACGTCCACCTGCCCGGGTACGCAAATCCGCGGCACGGCGACGTGGTCGTGTTCGTCTCGCCGTACCAGGCCGACGAGGCGGCGCGCGGCAACGACCCCACGCCGGTGCTCGTCAAGCGCCTCATCGGCATGCCCGGCGACACGATCTACATGCGCCAGGGCGTGGTCTACGTCGACGGCGTGGCGCAGCGGCAGGGGTTCGGCGCGCTGGGCTACACCGGCGATCCGGCGCAGTCGCCCCCCGACGCCACCGACCCGCTGTTCGCCTGGCAGAGCACGATCGCGCTCCACGGCACGCGCTTCGGCTCGGCGCCCGCCGAGCCGACGCACGACAACTGGGGGCCGCTCCTCGTCCCGCCGGGCCGCTACTTCATGATGGGCGACAACCGGTACTGCTCCAAGGACAGCCGCTACTGGGGCACCGTGCCGCGCGCCAACATCCGCGGGCGCCCGCTGTTCGTGTACTACTCCTACCGCCCCGGGCCGGGCGGCCTCAACGACTGCGACGGCCAGACCAGCGACCGCCCGCTGCCCTTCGTCACCGACATCCGGTGGAGCCGCCTCTTCCACGTCATCCGCTGACCGTCGCCCGCCGACGGTGAACCGTCACCCGTCCACCGCTCCTTGCCCCTCGTCTTCCCGTTCGATCCCGACATCACCCGCGCCGCCACGATCCCGGCGCGGCTGTACAACGATCCGGTGTACCTCGAGCTGGAGCGGGAGCGCATCTTCGCCGGCACCTGGCAGCTGGTGGGGCGGCGGGAGCAGCTGGCGCAGCCGGGCGACTTCATCACCGCCGAGGTCGGCAACGACTCGATTGCCGTCGTGCGCGACGGCGACGTGCTGCGCGGGTTCCACAACGTGTGCCTGCACCGCGCCGGCCCGGTGGCCCACGGGTGCGGCCGCCGCCAGACGCTGCAGTGCCGCTATCACGGATGGACCTATTCGCTCTCCGGCGCGCTGCTCCGCGCCCCGGAGATGGAGGGCGTCGAGGGGTTCCGCCCCGAGGAGATGCGCCTGCGTCCGGTGGCCGTGGACGCCTGGGGGCCGCTCGTGTTCGCCAACCTCGACGGCAAGGCGTCCCCGCTGGCCGAGGTGCTCGAGGACATTCCGGCCCGCGTCGCGCCCTTCCACTGCGAGTCCATGCGCTACGTGATGCGCAAGGAATACGACCTGGCGTGCAACTGGAAGGTGTACGTGGACAACTACCTCGAGGGGTACCACGTGCCGGTCGTCCACCCCGGGCTGCACCGGGAGCTGGACTACGACAACTACCGCGTGGAGCCGCACCGCTACTACTCGCTGCAGCACGCACCGATGCGTCCGGTGCCGGCGGCGCAGGCGGCGGGCGACCGCCGGTACGTGCCTGCCGCGGGCGACGTGCCCGAGGCGTTCTACGTCTGGATCTTTCCCAACGTGATGCTCAACGTGTACATGGGGCAGATGCAGACGAACGTGGTGCTGCCGGTCGCGCCCGACCGCACGAAGGTGGTGTTCGAGTGGTACGCCACGGACCCGCCGGCCGACCCCGCCGCCGACGCGCGGTGGAGCCGGCTGGTGGCGTTCAGCGACGAGATCCAGGACGAGGACATCGCGATCTGCGAGGCCGTGCAACGCAACCTGCGGTCGCGCGTCTATGACCGGGGGCGGTATTCCGCGAAGCGCGAGAACGGCGTGCATCACTTCCACTCCCTGCTCCACGAATTCCTGACCTGACCCCGGGTCGGGCGTCGGTCTTCCTCCGTCCCGTCTCCCATGGCGCGCTGGTCGCCGCTGTCGCAACGGACCGAGCTGTTCATCGCGCTGTCCCAGCTGGCCTGCCTGGCCACGCTGGGGGCGCTGCTCGCCGCGTCGTGGCAGCATTCCGACCGGCTGCTCAACGGGACGTTCGTCGCCTCGCTGGGCATCTTCGCGCTGGCCGCCGGCGGCATCGCGCTGCGCACGCGGCGCCTGCCGCGGCTCCTGTTCGCCGGGTTCGCCGCCGCCGCCGCGCTGCTCACGCTGGCCGAGATCCTGGCGCTGCTGATCCCGCATTCCGGCCTCGCGGCGACGCTGCACCTGATGGGCGACACCGAGAAGGCGATCTTCGTCGCCACGCTCAACACCCTGCTCCCCCTGTACGCGCAGGCGGCGCAGGTGGCCCAGCGGCGCGCCGCCGAGGCGCTGGAGACGAGCGTGGTCGCCGAGCGCACGTTCGCCGCGACCCTCGAGGCCAGCGTCGCCGTGCGCACCGCGGAGCTGGAAGACACCCAGCGCGTGCTCCAGCGCATGTGGCGCCTGGGCCAGCAGATCTCGCTCGAGCTCGACCCCACCCGCGTGCTCGAGCGGTTCGTGGACGCGGCGAGCGACATCGCGCAGGCCGACGGCGCCGCCATCGGGCTGATGGGCGAGGACGCCACGGTGCGCGTCTCGATGGCCCGCGGCGCGCTCGTGAACCTCGCCGGCGCGCAGGTGCCGGCCGGCGAATGCGCGATGGGACGCGTCATCCGCTCCGGCACGCCGTGGGTGGCCGACGACGTGCACGGCGACCCGTCCGCCGACTTCCCCTTCCGCCGGCTGGCCACGGGCACGGTGCACAGCGTGGCCGTGCTCCCCATCTCGCGGCGCGGAGAGCGCGTGGGCGCCGTGATGCTCGTCCGCCTCGAGACGAACCCGTTCACCGAGGTCACCCTCTCGCGCGTCAACTCGATGGGCGACTTGCTCAACGTCGCCCTCGAGAACGCCGAGCTGGTCGAAACGCTGCGGCAGGCGGAGTGGCGCTTCCGCACCCTCTTCCGCTCGGCGCCCGACGCGGTGTTCACCGTGCTGCGCAGCGGGCGGATCCGCGAGGCCAACGACGCGGCGGCCGATCTGCTCGGCGTCGAGACCGTGCGCCTCGTCGGCCGCCGGTTCGGCGAGCTGGTGGTGGACGACGACCGCGACCGCATCGACGAGGCGCTCGCCGCGACCTTCGCCGGCCGCGCGGCGCGCCTCGAGATCTCGTTCCGCCGCGAAGCCGGGGGTCCGTCGCGCCTCGTCTCGTTCGCCGCCAGCCTCCTTCCCGAGGCCGATCCGCCCACGGTGCTGGTCGTGGCCCGCGACGTCACCGCCGAGCGCGACATGCGCGTCCGCCTCATGCAGTCCGACCGGCTGGCCGCGGTCGGGGAGCTCGTGGCCGGCGTGGCCCACGAGGTGAACAACCCGCTGAGCAGCATCAGCGCCTATGCCCAGCTCCTGCTGCGCGACGAGCGCCTGGACGGCGCGCTGCGCGAGCAGGTCGAGGTCATCCGGTCGGAGACGATGCGCGCCAGCCAGGTGGTGAAGGACCTCCTCGCGTTCGCCCGCCGCACCGAGCCGCGGCACGAGCCGCTGGACCTCAACATGGTCGTGGCCCGCACCCTGCGCATGCGCGCCTACCAGCTCTCCTCCGGCCGCATCGTCGTCCAGCAGTCGCTGGAGGAGGGCCTGGCGCCGGTCATCGGCGACGCCCGCCAGCTGCAGCAGGTCTGCCTCAACCTCGTCACCAACGCCACCCAGGCCATGGCCGGGGCCGGCGGGGCCGGCGGGGCGCTCACCGTCACCACCCGCTCGGCGGACGGAACGGTCGTGCTCGAGATCGCCGACACCGGGCCCGGCATTCCCGCCGAGCTCCGCAACCGCGTGTTCGAGCCCTTCTTCACCACGAAGAAGGAGGGCGAGGGCACGGGGCTCGGGCTCAGCGTGAGCTACGGCATCGTGACCGCGCACGAGGGACGCATCGAGATCGCCCAGACCTCGCCGCGCGGCACGACCTTCCGCGTCACGCTCCCCGCCGCCGAGGCCACCGTCGCCGGCGGCGCCGTGGCCGAGCCGCCGCTCGTCCTGCGATCGCCGATCGCCGGCACGCGGCTTCTGTTCGTGGACGACGAACCCGCGATCTGCGGGGGCGTGACGGCGTACGCGCGGGCCCGTGGGTTCACCGTCATCACCGCGTCGAGCGGCGAGGCCGCCCTCGAGATCCTGCGCGAGACCAACGTGGACGCCGTGGTCTGCGACATCCGCATGCCGGGCATGGACGGGTTCGCGTTCCACAACTGGCTGCGCCTCGAACGCCCCGGGCTGGCCACCCGCACCGTGTTCATCACGGGCGACGTCGTCACCGCCTCGAGCCGCCGCACCGTGCGCCAGCCGATGCTCGCCAAGCCGTTCACCTTCGAGCGGCTGGAAGCGTCGGTCACGGCCGTCATCCAGGGGCGGCCGTTCGACGAGGGCCGCCCGACGCCGATTCACGGCACGGAGCGGATTCCGTAAGTTGCAGGGGCCGGGCGATCGGACGCGCGATCGTTCGGCCGCCTTCGACTGTCCAAGCCAAGGAACCCGAGCCCACATGGCCTCATTCTTCCCGCGTCAGACGATCGAACTCCGCCTCGAGGAGTCCAGGGCGTTCCGCCGGTTGTCGTTCAACCTCGTCGAGATGGGGCTGGTCACGGGGATCGTGCTCCGGCTCTACCGGTCGGTCGTGCTCACCCACGGCCCCTCGGGATGGCTGTTCGTGGTGGCCGTGGCGCTGGGGCTCGTCTTCATCCTCGCCATGGCCACCGCGCACCTCGCCAACTACCCCCTCCGGCAGTGGCTCAGGCGGGCCCCGGGATTCGCCGCCTGCGCCGCCGCCGGCGAGATGGCGACGAGCGTCTGTCTCATTGCCCTGAACCGCGAGCCCAACGGCACCGCCCGGGCCGGGTTCCACGACTGGCCGGGCATGGCCCTGAACACCTTCTGGACCCGCGAGGCCGCGATCTGCGCGTGGGCGCTGGTGCTGGCCCTGATCGTGACCATCGTCCGGCGGGCCATCGTGGCCGCCGAGCTCCACGAGAAACACGAACGCGAGCATCAGGCCGGCCGCTGAGCCGGCCGGCCCAGGCGGGCCCGGCGCCTCCAGGAGCGTCGCCTGGGCCTCAGAAGCCCGCGCGCGGCCCTCGGCCCTCGGCGGGCGCTCGCGGGCCTCTGCGGGGCGATTACGGCCCGCGGCGGCGGGTTCCGCGGGGCGGCGCCGCGCGGCGGGCCCTCCGCGGCGCGTTATATTGCCGGCATGTACCGGAACAACAAGGCTCTGCTCGTCGTCGGCGACCGGGTGCTGGTGAAGGTCGAGGAGGGCGAGGAGCGGACCAACGTCGGGCTGTATCTGCCCCCCACGGCGGTGGACAACCAGGCCGTGCAGGGGGGCACGATCGTGGCCACGGGGCCCGGACTCCCGCTGCCCACCCCCGACGCCGGGGCCGACGAGCCCTGGCGGAGCCCGGCCCGCGAGACGCGGTTCGTGCCGATGCAGGCCCGGGAGGGGGACTACGCCCTGTTCTTCCGGAAGGCGGCGGTCGAGATCACCTTCGACAACGAGCGGTTCCTGGTCGTGCCGCAGCAGGCTATTCTCGCGCTCGTGCGCGACGAGTCCTAGAGGAATCCAGAATGCCCGTGAATCTCCGCATGGCCCCGACGATGTATCCCGAAGAGCTGGTGACGCCGATGCGCGCCGAGCTGACCGGGATCGGCTTCACCGAGCTGCGCACCCCCGCCGCGGTCGACGCGGCGCTCAGGGACGCCGGGGGCACGACGCTGGTCGTCGTGAACTCGGTGTGCGGCTGCTCGGCGCGCAACGCGCGACCCGCGGCGGCTCTGGCCATCCGGCACGCCCGGAAGCCGGAGCATCTGACGACGGTGTTCGCCGGCCAGGACGCCGACGCCACGGCGCGGGCGCGGAGCTACTTCACCGGCTACCCGCCCTCGTCGCCGCAGATCGGGCTGCTCAAGGACGGAAAGCTCGTGTTCATGCTCGAGCGCTGGCAGATCGAGGGCCGGCCGGCGGAGGAAATCGCGCGGGATCTGGTGGCCGCGTTCGACGAGCACTGCTGAACCCCGCCGACCCGCCCCGCCGCGCCCGACGGCCGTCCGTTATTAGCAAATAGTACTTGACCCCCCGGCCCATCCAGCCGAGGGGGTTCAGCCGCCCCGTCCCCCCCGCCCGCCGCCCCCGAACCCGCCGCGCCCCATCCCGCCGGCCCCGCCGCCGAACCCGAAGCCGAACGCGCCGCCCGGACGGATCTCGCGCAGCGTCTCCGGATCGAGGAACGCCGCCAGGAACGCGGGGAGCTTCTGGAGCTGGGCCGCCGTGAGCAGCCCCTTCACGCGCGGCGCGTAGGCCACGAGCAGCGCGATGGTCGTGTCCTGTCCCTTGCTCACGTGCGAGAATGCGTCGTTCACGTCGAACTGCTCCGGCAGGCCCGCCAGGTAGTGCGCCACCGGCGTCCAGATCGAGTCCACCGACGCCGTGAACGCCTTGTTCATCTTGATGAGCGTGTCGGTCTGCGCGTCGGTGAGCGCCAGCAGCTCCTTCTGGCGCAGGAGCTGGTCCATGGGATTCGGGTAGCCGCGCACGTAGCGGTTCTTGATCATCGTCTCGCTGGGGCGGCTGGCCGCCCGCGCGTTCGCGTCGCCCCCCGGCCCGCCGCGCCCGCCGAACATCCCGCCGCGCCCTCCCCGCCCGCCGCCGCGCAACAGCTGCTCGAGCTGCTGCAGGTTGCGGTCGGGCCCCACCGCCAGGCGCACGTCGAGCGTGGCCCGGAAGGGTGAGTACGAGGCGATCTGCGCCGCCGGCGCCGCGCCGAACCGCGGATTGACCTCGTACTTGAACGTCTTCGCATTGGGATCGAACCCCCGCACGTAGAGCAGCGTCGGATCGACCACCGGCTGCTGCCCCCACCCGGCCAGGCGGTCGCCGTGGACCATCGCGTCGACGCCGGTGAGCGGATTCGACAGGCTGAGGCCCACCGTCATTCGCGACGGGAGCCCGACGCGGTCCGAGACGAGCTGCACATTGAGCGCGCTCATCGATACCGACCACGGGCCGGCGCAGCTGTTCCGGCCGGCGATCGTGCCGAGCTGATTCACCAGACACCGGCGGGTGCTCCCCGACAGGCCGCCGAGCAGCGCCTGCATGCCGTCGCGCACCGCCGTGTCGGCCACGGTGGCCGGGTCGAACACGAACGCGCGATCGTTGCTCGACCCGTCGCCGTTCACATCCCCCGCCACCGCGGGCGTGAACCGGTTGCCCGAGCTGACGCGCACGAAGGTGGACACGCTCACCGCGCCGCCGAGCGTGATCGCGGTGTTGAGGTTGAACTGGTGCTGCGGGCCGCTGCCGGCCCAGTAGGTGGCCAGCGGGTCGCCCGCCGTGTAGTCGCCGAAGCCGCGCGCGAGCTGCTTCGTGTCGCGGTAGACGTAGGTGAGCGTCCAGTTGACGGTGGAATTGAACTGGCGCGGCGAGATGCCGAACTGCAGCTCGCGGGTGTACGACCGCAGGTCGGACACCGCCTCGCTGACCTGGGAGAACGCCGGCGACAGGCGGTTGGCGCCGGCGGCGATCGCTCCCGTGGACGGCACGATGGCCGTCGGCGCCACGTACACCGGCCGGTTGTCCTCGGCGGGCAGCGTGAACTGCACGACGTCGGCGAAGTTTGCGTTCACGGTGCCGCGCTGGTCGTAGTTGCGCGAATAGGTGAACGTCAGGTTCTCGTTGAACAGCGGCGTCAGCATTCCCTGGATGCCGATGTTGCCGCGCCAGCTGCGCTGGGTGCGGTAGCCGGGGCTGAACAGCGTCACGTTCGGGGCCGAGTTGGCGAACACCGTGCCCAGGGAGCCGTCGGCGCAGGTGGCCGGGACGGATGCCGGATTCTGCGCGTAAGCGGCCCAGTCGGGGGTCGGCACCGCGGCGCCCACGCAGGTAACCTGTTGGGCCGCGCCCGTCAGGCCGGTCTGGTCCACGGCGCTCGAGATCAGGGTCGCCGTCGGGTTGTTGCGGAACTCGCCCACGCCGCCGCTGATCACGTACAGGGGCGGGTGGAAGGCGCCGCGGAAGCCCTCGATTTCCGGCGCCGAGCCCACGCGCCAGGTGAAGCCCACCCGCGGGCTCACCGTGACGTCGTTGGGCACGACGCTGTTCCGCAGGCCGAACACGCTGTCGACCAGCGGATTGTACTGCGGCGCGGTGCTGAACCGGCTGGCCTCGGCCCGGAACCCGTACTGCACCTGCAGCGCGTCCAGCGGACGCCAGGCGTCGCCGATCGAGGCCGCGTACGTCACGACGTCGCCGCTCCGGATGGCCGGGGCCAGGCGGCGCGTGAACGACGTCGGCTGGTTGGCCTCCAGCGCGGCGAGCGAGCTGAACACGAACGTGCCGCGCGAATTCGCGTTCTGGTTCTGGATGTAGCGGCTCACCTGGACGTCCTCGGTGAGCTTGAGGCGGTGCGTGTTGTCGTCGCTGAACCACGACGTGGCGTTGGAGAACTCCCACTGGAAGTTGGTCGCCGTCTGCGGATAGCTCGAGTTGCCGCCGAACTGCAGCGACGACACCCCCGAGGCGGTGCCGGGCAGGGTCGACGTCACGAGCACGCTGGCCGACGGCAGCAGCAGGTACGCGCTGGCGTCCGAGCCGGTGGCGCTGAACGACGCGCTGGTCTCGTTCAGGAATCCGTAGCCGAAGTAGCCGGCGTGGGTGAGCTGGAGCGTGCCGCTGCGCCGCGTCGTCTGCCCGCCGTGGGCCGGCACGGCCGACGTGCCGAGCGACGCCCCGCCCGACTGATTCCACGAGCCGTTGAACAGCAGCCCCCAGGTGTCGGTGCCGGTGGGCGAGAAGCCCAACTGCGCGAACAGCGCGCCCTGATCGTTGAGCCGCGTGCCGGGGATGTTCGACAGCGTGGCCGGAATCCCCGCGCCCTGCATGTACGACAGGAGCTGGTTCACCGAGTCCTGCGCGATGCCCACGCTCTCGAGCCCCGAGGCGCTGGTGTTGAGCAGGGTCTGCAGCCCGCTGCTCTGCTGGCCGATCTGGAACGACGTGTTGTAGAACAGCTTGTTCCACACGAGCGGCCCGCTCAGCGCCCCGCTGGCCACGACGTTGGTGTATTGCTGCCCCAGGGCCCGCGAGGTCGGGCTCGCCCACTGCAGGTCGGGATGGTCGAACGTGACGTGCAGCGTGCGGTTGACGTAGTTCGACCCGCTGAACGTCCGCGCCGTGATCTGCCCGCCGCTGAACCCGCCGCGCGACGGATCGAAGGTCGTGGTCGAGAGCCGCGCGCTCACCTGCACGTCACGCGGCAGCGTGCCGCCGAAGGTCAGGCCGTTGAGGCTGATGTTGTTCTGGTCCGGGCTCAGGCCCAGCACCGAGAACCCCATCGTTCCGTCGGCGTTGGCGATTGCCGTCACCCCCGGGAGATAGGCCGCCATCGCCGACAGGTCGCCCATCACGTCCACCGGGATCCCCTGGCTGTTCATGTTCTGCTCGACCCCGCCGATGTCGGGGCGGTTGGCGTCGGCCGCGGTCGGCCGCTGCCGGCCGTTGATGCGCACCGCGTCGAGCTGCTGCGGCGCCCCCTCCATCCGCGCGTTGGCCAGGACCACCGCGTCGTCGTCGCTCGTCTTCTGCACCTCGAAGCTCAGCGGCACCATGCCGATGGCGATGAAGCTCATCATGTAGTCGCCGCCGCCGCCCGCGAACAGGATCGTGAACCGGCCGTCGGCGTTCGTGCGCGCCGAACGCGTCGTCTCGTCGCTCAGCGACTGCGCCGTCACGGTGGCGTTGGCCACCGGCTGCCCGCCGGGCCCCGTGACCCGCCCGCGGATGATGTCCACCGAGCCGCCCTGCGCGGCAGCGGTGGAGGCCAGGGCCCCGAGGGCCAGCAGGGCGATGCACAGCGCGGATCTCATCGGAACTCGGATGCTGAGGGTCGGACCGGTGCACGCGCACCGCGTTCTAGCATCCGTACGCGGTCAGCGCGAGGCGCGTTGACCGTTTTTCGCTCTGCACGCGGGCCTTAACGATCGCGCGGCGCGGGCGTCAAACGCGAACGGGGCGAGCGTCAGCCGTTCGTTCGGGGCCCACCCTTCATCGCCTCGCGCGGCGACGGCGCCGCGGGCAGGAAGTCCTCGCCGGGATTGATGTACTGATCCGTTTCGATGCCGTGCTGCCGGTCGTGCAGCTGCCGGTACCGCCCGGCCAGCGCCATCAGCTCGGCGTGCGTGCCGCGCTCCACGACCCGCCCCTCCTCGAGCACCAGGATCTGGTCGGCGCTCTCGATGGTCGACAGCCGGTGCGCGATCACGAACGTCGTGCGCCCGCGGCGCAGCGACCGCAGGCCGTCGCGGATCAGCGCCTCGCTCTCGCTGTCCAGGCTCGACGTCGCCTCGTCGAGAATCAGAATTCTCGGATCGGCCAGGATGGCCCGCGCGATCGCCACCCGCTGCCGCTGCCCGCCCGACAGCTTCACCCCGCGCTCGCCGACGATCGTGTCGTACTTCTTCTCGAACCGGTCCACGAATTCGTCCACGTGCGCGATCTGCCCCACGCGCGCGATCTCGGCGTCGGTCGCCCCGGGGCGCGCGAACGCGATGTTGTCGCGGATCGAGCCATCGAACAGGAAATTGTCCTGCATCACCACGCCCAGCTGGGCGCGATAATCGTGCAGCCGGAGCCCCGATAGGTCGCGCCCGTCGATCAGGATGTGCCCCTCCTGCGGGCGGTAGAACGCCTGCACGAGGCCGATCAGCGTGCTCTTGCCCGAGCCGCTGGAGCCCACGAGCGCCGTCGTCGAGCCCGCCGGCGCCGCGAAGCTCACATCGTGCAGCACCGGCGTGCCGGGCTCGTACGCGAACGACACCCGGCGGAACTCCACCGTGCCCACGATGTCGTCCACCGCCTGCCGCGCGGCGTCGTCGCCGTCCTCGGTCGCCGTGTTCATCACGTCCCGGATGCGGTCCAGCCCGGCGAACGCCTCGGAGATCTGCGTGCCGATGGAGGCGATCTGCACCAGCGGCGCGGCCACCAGCCCCACCAGATACACGTACAGGAACAGGTCGCCCAGCGTCATCGCCCCGTTCAGCACGGCGCGCCCCGCGATCACCATGACCAGCACGCCGATCACGCCGCTCAGCACCGTCGTCCCGGCGCCCACCGCCGACGTGCCGGTGATGGTCTGCGCGATGTTGCGCAGCAGCTTGTGCACGCCCTCGGCGAACAGTTTCCGCTCGCGGCGCTCCGATACGTAGAGCTTCACCAGCCGGATGCCGCCCACCGACTCGGCCAGCCGCCCGGTCACGTCGGCGTTGATCGCCCCCCGCTCGCGGAACATCGGGCGCAGCTTCCGGAACGCGTACGCCATCATCCCGCCGAACGCGATCAGCACCACCGCCGTCAGCGCCGTGAGCCGCCAGTTGAGGTAGAACAGCACGGTCACCGCGATCGCCGCCGTCATCAGCCCGCCCAGGAGCTGGATGATTCCCGTGCCGACCACGTTGCGCACCCCCTCGGCGTCGGTCATCACCCGCGAGATCACGATGCCCGTCTTCGTCGAGTCGAAGTACGACACCGGCAGCCGCAGCACGTGCGCCTGCACCCGCTTGCGCATGTTCGTGATGGCTCGCTGGCCGGCGATGCTCACGACCTGCGCCAGCAGGAACGAGGTGACGGCCTGCACCAGCGTCGCCGCGGCCACCGCGCCGGTCAGCGGCAGGAGCAGGTCGGCGCGGTGCTTCCCGATCACGGTGTCGATCAGGAACTTCGAGCTCATCGGCAGCACGAACCCGGCCAGCCGGCTCACCACCATGAGCGAGAGCCCGACGGCGAGCGACCGCCGGTGCTCGCCGATCAGCTCGCGCGCCTCGTGCCAGGCCCGTTTCGGGTCGAGGGGCTTCTTGGAGGCCGAGGGGCCGGCCGCCGCCGAGGCTCCGGCGCGGCGGCCCGTGCGCTCGCCGCGCGCGCCGGGAAGTCGGGGGATGGACACGCTGCAAGATAGCCGTTGGCGGAACCCCCGGCTCCGCGGGCCCCGCCGGCCGGTCCCTTGGTGACGGCGCCGGCGCGCTCTAGCTTGAGCCAGCCCGCCGTCCAACCCTCCGTCGCTCCGCATGGCCCAGCCGGACCCCGTGCCCGAGTCCCCGCGTCCCGTGTCGCCCCGCTACGCCTGGTACGTGGTCGGGGTGCTGACGCTTGCCAACGTCGGCGGGTTCGTGGACCGCCTGATCCTGAGCCTGCTCGTCGTGCCCATCCGGCGCGACCTCGGCATCTCCGACACCCAGATGAGCCTGCTCATGGGGCTCGCCTTCTCCGTGTTCTACACGGTGTTGGGGCTGCCCATCGGGTGGCTGGCCGACCGCGCCAACCGCAAGGCGATCATGGGGTGGGGGGTGGCGGTGTGGAGCGTGATGACCGCCGCGTGCGGCGTGGCCGGCACCTTCGGCCGGCTGCTCGCCACGCGCATCGGCGTGGGCGTGGGCGAGGCGACGCTGGCCCCCACCGCGACCTCGTTCCTCGCCGACTACTTCCCGCCCCAGCGGCTCGGCACGGCCATGAGCGTTTACTCAATGGGCGTGTTCCTCGGCTCGGGGCTGGCGTACGTCATCGGCGGGGCCGTGGTGGCGTTCCTCGACGCCAAGGGGCGCGTCATACTGCCCCTGGTCGGCGCCGTGCACCCCTGGCAGACGGCGTTCTTCGCGGTCGGGGTGCCGGGCCTTGTCGTGGCGCTCCTCTTCCTCACCGTGCGCGAGCCACCGCGCGCGCCGGGCTCGCGCGGCGCCAGCATGGGCGAGCTGTTCGCCTACGTGAAGCGCCACCGCCGCGCCTTTGCCGGCAACAGCTTCGGATTCTCGCTGTCGGCCATGGTGAATTACGGGATCGCCGCCTGGCTGGCCACCTTCCTCATCCGCCACTACGGGTGGACCGCCGGGCGCGCCGGCACCGTGCAGGGCGTGCTCACGATGACCGTGGGGGTGGCCGGCGTGCTGGCCGGCGGATGGGTGAGCGACCGCTATGCGCGGCGCGGGTTCCGCGACGGCCCGCTGCGCGTGGGCGTGATCGGCGCCGCCGGGATGCTCGTCTCGGCCACGGCGTACCCGTTCATGCCCTCGGCCTGGCTGGCCGTGGCGTGGCTCGTGCCCGTCAACTTCTTCGCCGCGTTCCCGTGGGGCGCGGCCAACGCGGCGGCGGCCGAGATCGTGCCCGCCTCGATGCGGGCCCAGGGGGCCGCGCTCTACTTCTTCGTGCTGAGTCTGGTCTCCTCGACGCTCGGGCCCACCGTCGTCGCCCTCCTCACCGACTACGTGTTCCGGGCCGACGGCGCCGTGGGGTGGTCGCTGGCCCTTACCAACGTCGTGGGGATGAGCGCGGCCATTCTGATGTTCATATGGGGCATGCCGGCCTACCGGCGAACGGTGGCCGCGCGGGGCGACTGAGCGCCTCGCGGGGGCCGATCGCCCGGGCGGCGGGCGCCCGGCGGCGGGGCCCTTGACGTTGGACGGCCCGGTTGTAGCGTAGCCCGGCAGGCCGGTGGGCCGCCCCCCGCTCCCCATCCCCGCCCCCGCCGCCCGTGGCGGCCTTGCCTTTCAGGAGACCGTGATGCTCGCCCTGCGCATGCGCCAGAAGGACGCCGAGTTCTACTTCGTGAGCTTCCCCGCCGAGGAGCTCCTGCGCCACGTCCGGTTCATCAGCCGGTTCTACGGCGGCCGGGGCGAGACGGTGGGCGGCGACGAGGGCCGGGGCGAGCCGGACGACGTCGAGCGGTTCATCCAGACCGTCGAGCGGGGCTCCGACGCCTTCCAGCGCGAGTTGAGCCGACGCAAGGTGCGCCAGATCCGCGACTTCTTCCGCACCGAGGCGGCCCAGCCCGTGATTCCCGGGGCCGTGCTCCTCTTCTCTCCCGAGGCGCTGTCCTTCCGCTCGCTCCCCGGTCAGGACCGCGTGGGGCACCTGGGCGAGCCGCGCACGCCCTTCCTCATCATCGACGGCCAGCACCGCCTGGCCGGGCTCCACTTCTACTTCGACGAGCCCGACGCCAACCGGCGCATCGAGGTGCCGTGCGTGATCTTCGACGGCAAGACCGCCGACTTCGCCACCGAGATGTTCGTGGTCATCAACTCCACGCACACCAAGATCAACAAGAGCCACCTCATCGATCTCTACGAGAAGATCGAGTGGGGCACCGACGAGCTGAAGAAGTATTCGGCGCGCCTCGTGCGGCGCCTGTACGAGGAGGGCGACTCGCCGCTCCGGTACCACGTCAACATGCTTGGCGGACGGTCGCAGCAGGACCTCTGGATCAACCAGGCGCAGGTCTTCTCCGAGGTGCACCGCTTCGTCTCGCGCCCGGCGGTGGAGCCGTGGATCAGCGACGGACGCGGGCGGAGCGAGGCGCGCGGCTACGCCCTGTTCCGCGACGTGCTGCGGGCGGCACGCGGCGCGTTCGGCGAGGCGTGGGGCGACAACAAGCGGTTCATGGTGACGCGCGACGTCACCCTCAAGGCGCTGCTCCGGCTGTGCGAGGACGTCGTGGACGGCGCCGGCCGCCTGGGCGTCGCGCCGGGCATGGACCTCGGCGCCCCGCTCTCGGGCGCGTTCGCGCCCTGGCGCGAGCTGGCCCGCGACTTCCGCCGCGAGGGGTTCTACGAACGGTTCCCGGCGGCGGGGCAGGCCCAGCGCGTGGAGAAGGTTCGCACCCGGCTGGCCCGAGAGGCGGGGATCGGCTGACGCGCCGTGAGCGCTAGATGCTCACGATCTTGACGACGCGGGTGAGACCGGCGAAATCGCGCGGGTTCCTGGTGTACAGGGGAAGCCCGTTGGCCGTGGCGGTCGCCGCAATCAGCAGATCGGCCAGGCGGGCCCGGCTCGTCCGCCCCGCCGAGCGCACGGAGGCGAACACCAGCCCGTAGGCCCGGGCCGCCTCGGCGTCGAACGGAATCGGGTCCCACGTCGAGGCGGCCCACTGCAGGCGATCCTGCCGCCGGGCCCGTTCGCCCGCGTCCCGCGCCGCGTGCGGCCCGGCCGCCAGTTCGGCGAGCGTGACGGCCGAGATCGCCGACTCGGCCGGCAGGGCATCCACGTCCACGAGGTCGAGATCCACGACGACCGACGTGTCGAGCAGTCCGCGGGTCGCGTCAGCCACGGACCGACTGGTCGACGACGCGATCGACGTCGCGGCGGAACCGCTTGGCATTCACCCGCGGGGCGTGCGCCGCCGCGGCGGCGATCGCGGCGCGGGGCACGAACCGCCGGTGGGCGACCGGCCGGAGCTCCGCCACCGGCTCGCCGTTGCGGGTCACGACTACCGGGTACCCGGCCTCCACTTCGCGCAGCACGGCGCCGGAGTCGTTGCGCAGCTCGCGCTGCGTGATGGTCCGCTTGTCCATGCCGTCAATGTAGCAATCGTAGCACAACGTAGCAACGGCGCCCGGGTCCCGCGCCGGGCGGGCCTCAGGCCATCCGGATCCACTTCAGGAGCTCGTCCAGCGACGGCCGCTTGCCGTACATGAGGAGCCCCACGCGGTAGATCCGCGCCGACACCCAGATCGCGCCCCAGCAGGCCAGGGCGAGCCCGGCCAGCGTGGCCGCGAGTTCGGGCCAGGGCACCGTGATCAGCGACATGCGCAGCGGCATGATGATTGGCGACGTGAACGGGATCCACGACACGACCTTGGACATCGTGCTCGCCGGGTTGGCGATCACCGGCGCGAGGAAGATGATCGCCGCAATGAGCGGCATCATCACCGGCCACTGCGCCTGCTGCACGTCCTCCTGATTGCTCACCATGGCGCCCACGGCGGCGAACAGCGAGGTGTAGAGCATGAACCCGAGGACGAAGAACAGCAGCAGCGCGACGCCGACCAGCGGCGAAACCGTCGGCATGTGGATGCCGGCCGCGGCGACCTGCGGGCCGCCGAACGCATTGGCCGCCTGCACGCCGAACGCGAACAACGCGGCCGCGCACACGACCCATACGAACACCTGCGTGAGCGCCACGGCCCCGATGCCGAAGATCTTCCCGGCCAGGAGCTGGTCGGGCTTCACGCTCGACACCACGACCTCAGCCACCCGCGTCGTTTTCTCCTCCAGCACGCCGCGCAGCATGTTCTGGCCGTACAGCGCGATCATGGTATAGAGCAGGAACGCGATGATGTAGCCGAACACCACGCTCGACATGCCCCCGCCCGCCTGCCGTCCCTTGTCGGTGATCTTGTCGGTCTTGAGGTCGAGCTTCACGCCCGTGAGCGCGGCCACGGTGTCGGGGTTCATCCCCGCGTTCTCCAGGCGCATGTCGAGCACGCTCTTGCGCACGGTGGCGGTCAGGCTCGAGATGTCAACCAGCGACGTGGCGTTGCGTCCCGCGTACTCGGCGCCCTTGCCGCTCAGGGTCGTGCTGTCGAGCACGAGATACCCTTCCGCGCCGCGCTGCATGACCGTGTGGGTGGCGCGGTCCTCCGCCGCCGGCAGCTGGTCGGGGGCGACCGCGCTCACCCGCGGCGGCGGGCTCGTCGGCGACAGGGCGGCCAGCGCCTTCGCCACCCGCGCGCCCAGGTCGGTACCCGTGGCGTCGAGCACGATCACGTTGGCCACGTTCGACGACGACTTGGTGCGCGCCGCGAGCAGCGTGGGCAGGACGATGATCGCGGCCATGAACACCGGCCCCAGGAACGTGGCCACCAGGAACCAGCGCGAGCGCACGCGCTCGAGGTACTCGCGCTTGAACACGACGAAGGTCTTACCCATGGCCGCTCATCCCCGGCTCGACGCCCTGGGCGCCGACCCGATCGAGGAATATCTGATGGAGGGAAGGTTGGATCAGCTCGAACCGGCTCAGCGCCGCGCCCCCGCGCACCACGCGCTGGAGCAGCTCCTGCGGATTGGCGCCCGGCGCCAGCTCGATCTCGAAGTACTGGTTCTGGTCGTCGAACCGTGCGACGAGCGACCGGTCTTCGAGCACCGGGAGAACGACGCCCCGCCCGTCGCCGTCGAGGGCCAGCGCCACGTTGTGGATGCCGTGCTCGGCCTTGACGTCGGTCACCCGCCCGTCCAGCACCTTCCGCCCCCGGGCGATGATGCATACCGAATCGCAGATCCGCTCGGCGTTGTCCATCATGTGCGTGCTGAAGATCACCGTCTTGCCGCGCTGGCGGAGGTCGAGCACCGCGTCCTTGAGGGCCTGCGCATTGATCGGGTCCAGCCCGCTGAACGGCTCGTCGAGGATCACGAGGTCGGGATCGTGCAGCAGCGTGGCGATGAACTGCACCTTCTGCTGCATGCCGCGCGACAGCTCGTCCACCTTGGCCAGCCCCCAGTCCCGCTCGGCGGTGCGCAGCTCGAACCGCTCCAGCCACTGGTCGATGCGCGCGTCGGCCGTGCGCGTGTCCACGCCCTTGAGCTCGGCCAGGAAGCGCAGCACGCGCCGCACCTGCATCTTCTTGTACAGGCCGCGCTCCTCGGGCAGGTAGCCCACGCGGTCCAGCACGCTCGTGCCGCGCACCGGCTGCCCCAGCACCGCGATCGTGCCCTCGTCGGGCTCGATCACGTCGAGCACCATGCGGATCGTGGTCGTCTTCCCGGCGCCGTTCGGGCCCAGCAAGCCGTAGACCGCGCCGCGCGGCACATCGAGCGAGAAATCGTTCACCGCCAGGTAGTCGTCGTACCGCTTGACGACGTGGCGGACTTCTATCGCGTTGTCGGACATGGGAATGGCAGGGGAGGGAAGGGGGAACGCTGCATTATAGCGCGAGCGCACGGGACGCTGCCATACTTGAGACGTGCCGAACCCCCGTCTCCCGCTGACCGTGCGCCTCGCCGCGGCCGCCTCAGCGCGCGCCCACCCGTACGCCATCGCGGCGTGCCCGGTTTCGGAGCCCGAACCCGCGGGTTCGAGCGCCGGCGGTTCCCCCCTGCCGGCGACCACACGGTGATTGCCCGGACCGAACCGTCCGCCGCCCCCGGCGGTCGGCCCACCGAAGCGCCCGCCCATGCCGCGTCCTGAGCCCCGGCACGGCGGGCAGCGCGCGGCCACGATCGTCACGGCGGCGCTGGCCTCACTGCTCCTCCTCTTCCTGGTGGCGCCCCTGGCCGGCATCGTCGGCGGCTGGGGGCTGGACGGCCTGCGGGCGCTGGCCAGCGACGCCGAGCTGCGGGCATCCCTGGGGCTCACGCTCGAAACGGCGACGCTCGCCACCCTGGTCGGCGCCGCCGGCGGGATCCCCCTGGCGTACGTACTGTCGCGCCGGCGGTTCCGCGGGCGCGGTCTCCTCGCCGCCCTGCTCGACCTGCCGCTCGTCGTGCCGCATCCCGTGGCCGGCATCGCGCTGCTGCTCGTGCTCGGCCGCGGCACGCCGGCCGGCCGGGCGCTGCTCGCCGCCGGCCTCGAGATCACCGGTTCGCGCACCGGGATCGTCTGCGCCATGCTGTTCGTGTCGGCGCCGCTGCTCGTGAGCGCGGCACGCGAGGCGTTCGACCGCGTGGACCCGCGCCTGGAGGCGGTGGCCCGCACGCTCGGCGATCCGCCCTGGCGCGCCGTGCGCCGCGTGACGCTGCCGCTCGCCGCGCGCGGGCTCGTCTCGGCCGGCGTCGTGATGTGGGCGCGCGCGATCAGCGAATTCGGCGCCATCGTGGTCCTGACGTACAATCCGAAGGTGGCAAGCGTGCTCAGCTACGAGCGATTCACCGCGTACGGGCTGAAGAGCGCCCTTCCCGTGGCCGCCGTGCTGGTGCTGCTCGCCCTCGTGCCCATCGCGGTGCTGCGCACCGTGCACGGCCCCGACTCGCTGCCGGAGCGCCGAGGATGATCCGGCTGGATCGGGTCACCGCCACCGCGGGAACGTTCGCCCTGCGGGACGTGTCGTTCGAGATCGACGCGGGGAGCTACGGCGTGGTGATCGGGCCGGCCGGCGCTGGCAAGACCACGCTGCTCGAGACCATCGCCGGCATCGTGCCGGTGGCGTCGGGCACCGTGTGGCTGCGCGGCGCCGACGTCACGCGCACGCCGCCCGAGCGGCGGCGCATCGGCATCGTGTATCAGCATGCCTATCTCTTCCCGCATCTCTCGGTGGCCGAGAACGTCGCCTACGGCACGGCAGACGGCGAGACGGCCCGCGAGATGGTCGAGCGCTTTGGACTCGGCGCGCTGCTCGATCGGGACGTGAACGCCCTGAGCGGAGGCGAGCGGCAGCTCGTGGCGCTGGCCCGCGCGCTGGCCACGTGCCCCGACATCCTGCTCCTCGACGAGCCCTTCTCGGCGCTCGATCCGCGGATGCGCGTGCTCGTGCGGCGGCAGGTGCGCGCGCTGCACGCCGAGCGCGGGATGACCGTGCTGCACGTGACGCACGACTTCAACGAGGCCGGGCGGCTGGGCCATCGCGTCGTACTGCTCGAGGGGGGGCGGGTGCTGCAGGTCGGATCTCCCGACGACGTGTTCCGCCGCCCCGCGTCGCCGGCGGTGGCCGAGTTCGTGGGCGCCGAGAACGTCGTGCCGGGCCGTGTGCACAGCGTGAACGGCTCGCCCGACGCCGAGCGGGTGGTGGAGTTCACGAGCGGCGGGCTCGTGCTGCACGCCGTGAGCGACGTGCCCGAGGGCGAGGCGCACGCCGTGATCCGGGCCGACGAGATCGCGCTCGCCCCCGAGCGGCGCGAATCGTCGGTGCGCAATCAGCTCGACGCGCGCGTGGTGGAGGTGGCGCCGTCCGGCGTGCTGGCGCGGGTGACCGTGGACGCCGGCGGGGTGGAGCTCGTGGCCGTGATCACCGCGCGGTCGGCTGAGGAACTGGGGCTCGCGCCGGGGCGCGAGGTCGTGGCGGCGCTCAAGGCGACCGCGGTGCACCTCTGCTGAACGCGCGTCGCGGCTTCAGCGCGGCGTGCGCCGTGTCGAACGCGAGCCAATCCACGCCGGGCTTGATGCCGGTCCAGACCTCGATCGGGCCGGCGAGGATGCGGGTGTGGACGGAGCTGCCCTCGATGGCGGCGACGTACCGCGCGTCGGGAACGGAACCGACGGAAGTCAGGGCGATCGGCCGCCCGTCAACGGCCACTCCGCAGCGGCCGTCGGCGAAGATCTGCAGGCGCACCCGGAACCAGCGGCCGGTATCGAGCGATGTGAGGTGAAGGGAATCCAGATTCACGATGGAGTGACCGACAAACACCTCGTCCGTTCCGCGCACTCCTTCCTCGGCCGGATACGAGAAGCTGCACTCTCCGTCGCCGGTTGCCCCCTCGAAGGGCGGGTACCCGGTCTTCCGGTCCCACCGCGCCAGGGCAGCCGAGTCGCGCACCGGATATAGCGTGATGTTCTCGGCCTGCCACTGGATCGAGTTGATGGGAGCGGAGACCAGCGCCTCCAATCCGATGCCGCCGGCCTCGCTGAGGCGCTCGCGGGTGTACGCCCCGCTCGCGAAGTCGCCGTCGCCGTTGTTCAGGAACGCGGGATGTCCCGCCGCGTCCCGCACCACGAGCGGCGCGGGCACGCCGTACGGCACGAACTGCCGGTCAATGCCGTGTGACCAGTCTTCACGCACCGCGATCGAGTCGCCGGCGGGCACCACGTGCATGGCGAGAGTGTCGGTGCGCCATCCGATCGCCGAGACGACGATGCGTGCGCTTCCGGCGGCGATGGGCAGAAGCCGGAGGCCGGGCAGCACTCGCACGATCGCCGTATCGAGCGAAGCGAGCGCCGCGTAGGGAAGCGGAACGCGCTCCCCGCTCACCGTGACCCCGTTGAGGGGGAACCGGTAGGCGACGCCGAGTTGGACGCCCGAGGCCGGCAGGGAGAGATCCAGGGCGTTCACGTAGTCGGCGGGCCTCCGGTCGTCCCACAGCGTCCACACCAGGCGGGTGTCGAGCGGACTTCCGGCGATCGTTCGCGCCAGCTCGGGGTGATCCAACGGGAACACCACCGACTCCATGGCGGACGCGGCGGTCTCGCGGCAGCGGCACGCGACCCAGCGGCCGTCCGGGCTCAGGTCGAAGCTGCCCCATGCGCTGTGGAAGATGCGCCGCGACGATCCGTCGGCGACGTCGTACACCTCGAGCGCAGTGCCGCCGCCGATCTGCTGGGTGAGCAATACGCGATCGTCGTCTATCCACCCCAGCACCGCCGTGACGTAGGCCGTGGGACGGCACTCCGGATCCTCGCCATTCGGCGCGATCGTGCACACCGAGTCGGGCGCATCCGTCAGGCTCAGCCGGACGAACGCAATGCGGAGCCCGTTGCGGCTCCACTTGGCGCTCCCATCCTTCGGCCCGCCGCTCGTCAGCTGCTGCACCTGTCCTGTGGCGATGTCCATCACGGCGAGATGCGCGTGGCTCAGCGAGTCGAAGCGACCCGTCATGAACAGCAGGCGCCTGCCATCGGGGGAGAAGTCGGGGTTCACGTCGTCGCCGGGGTTCCACGTGAGACGGCGCTGGCCGCCCGACAGGCGGTCCATGACCAGGTCGTCGCCGCCCGAATCCGGCATGGCGGCGTGGGAGATCCAGGCCTTCCCGTCGGCCGTCAGGGCGTAGTCGCCGAGGGTGGCCGGCAGCGCGACGTGAACGCGCCGTCCTTCCCGCGACGGGACCAGGACGTCGCCGCCGGTCCAGCGATCGCGGCGTATGGGCACGCGATAGGCCGTGGTGTCGCCCGCCGAGTCCACGGCCACGGCCAGGAGCACTTCGTCGGGGGGCGGCTCCGGCGTGCGGGTCCATCGCCAGGTGGCCGCCGCGCTGGCCAGCGCGACGAAGGCGATCGTGGCGGCGGCGCGCCAGCGGGCGCCGCCGTACCGGTGGTGGATCGGCAGGTGTTGCACCAGCGCGCGGACCAGCGTCGCGTCCTCACGATCCAGGAACTCCGTGGCGAGCGCGGCTGCGGGGCGCCGGTCTCCGGACCGGCGGACGAGGCGCACCCATGCGGCGAACGCGTTCGCGACGGCGCGGCGATCGTCGGCGCGCAGGAAGTGCACGCCGGCCCGCCTCAGCGCGCGGTCGTCCGGCGCGCCGTGCATCCACGCGCGCCCGACCTCGAGCTCGATCGCGGCGCGCCGTTCGGGTGGCAGCGTCGCGAGCGCCATCTCTCCGATCTGATCGTGCGCGGGCTCCCAGCCCTCGCCCACGTGGCCGATCATGCCGCGGGTCTCGAGTCCGTGGAGGACCGCCGCGACGTCGGCCAGGGGACGGCGCACGACGTCCGCGGCGAAGCCGGCGGGCACCGGCACGCCCGACATCGCCACGGCGATGAGCACCGAGCGTTCCATGGCGTCCAGGGCTTCGATCCGGCGCCGGAGGGCGCCGCCGGCGTTGAGGGCCTGTCGAACGGTCGGCTCGTCCTGGACCACCCACGATTCCCGCTCGAGCTTGAGAGACCTCTGATCGAGCAGGAACTGGAGCGTCTCGATGGCCAGCAGCGGGTTGCCGCCGCTGGCGTCGCGGAGCAGGCCGGGGAGTGCCTGGCCGATGCCTGACGGCGGAAGCGCGGCCACGCTGGCGAGCAGCGCGCCCGTGTCCGCGACCGTGAGCGGAACGAGTCGGATGACCGTCGCGTCGCGGGCGATTTCCTGCCCGCCGCCATTTGACGGGCGGGCGGCGGAGACGAGCAGCACGCGCTCGTGCTCGAGCAGGTCGGACAGCCCGGCAAAGGCACGGGTCGAGTCGCGGTCGGACCAGTGCAGATCGTCCACGATCACGGCGACCGCCGCTTCGTCGGCCGCGGCGGCGAGCAATTCGTGGACGGCGATCGTCCGGTTTCTGAGCGCGTCGGGCCCGGTCGCCCGGTCGGCCGCGGCGCTGAACGAGCTGGACAGCGTGGGGTTGAGCGCGACCAGCGCCGACGCCGACGCGGGTGACACCGCCGCGGCACCGGGGAGCGTGGCGAGCGCCCCGGCGAGCTTGCTCAGGAACGCGTAGGGAATCTCGCGCTCGCCGGGATTGGCGCGCACCCACACCACGCGGGCGCGCGTGGCGCGGAGGCGGGCCGCGGTATCGGTGATGAGCCGCGTCTTGCCGATCCCGGCGGAGCCGACGATGCAGACCTTTCGGGCCACGCCGGTCTTCGCTTCGCTCCAGGCGGCGAGCAGGGTGGAGAATTCGGTTTCGCGGCCCACGAGCTCGGCCACGATACCGGGCGTCGCCGCGCCGTCGGATCGCGGTTCGGAGGAGAGCTGACGGGCGGCCCGCAGGAGCGCGCGCGTGGCGGGCTCGGGCTCGTGGTCCTCGTCGGCCAGCATCTTCTGGAGCGCGTCCGCCTCCATGGCAGCGCCCAGGGCGTCGTTGGCCGAAATCAGACTTTCGAGAAGCAGCCGCCAGGTGCGCTCGCTGAGGGGGGCCACGTCGCGGGCTCGGCGGGCGAGCGCTACCGCGTCGCGGTGGCGGGCCATGGCGAGCCAGTGCCGCACCATGTGCTCAGCCGCGCGGGTGAACGTATCGCGAAGGCGTTGGCGTTCGAGATCCGCCCAGTGTTCGAACTCGATGCCGCCGGGCACCGCGAAGTTCGGGAGGAACTCGCCGTGGTAAAGCGACACGGCGCCCTCGAAGTCCGGCCGCTCGACCGCGGTGAGAAAGTCCATGCGGTCGGACGTGATCGGCTCGGCCAGCGTGATCGCCTCGCCGGCGGCTCTGACCACCGGCCGGCCCGCCTTCTGTTTGATGTACCAGAGCGTTTGCCGGAACGCGTGGCGGGCCGCCTCGGGGTCCAGGTCGGCCCACAGCAGGTCGATGAGGAACTCGCGGGTGGCCGTCTGGCCGGGTACCGACGCGAGGTAGACGATGAGGGCCAGCGGCTTGCTGGGCCCGAAGATCGTCGCGGGCGGGCCGGCGGGTCCGGCAGCCAGCAGCGCGGCCCGGCCCAGCGTCTCGAGCAGGAGCGAGGCGGGGCCGGAAGCCGGCACGGGTTGGGCGGAGTCGTTCTGACGTCGGTCTGACATGGGAATGGTGGATTGTCATTCCAGACAACGACTCCGCCCCTCCGGTCACCGGACGTCCGACGGTCCTATAGCAGTTCGCAACTCTATAGTGCATCTTGGAAGCCGGGTCGGCAAGGCGCCAACGCGCGGCCGGAGCGGGCATGCGTCGCCGCCATTCCGGGAACAGCATTCGCCGGAGAACCGATTGCACCACCCGTCGTCCCCGTCCGTGGCCGCGGACGAGCCGGTAGGGGGCGGCCCGCCAACTATCGTGCCGTTCACGGCCCTCCGCGGGCTGGCCGCCGCGTGGGTCGTCGGGCTTCATGCCAGCCTGGTATTCCAGCGGCTGCTGCCCGAGGCCTCCGCATTCAACCGGCTCCTGCGACTCGGGGGCCTGGCGGTGCCGTTGTTCTTCGTGCTGAGCGGGTACGTGCTCTGGTACCGGTATCGCACGGCGCTCGCGCAGCGCTCGTCTCGAAGCACCGTCCGGTTCTTTCTCCTGCGGATCGCCAGGGTGTACCCGGTCCATCTGGCCACATTGCTCGCCACGCTGCTGGTGGTCGGACACCACGGTTGGCCAACGGATGGCGCGCACACGCCGGAGAGCTTCCTCGCGAATCTCCTGCTTGTGCAGTCGTGGACGCCGCGCCTCCATCTGACGTGGAACTATCCGGCGTGGTCGATCAGCTCCGAATGGTTCGTGTACTTGCTGTTCCCGCTGCTCGTCGCGGCCGCCGGCGGATTCACCCGCCGGTCCTGGCAGCTGACGGCCGTAGCGATGGCGGGCGCGTCCGCATGGGTATACTGGCTTGGCAGCGGCCTGCCTTTCGAAGGCATCGTCGTCGTCGTTCCGACCTTCGTCGGCGGGGTGGCGCTGGCCGCTCTCAGCCGGGGCCCGTCGGGCGCGCAGCGTCGGAGCCGCGTACCGGATCTCTGCGTTCTCCTCGGGGTGCTCATTCCGTACGCGGTGGCGGACCCGCGGGTGCAACGTGCGGCATTCCTGTCCATCTTCTTCGTGCTCGTGGGAGCGCTTGGCCGCCACGGAAGCCGGGTGTCGGCCGTGTGGAGCTGGCGGCCGCTCGAAGCGTTGGGGAACGCGAGCTACTCGCTGTACATGACGCACGTCCTGACCATCGCGCTTCTGGTTCGATTCCTACCTTTGGGCAAGGTGGTCGCCGCGTCAGTGACCGTCAGGGTCGCCGCACTCTTCCTGGGCGCCGCCGTGATCGTCGCCGTCGCTGCCGCGTGCTATCTGACGATCGAACGCCCGGCGAGACGGGCGCTGCGGAAGATGACCCTGGGGCGCCTGCAGGCCCGGGAGGCACTCTCGGTTCCCAGTCTCGGCGGCCGATAGGGCCGCTTCGGGCCGGCCTGATGTGCTACCCGAACATCCCGCGCGCCCGCTCCACCCCCCTCCCCAACGCCTCCACATCCTCGGCCGTCGTGTACACGTACACGCTCGCCCGCGCCGTCGCCGGCACCTTGAGCCGCCGCATCAGCGGCTGCGCGCAATGGTGCCCCGCGCGCACGCACACGCCGTCCTCGTCCAGGATGGTCGCCAGATCGTGCGGGTGCACCCCCTCCAGCGTGAAGCTCACCACGCCGCTCTTGTCGGCCACCGCAGCCGGCCCGTAGATCCGCACGCCGGGAATCTCGCCCAACATCTTGTGCGCCAGCTCGAGAAGCATCTGCTCGTGCGCGCGCACGGCGGCCATCCCGATGGCGTCCAGGTAGTCGCACGCCGCCGCCAGCCCCACGGCGCCGGCCACGTTCGGCGTGCCGGCTTCGAACTTGTGCGGCAGCACGTTCCACGTGCTGGTCTCGTCGTACACGAACTCGATCATGTCGCCGCCCATCTGGTACGGCGGCATGAACTCCAGGATCTCCCGCCGCCCCACGAGCACGCCGATCCCCATCGGACCCAGCATCTTGTGCCCGCTGAAGGCGTAGAAGTCCACGCCCAGCGCGTCGAGGTCCAGCGCCAGGTGCGGCGCGGCCTGCGCCCCGTCGCACACGACGAGCGCCCCGACCTTCCGCGCGACGGCGGCGATGTCGCGCACGGGATTGATGGTCCCCAGCGCGTTCGACACGTGGCTGAACGCCACGACCCTGGTCTTCGGCGTCACCAGCGCCCGCAGCCGGTCGAGATCGATCCGGCCGTCCTCGGTCAGCTCGCAGATCCGGAGGTCCGCGCCCTGGGCAATGGCCAGCTGCTGCCAGGGCACGAAGTTCGCGTGATGCTCCATCCCGGTGACCACGATCTCGTCGCCCGACTTCACCTTCGCCCGCCCCCACGCGGTGGCCACGAGATTCAGCGACTCGGTGGTGCCGCGGGTGAAAATCAAAGTGTCGGCATCGCGCACGCCGAGGAACTTCGCCACCCGCTTCCGCGCCCGCTCGTAGCGCTCGGTGCTGCGCGCCGAAAGGTCGTACGCCCCCCGGTGCGGATTGGCATAATCCGTCTCGTAATACTCCCGCATCGCGTCGAGCACGGCCGCCGGCTTCTGCGCCGTCGCCGCCGAGTCGAGATAGTGCAGCTCGGGAAATTTCACGAGCAGCGGGAAATCCGCGCGCCGGGAGGCCAACGCCGCCTGCGCCTGCGCCACCGCCTTGAGCGTGGTCATCGCGCCGCCTCCGCGCCGATCGGGCGCCTGGGTCCCACGAGAATCTTCCCGCCCTCGACCCGCACGTCGTACGCCACCACGCCGTCCACGGCCGGCCCCTTGCACACGGCGCCGGTGGCGCAGTCGAACCGCGCCCCGTGCCACACGCACTCCACGGTGCCGTCGGCGTGGATCACCCCGTCCGACAGCGGAAACTCGGCGTGGGTGCAGCAGTCCACGAGGGCCGAGACCCGCCCCTTCACGTTGGCCAGGCAGATGGCCTCGCCGGCCGAGCTCCTCACGGCCAGCAGCGCGCCCTCGGGCAGATCGGCCAGATCGGCCAGCGGCTCGAACGCGGTCATCGCGCCGGCTCCGGCGCCGCGCCTTCGGGGTTCGATTCGTCCAGCGCCGTCTCCAGCGCGTGCCAGGCCATGCTCGCGCACTTCACGCGCTGCGGGAACTTCGACACGCCGCTGAGCGCGGCCAGCGAGCCCAGCGCCTGCCGCTCCTTCTCCACGTCCAGCTTGCCGATGAGCATCGCGAGGATCTCGTCGGCCAGCGCCTTCGCCTCGGCCACCGTCTTGCCCTTCACGGCGGCGGTCATCATGGAGGCCGAGGCCTTGGAGATCGCGCATCCCAGCCCCTGGAAGCTGACGTCGACCACGCGGTCGCCGTCCACCCGCAGCCAGAGCGTGACCTGGTCGCCGCACAGCGGGTTGTGCCCCTCGACCTTGCGGTTGGCGTCGGGCATCTCGCGGAAGTTGCGCGGCTTCCGGTTGTGCTCGAGGATGATTTCCTGATAGAGGGCGTCGAGGGACATGGCGCGGCGATTGACGGGCGGCGGTGAACGATCGGCGGTCGACGGTTGACTCTACACCGTCGGCCGTCTCAAACGAACCTCGCCAGCGTCATCGCCTCCAGGCCGTTGCGCACCAGGTCGTTCTCGATCGTCTCGAGCACGTCGGCGGCGAAGGCGTAGGTGAGCAGCTTGCGGGCCTCGTCGGCCCCGATGCCGCGGCTCTTCATATAGAAGAGCGAAACCTCGTCCAGCCGGCCCACGGTGGCGCCGTGCGTGCACTTCACGTCGTCGGCGAAGATCTCGAGCTGCGGCTTGGTGTCGATCTGCGCCCGCTCCGAGAGCAGCAGCGTGTTGTTGGTCTGCTTGCCGTCGGTCTTCTGCGCGATGGGCCGCACGTACACCTTGCCGTTGAACACGCCGTGCGATTCGCCGTCCAGCACGCCCTTGTACAGCTCGCGGCTGAACGTGTTGGGCTGGGCGTGCTCGATGCGCGTCTGGTGGTCGCCGTGCTGGGCGCCGTCGAGCATGTAAAGCCCGTTGAGCGTGGCGCCGCACCCCTCGCCGCCCAGCACCGTGCCGATGTTGGTGCGCGAGAGCGCGGCGCCCGTGGCCAGCGAGAACGAGACGTAGTGGCTGTCGCGCTCCTGCGTGGTCTCGATCGTGCCCACGTGATACGCGTTCTGGCTCTCGCGCTGCAGCTTGTAGTGGGCCAGCGTCGCGCCGCGGTCCACCACCACCTCGGTCACCGCGTTGGTGAAGTACGACGCGTCGCCCAGCCCGACGTAGCTCTCGATGACCGTCGCCCTGGCGTTGGCGCCGGCCACCACGAGGTTGCGCGGATACGACACGCCGTTGGCCGCGTGCCGGTCGGTGACGAACACGAGGTGGATCGGATGCTCCGCCACCCGGTCGGCGGCGACGTGGATCACCGCGCCGTCGTGCAGGAACGCGGCGTTGAGCGCCGTGAAGGTCTGCGCGTCGTGGCGCGCCACGGTGCCGATGCGGCGGGCCAGCTCGGGCGCCTCGTCCCACGCCCGCGCCAGCGGCAGCACGCGGACGCCGGCCGGGAGGTGTTCCAGGTGCGACAGCTCGGGCGCGAACCGCCCGTTCACGAACACGGCCAGCGGCCACCGCTCGGTGGCCGCGAACAGAAAGGGCTCGAGGTCGGTGCGCCGCACGTCGCCGCTGGGCGCGGTGAGCGGCACGAACTGCCGCTCGGCGATCGGCGCGACGCTGGTGAAATGCCAGTCCTCGTTCTTCGTCGTGGGAAAGCCGAGCTGGGTGAACCGCTCCAGCGCCGAGCTGCGCATGGCGCGCACCCACTCGGGCGCGTCGTCGCCGCCCCCGCCGCTAGCCGCGAACTTTCGGAACTGCTCGACGTACGCGACGGCGTCGGTCACGCGGTCGCTCCGGCCGGGGCGCCGCCCGTGATCCAGTCGTACCCCTTCTCCTCGAGCTCCAGCGCCAGCTCCTTGCCCCCCGACTTCACGATCCGCCCGTTGGCCAGCACGTGAACGACGTCGGGCACGATGTAGTTCAGCAGGCGCTGGTAGTGCGTCACGACGATCGTCGCGCGGTCGGGCCGCTTGAGCTTGTTCACCCCGTCGGCCACGATGCGCAGGGCGTCGATGTCGAGGCCCGAATCGGTCTCGTCGAGAATCGCCAGCTTCGGCTCGAGCACCGCCATCTGCAGGATCTCGTTGCGCTTCTTCTCGCCCCCCGAGAACCCGGCGTTCACCGAGCGGCTGAGCATCGCGGGATCCATCTCGACGACCTCGAGCTTCTGCTCCATGATGCCGGCGAACTCGAGCGGGTCCACCTCCTCCTCGCCGCGCGCCTTGCGGATCTCGTTGTAGGCGGCGCGGAAGAAGTAGGCGTTGGACACGCCGGGAATCTCCACCGGGTACTGGAAGGCGAGGAAGATCCCCGCCTGCGCCCGCTCTTCGGGCTGCATCTCCAGCAGGTCGCGCCCCTCGTAGGTCACGCTGCCCGCCGTGACCTCGTACGCCGGGTTGCCGGCCAGCACCTGGGCCAGCGTGCTCTTGCCCGAGCCGTTGGGCCCCATGACGGCATGCACCTCGCCCGCGTTCACGGTGAGATCGATGCCCTTGAGGATTTCCTTGTCGCCTACCTTCGCGTGAAGGCCGTGTATTTCGAGCATGACGTTCGTGTTGGCTGAATGACGGTCCTGCACTTCCATTATCCCACACTTCCTTCCAATGTGATCCCCAGCAGCTGCTGCGCTTCCAATGCGAACTCCATCGGCAGCTCCTTGAACACTTCCTTGCAGAAGCCGCTCACGATCATGCTCACCGCCTGCTCGGCGCTGAGCCCGCGCTGCTTGAGATAGAAGATCTGATCCTCCCCGATCTTCGACGTGCTGGCCTCGTGCTCCACCTGGGCCGTGTTGTTCTTGACCTCGATGTACGGGAACGTGTGCGCCCCGCACTTGTTGCCCACCAGCATCGAGTCGCACTGCGTGTAGTTGCGTGCCCCCGTGGCCTTCGGGCCCACGTACACGCGCCCCCGGTACGAATTGTTCCCGTGCCCGGCGCTGATTCCCTTGGACACGATGTTGCTCCTCGTGTTCTTCCCGAGGTGCAGCATCTTCGTCCCCGTGTCGGCCTGCTGGCGGTTGTTCACCACCGCCACCGAGTAGAACTCGCCCACCGAGTTGTCGCCCTGCAGGATCACGCTGGGATACTTCCACGTGATGGCCGAACCGGTCTCGACCTGCGTCCACGAAATCTTCGCCGCCTCGAACGCCTTGCCGCGCTTGGTCACGAAGTTGTAGATCCCGCCCCTTCCCTCGGCGTCGCCCGCATACCAGTTCTGCACGGTGGAGTACTTGATCGTCGCGCCCTTGAGCGCCACCAGCTCCACCACCGCCGCGTGCAGCTGATTGGTGCTCCGCTTGGGCGCCGTGCACCCCTCGAGGTAGCTCACGTACGACCCCTCGTCGGCCACGATCAGCGTGCGCTCGAACTGCCCGGTGTCGGCCGCGTTGATGCGGAAGTACGTGGACAGCTCGATCGGACACCGCACCCCCTTGGGCACGTACACGAACGACCCGTCGCTGAACACCGCCGAATTGAGCGCCGCGAAGAAATTGTCGCTGTACGGCACCACCGACCCGAGGTACTTCTCCACCAGGTCGGGATGGTTCTGAACCGCCTCGCCCAGCGAGCAGAAAATGATGCCGTGCTCGGCCAGCTGCGCGCGCATCGTCGTGCCCACCGACACCGAGTCGAAAATCGCGTCCACCGCCACGCCGGCCAGCAGCTTCTGCTCCTGGAGCGGAATCCCCAGCTTCTCGTACGTCCGCAGCAGCTCGGGATCCACCTCGTCCAGCGACTGCTTGGGCTTCACCGACCGGGGCGCCGAGTAGTAGCTCGCCTTCTGGTAGTCGATCGACTCGTAGTGGACGTTCGGCCAGTGCGGCTCCTGCATCGTCTGCCAGCGGCGGAACGCCTTGAGCCGCCAGTTCAGCATGAACTCCGGCTCGTGCTTCTTCTGCGAAATCAGACGGATGACGTCCTCGTTGAGTCCCGGCGGAATGGTGTCCGCCTCGACATCCGTCACGAAGCCGTACTGGTATTCCTTGCTGACCAGCGAATCAATCGATGAGCTCATGCTCACTCCAATGCCGACGCGATGCGCAAGCCGTTGTGTCGAAACGCCTTGGGGTCCCCACACCGGGGGCCGCGCGACGCCGGGGCTCACGACTCGGAAGTTAGCCCGTATGCACCTGCTTCCGGTACGTGACAAAATTACTCGGTTATCGCGCCCGGTGAAAGCAATCCCTTGCAAACATCAGGTTTGTGACTTGGCAGGGCGGGGGTACCGTCCGGCCAACTGGCACCAAGAACATGGGGAACTGCAGATGATCCGGATGGACCGGATGACACGGATCTGATACAGGGGGCTCCAGGGAGAGATTCGCCGCGCCCGGCGCGCCGAGTCTTCCCCTGAAGTCCACTCGTCATGCAGTTGCCGTTGCAGTACCCGTTTCATCCGGCTCGTCCGGATCATCTGCAGTTCATACCCTTCGTTCTTGATGCCCGGCAGGGAGGAACGTCAGCCCGGCCAGAACCGCAGGGCGACCAGGATCGCCAACGCCACCACCAACGCCCCGCCCACGATCGCCCCCGCCATGAGCCACGGGTTGAACGACACCGGACGCGACAGGTGGCGCCGGAGCTCCTGCAGCTTCTCCGTCGACACGATCTCCCGGACCTCGGTCCGGTGCGCCGCAAAGTCGGGGTCCACGGCCGCGTGCTCCGGCGCCGGCAGCACGTCTCCGGCCGGCGGCCGCCGTGTGAAGCGCAGCCGGGTGTACGCGATCTCGATCACGTCCCCCTCGGCCAGCGCGCGCGGCGCCGTGACCGCCATTCCGTTCACCTTCGTCTCGGCGCTCCCCACGGGGTGCAGCACGTACGCGTCGCCCGCGCGCTGGATCTCGCAGTGCGACCGCGACGCCGCGAGATCGCGGATCAGGATGGGGTTGCCCGCGTCGCGGCCAATTCCGGTGCACAGTCGCGTGAGCGGGTAGGCCAGCGCCCACCGGACGTCCACCAGCGACGCGGGCTGAGCCGGCACCGCGTGCGGCGCCGGCGAGGGCCGGACGGCGGCGGCATCGGCAGCGGGAAGGGGAGGGGGAGAATCGGGGAACACGGTGGGCACCGGAGGGAAGCGGCCCGTTCGGTCAGGTCGCGAGTTCGCGCATGGCTTGTCGGAGCAGGGCGCCCGCCATCTCGATCTTGTAGCCGTTCTTCGACAGCGGCTGCGCGTCGTACAGCGCCCGCTCGGCGAGCGCCGAAATGGAATCGTCGTCCAGGCCGCCCGATGCGACGTCCTCTTCGACCGAGGAATTGACGCGCCAGGGCCCGGGGGCCACGCCGCCGAGCGCCATGCGCACCCCGCCGGCGGCGGGTCGCACCGCGGCGATGCTGACCAGCGCGAAGTCCCACGCCTCGCGCTGCATGAGCTTGTGATAGCGCTGCACGCCGCCCGCGGACACGGCCGGCACGCCGATGGCGCTCACGAACTCTCCCGGCCCCACCACGGTCTCGCGCTCCGGCGCCTCGGCGGGGGGCACGAAGAACGCCGCGATCGGCACCGTGCGCGTCCCGCCGGCGCTGGTGATCTCGACCGTCGCCTCCAGCGCGGTGAGCGCCACCGCGGGGTCGCTGGGATGCACGGCGTGGCAGGGCCCGCCGCCGATCACGGCGAGATACTGGTTCTCGCCGTCCACGGCGGGGCATTCGTCGCCCCCGTTCTTGAAGCAGGACACGCCGCGCCGGAAATACCAGCAGCGGGGACGCTGGCAGAGGTTGCCGCCCATCGTGCCCATCTGGCGCAGGGTGGGGGAGCCGACCGCCTCGCAGGCCTGGGCCAGCGCCGGCCACCGCTCGAGCACCGCGGGGTGCCGCGCCACGTCGTGCACGCGCGCGGCGCCGCCGATGCGAAGGGCGCCGCGCGCGTCGAGCGCGACGGCATCGGCCCCCGGCACGCCGCGCAGGTCCACCAGCTGCGCCGGCGCGACCACGCCCTCGTCGATGGCGACGAGGAGATCGGTGCCGCCGCCCATGGGCACGGCGCGGGCTCCGGCCAGCCGCGCCGCGGCGTCGTCGGTGGAAGTGGCGCGATGGTAGGTGAACGGACTCACGGCCGGGGAGATGCGTGCTCGACGAAACGGGAATTGCGCCGGCTGACAGGCCTTGCGCGGGTTGCTAGATAGAAAATGGCGCTCGGCGAGTGGCCCGAGCAAGTGACGGGGGGAAGAGGGAAGGAAGCTGATGCTGACGACGACTTTCGAACTGAGCGAGGCGCGCTGGAACGCGGCGCCCACGTTCGCGCAGTGGCTGCCCACGGCGCAGAAGAATGCGGACCTCTGGCGCGCGGTGTACGACCGCGCCCGGATTCCCGACGATCTCGCGGCCCGCGCCCGGGCGCTGGGCGGACCCTGGCACCTGCTGGTGCTGAGCGAGGACTGGTGCGGCGATGCCGTGAACAGCGTGCCGGTGGCGCAGCGGCTCGTGGAGCGGGCGCCGAACCTCGACCTGCGCCTGCTGGGCCGCGACGCCAATCCGGACGTCATGGATGCGCACCTCACCGGGACGTCGCGCTCGATTCCGGTGGTGATGATGCTGGACGAGCGATTCCGCGAGCGCGGCTGGTGGGGGCCCAGACCCCGCGAGCTGCAGGAGTGGGTGCTGGGGCCGGGAAAGGCGCATCCGTCGGACGAGAAGTATCGGGAAATCAGGCGCTGGTATGCGCGACATCATGGACGGGAGATCGTGGAGGAAGTCGTGGCCATGATGGAAAAGGGCGCAACTACCGGTACATGAAGCGCCGGCAAGCACCGCGCTGACAGGAACAGCGCCGGCAAAAGGGGCGCCGGCAAGAACAGCGCCGGCAGGTACGGCGCTGGGAAAGGACTGCAGTCGACAGCGCGTGGGGCAACGGCGCGAAACACGACAGCGCGGAAACGGCGGGGTCACCAGTTCGCTGGTGAATTCCTTCCGCATTCCGCGCTGTTCTTGCCGGCGCAGTTCTTGTAGGCGCCGTACTTGTTGGCGCTGGGTTTGTCGGCGCAGTTCTTGCCTGCGCCCCTTTCTTTACATCCCCTGCCCCTTCGCATGGAAGGTCAGGTCGTTGAACGACTTGTACGTCGTCTTGTGGATGTACGTCGCGACCGAGACGGCGAGGGCGACGATGAGGATCGTGAGGAGCGCGGCTCCCCAGCCCTGGTTCTTCTTCACGGCGATGTGTCGGTCCTGGTGCGGCATCGGCTCCTCGCGAGCACGGAACGGGTCAGACGCACCAAGATAATGCCACCCGGGGCGGGGCGCGAGCAGGCGGACCTTGCGCCCGCCTGGCGCGCCCACCGTTGCCCGCGCCGGGCGCGGCGCGTCGTTCTACGCCGATATGACGCTCACCGCGCGAGTCCCCCTGATCCTGGCCGCCGCCCTGCTGGCGTCGGGCTGCATCCAGTCGCTGGCGCCGACGGTCGTCTCGGGACCCCTGGGTCCCGTCGCGGCCGGCGCGGCGCCCGCCGCCGGGACCGCCGCCGCAGCGCCGGCCGACGCGCCGGCCCGACCCCTGCTCTCCACCTTCGCTTCGGCAAACGCCACGCTCTACGCGCACGATCTCGAGATCCCGGTGGCCGGCGTCGGGCCCGACGGCCTGCGCGATTCCTTCGACTCGCCGCGCGAGGGCGGGCGCGTGCACCACGCCATCGACATCCTGGCCCCGCGGGGCACGCCGGTGCTCGCGGCCGACGACGGGCGCGTGCTTCGGCTTTCGAGCAACACGCTGGGCGGGATCACGGTGTACACGATCGACCGGAGCGGGCAGTTCGTGTTCTACTACGCGCACCTCGAGGGGTACAAACCGGGGCTGGTGGCGGGGGACATCGTGACCAGGGGCGACACCCTGGGGTACGTGGGGACGACCGGCGACGCGCCGGAGAACGTGCCCCACCTCCACTTCCAGATCCTGCGCATGCCCGCGGACGGCAAGTACTGGGAGGGCGAACCGATCGACCCGTTCCCGTTACTTTCCGAGCGTGGTACACGCATCGCCGGCCACTTCTGACCTCCTGAAATCGGGCGTCGCCATCGTCGGGGGCGGGCGCCTGGGGCGCGCGCTGTCGGCGGCGCTCCCCGCGGCCGGCATCCCGGTGCGCGGCCCGTTGGGGCGCGGCGCCCGAGTTGAGGACGCCGCGGTCGTTCTGCTCTGCGTGCCCGACCGGGAGATCGCCGCGGCGGCGGCCGCCGTCCCGCCGGGCCGTCTCGTGGGCCACTGCAGCGGCGCCGCCACGCTGGCCCCGCTCGCCCCGCACGAGGGGTTCTCGCTCCATCCGCTGCTGTCGGTGGCTGCCGGCCGCCCCGCCGCCTTCGCCGGGGCCGGCTGCGCCGTCGCGGGCGCCACTCCGCGCGCGCTGGACCTCGCGCGGGCCCTGGCCGGCACCCTGCGCATGACGCCGGTGGAAGTGGCCGACGCCGATCGCGCCCTCTATCACGCCGCCGCGAGCGTGGCGTCGAATTATCTCGTGACGCTGGAGAGCGCCGCCGCCGAGCTTGGGGCGCGCGCCGGCGTGCCGCGCGAGCTGCTCGTCCAGCTCGCGCGCACCTCGATGGATCACTGGGCCGCGCAGGGCGCGCGCGCCCTGACCGGCCCGATCGCCCGCGGCGACGACGAGACGGTCGCGCGCCAGCGCGCCGCGGTGGCCGAGCGGGCCCCCGAGTTGCTGCCGCTCTGGGACGCGCTGGCCGAGCGCACGGCCGCG
>JAGWRI010000082.1 GCA_028876525.1 Gemmatimonadota bacterium | reverse complement strand
CTCCTTCGACAGCGGCGGTGGGGCCGGCCTCGGCGCCGGCGGCGGAGCCGCGGCCTCGGGGGCGGCAGCCGCAGGCACGGCGGCCGGACGGGCCAGCGGGGCGACGTCGGCGTAGAACCGGAATTCCTCGGTGCCGACCCGGATCACGTCGGAGCGCGCGAGCAACTTGGTGCCCTCGATGCGCTCGCCGTTCACGAACACGCCGTTCGTGCTCTGATCGGCCACCACGTAGCCGCCCTCGCCGGGCGCGATCCGGGCGTGGTGCCGCGACACCGCGCTCTGCGCGACCACGACCTCGTTGCTCGCATCGCGCCCGATGCCGACGCCGCCGTCCGGGATCGTGTATTCCTTCCCGTCCACGAGCGACACCAGCCGCCCGCCGGTGGCGGCCGTGGCCCGCGCTGGCCCGCCACGCCTGGCCGCCATGGCCGCGATCTCGGACGCCGAGACGTACTGCGTGGCGCCGCCCTTCTTGTCGTCGGAGAACAAGAGCTCGACGCCCGCGATCTCGACCTTGTCGCCGTGCATCAGCGGGGCAGGCTCGGCGCCCAGCACCACGCCGTTCACCTTCACGGCGCTTCCGTCGCCGGCCCGCCGGATCACGGCCTGGTCGTCGTCGCCCAGCTCCACCACGGCCTGGACCCCGAGGGTCGCGTCGTCCTTGACGCGGACATCGGCGTCGGGGCCGGCGCCCACCCGCGTCGGGCCCCGCTGCAGCGTGTGCTGTTCGTCGTGAACCTGGAGGACCGGCATGAACGCTCGGCGCGACGGACGGAACGGACGGCGCGCGGCGCGAAACCCCCGCGCCGCACGGGACTCCACATTCCGCAAAACCTACCCCAAGACCCCCGACGCTGGCAAGCGCTCGGAGGCGCCGTGGCCCGCGTCACCGCCCCCGGCCTGCAGGCGGTACAGCCGGTCGTACAGGCCGCGCCGCGCCAGGAGGTCGCGGTGCCGTCCGCGCTCCACCACCTGGCCGTGGTGCAGCACGAGGATCTCGTCCGCGCCGACGATCGTGCTCAGCCGGTGCGCGATCGCGATGGTGGTCCGGCCGGCCATGAGCTCGGCCAGCGCCGCCTGGATGTCGGCCTCGATCTCGCTGTCCACGGCGCTCGTCGCCTCGTCGAGCACCAGCACGGCCGGGTCCGCGGCGATGGCCCGCGCGAACGAGAGCAGCTGCCGCTCGCCCACGCTCACCGAAGCCCCCCGCTCCCCCAGAGGGTGGGCGTAGCCGTCGGGGAACCGCCGGATGATGCGGTCGGCGCCCACACGCGCCGCCGCCCGCTGAACCTCACCGTCGCTCAGCGGCGCCGACAGCCGGATGTTGCCCGCCACGTCGCCGGCGAAGAGGAAGATGTCCTGCTGGACGTAACCGATGAGCGCCCGCAGCACGCGCCCGGGGATTTCCCGCGTGTCCACGCCGTTCACCGTGATCCGCCCGCGCTGCGGGTCGTAGAATCGGAGCAGCAGGTTCACGATCGTCGTCTTGCCGGCGCCCGTGTGCCCCACCAGCGCCACCGTGCGGCCGGGGCGCGCCTCGAAGCTCACCCCCTTCAGCACCCAGCGCAGCTCCGACTCGGGCGTGCCCGGCGGGTCGTAGGCGAACCAGACGTCCTCGAACGCGATCGTCACCGTGCGCGCGTGCGCCAGGGCCGCGATGCCTGGCGCCGGCGCGTCGTCGCCCCGATCGTGTCCCACGGGCTCGTCGAGCAGATTGAAGATCCGTTCCGACGCCGCCATCGCCTGCTGCAGCGTGTTGAACTTGTCCGACAGGTCCTGCAGCGGCTGGAAGAAGCGGCGCACGAGCTGCAGGAACATCGCCACGGTGCCCACGAGCAGCGTGCCCGCCGCCACGCGGTGCGCGCTGGCCACGATCAGGCTGGCCAGGGCGACGCTGGTCAGCACCTCGATGGTGGGGAAGTACACGGCGTAGTACACGATCGACCGCAGGTTCGCGTCGAGATACCGCTCGTTCAGATGGTCGAACGCGTCGCCCTCGCGCCGCTGCATGCCGAACAGCTGCAGCACGCGCATGCCCGTGATCCGCTCCTGGAGGAAGGCGTTGATCCGCGCCAGCCGCGTGCGGATGTCGCGGTACGACGTGCGCACGGCGCGGCGGAAGAGGTGCGAGCTGAGGTAGATGAACGGGATCACGCCGAACGCCGCCAGCGCGAGCCGCCAGTCGGTGACCAGCATCATGATCCCGATCGCGGCGAGCGTGAACAGGTCGCCGAGCCCGGCCACCACGCCCGCCGTGAACAGCTCGTTCAGCGATTCGACGTCGGCCGTGGTCCGCGTGACGAGCCGGCCCACCGGCGTGCGGTCGAAGAACCGGATCGGCAGCCGCTGCAGGTGGGCGAACACGTCGTCGCGCAGGTCGCGCATCACCCGCTGGCCGAGCAGCGTGGTGAGCATCGTCTCGCCGAACTGGGCGAAGAAGCCCACGGCCAGCGACCCCGTGAACAGCAGCGCGGCGCGCGTGGCCATGGCCGTGTCGTGCGCCGGCAGCGCCACGTCGATCACCCGCTGGGTGAGATACGGGCCCACGAGCTGCAGCAGCCCGTCCACGACGAGCAGCACGAGCGAGACCACGACCAGCCACCCGTACGGACGGACGTAGCGAAGGAGCCGGCGCGCCAGGCGGGCGTCGTAGACCTTGCCGATGACGTCTTCGTCGTGGTAGGCGGCGTCGGGCATGGGAGGAAGGGTATCGGGGAACCGCGCGAACTACAAACCGAAGGCCGAGGGCCGGCGGCTGTGAGCCGTCAGCCGTCGCCTTCTGTTGGGGCGGGGCCGGGCCCGCCCCTGGCCCCGGCCAGTAGATTCCCCCGGGTATGAAGTCCTCCATCGTCATTCGCGGCGCCCGCCAGCACAACCTCAAGGGCATCGATCTCGAGATTCCGCGCCGCGCGATCACGGTGGTCACCGGGCCGTCGGGCTCCGGCAAGTCCTCGCTCGCCTTCGACACCATTTACGCCGAGGGCCAGCGACGCTACGTCGAGTCGCTCTCCGCCTACGCCCGCCAGTTCCTGGAGCGCATGGAGAAGCCCGACGTGGACGGCATCGACGGCCTTTCGCCCGCCGTCGCCATCGAGCAGAAGAATCCGACCCGGACCTCGCGTTCCACCGTCGGCACGGCCACCGAGATCTACGACTACCTGCGCCTGCTGTGGGCCCGCGTGGGCCACACGGTGTGCCGCGTCTGCGGCCGCGTCATGCGGCCCGACACGGTGCAGTCGGCCACCGACGCGGTGCTCGCGCTCCCCGACGGCACGCGCTTTTCGGTCGCCTTCCCGCTCCGCATGTCCGACGAGGTCACCCACGAGGTCGTGGTCGAGAACCTCCGGGCCGAGGGGTTCGTGCGCGTCGCGCTCGACGGCGCCGTGAAGCACCTGGACGACCTGCTCAACGAGCCCGTCGACATCACGTTCGCCAAGGAGGCGCTGGTCATCGTCGACCGCCTCGCCGCATCGGCCGACCTGCGCGGGCGGCTGGCCGACGCCATCGGCACCGCGTTCGCCGAGGGCGAGGGCGACTGCGTCGTCCTGCTGGCCGAGGCCGCCGACGGCGCGCCGCACCGCCTCCGCTTCACCGAGCGGTTCGAGTGCCCCAACGACGGCACCCGCGCCCCGTCGCCCACCCCGCAGCTCTTCTCGTTCAACAGCCCGCGCGGCGCCTGCCCCACCTGCAACGGCTTCGGCGCCGTGCTCGAGTACGACGAGGCGCTGGTCGTGCCGCACCCCGAGCGCACGCTGCGCGAGGGAGCGCTCGACCCGTGGACCAAGCCGCGCTACGACAACAAGCGGCGCGCCCTGGCCGAGTTCGCCAGGCGCGAGAAGATCCCGATGGACGCGGCGTGGAGCGACCTCCCGGCCAGGGCCCGCCACGCCCTGCTCCACGCGCGGGTCAAGGGCTACAAGGGCATCTTCCCCTTCCTCAAGGACCTCGAGGAGAAGCGCTACAAGCAGTACATCCGCGTCTTCCTGCGGCAGTACCAGACCGCGCAGACGTGCGGCGACTGCGGGGGCGCCAAGCTCCAGCCCGAAGCCCTGCACGTCGTGATCGGCGACCGCAACATCGCGCAGGCGAGCGAACTGTCCATGGACCGGCTCCTCGCCTGGATCGACGCCCTCGCGCTGTCCGACTTCGAGCGCGAGGTGGCCGGCCACGTCCTGCGCGAGGCCCGGAGCCGCGTCCGGTTCCTGTGCGACGTCGGGCTGGGCTACCTCACGCTCAACCGCGCCACGCGCACCCTGTCCGGAGGCGAGGCGCAGCGCATCGGCCTGGCCAACTCGCTCGGCTCGCAGCTCGTGGACACGCTGTACGTGCTCGACGAGCCGTCCATCGGGCTCCACCCGCGCGACATGGACCGCCTGCTGTCGCTGCTCGCCCGCCTGCGCGATTCGGGCAACACGGTGCTGGTGGTGGAGCACGACCTCGAGGCCATCCGCGCCGCGGACTTCATGGTGGAGCTGGGCCCGGGCAGCGGCGAGAAGGGCGGCCACCTCGTGTTCGCGGCGCCCATCGCGCGCGCCGCCGAGAGCCCGCTCACCGGCCGGTATCTCACCGGCCAGCGCGAGGTGCCGCTGCCCGAGAAGCGCCGCCGCACGGGCCCCCGCTGGATCACCCTGGCGGGCGCCCGCGAGCACAATCTCAAGGGCATCGACGTCAAGATTCCGCTCGGCGCCGTGACCGCGGTGACCGGCGTCTCGGGCTCGGGCAAGAGCACGCTCGTGCACGACGTGTTCATGCGCGCGCTGGAGACCGCGCTGCGCGGCGAGACCTCGGCCAAGCAGCACCTGGGCGAGGTCGTGGGCAGCTACGACACGCTCACCGGCGCCGACGCGATTGACGACGTCGTGAGCATCGACCAGAGCCCCATCGGCAAGTCGCCGCGCTCCAACCCCGTGACCTACGTCAAGGCGTTCGACGACCTGCGGCGCCTGTTCGCCGCCGCCCCGCTGGCCCGCGAGCGCGGCTACACCGCCGGCACCTTCAGCTTCAACGTCGACGGCGGCCGCTGCCCGACCTGCGAGGGGGCCGGCTACCTCGAGGTCGAGATGGTGTTCATGGCCGACGTGTTCGTGCCCTGCGACGACTGCGGCGGCAAGCGGTTCCGCCCCGAGGTGCTCGACGTCCGGGTGAACGGCCGCAACATCCACGACACGCTCCAGCTCACGGTGGACGAGGCGATCCGCGCCTTTCCGCACGAGGAGAAGCTGGGCCAGGCGCTGTGGCAGCTGCAGCAGGTGGGCCTGGGGTACCTGCGGCTGGGCCAGCCCGCCACCACGCTGTCGGGGGGCGAGGCCCAGCGGCTCAAGATCGCGCGCGAGCTGGCGCTGGCCGGCAAGCGCACCGGCCACAAGCTGTACATCATGGACGAACCCACCACCGGGCTCCACCTCGTGGACATCGAGCGGCTGGCCCAGGTGTTCGACCGGCTGGTGGACGCCGGCCACACCCTGGTGCTGGTGGAGCACAACCTGGACGTCATCAAGCTGGCCGACTGGGTCGTGGACCTGGGGCCGGAGGCGGGGGACGCCGGGGGTGAGGTCGTGACCGTGGGACGCCCCGAGGAGGTGGCCCGCCACCCGACGTCGCACACCGGCCGCTGGCTGCGCACCGTGCTCCCGGGGTTCCCCGAGTACCGCGAGCGGCGGGCGGCCGGCTAGCGTCGTTCCGTTGACACGTCCGGCCACGGGACTAACTTTCTGTGTCTATTCCCCAGTAGCTCAGTTGGTCAGAGCATCCGACTGTTAATCGGAGGGTCGTAGGTTCAAGTCCTACCTGGGGAGCTTGGGCAGGTGCGGCCGCCGGTGGCGGTCATGCACCCCGGCCAAAAGTCGAAGCGGCCGTCGCCACGGAGTTCGTGGCGACGGCCGCTCTGCTTTCAGGTCGGCGGACGGCCCGCCTAGAACGGCCACTCGAAGATGAAGGTGTAGTTGTTCCCCCACTGGAAGTGCATCCATCCCGACTTGGCCATCGCGAGCTGTCCGAGCTGCACGTCGTTGGTCTGCAAGGTCACGGCAATGATGTTGCTCTCGGTGAGCTGGCCGTTGGTGTACTGGTAGAACGGCCAGTTCATGAACTGCAGCTCGTAGTCGGCCGTCACGAACATGTTGGCATCCAGGTCGTTCTTCAGGGCCGGAGGCATCTGGCCCATGGCCCCCGACGGCGGAAACGAGTCGGAGTTCGCATGATACAACTCGACGGCGTCGTAGACGTTCCTGATGGCGGCAACCGCGGCCGCGGCCTTGGCCTGCGTGATGAAGCTGCCGATCTTCGGCACCACGATCCCGGCCAGGATCGCGATGATCGTCATCGAGGCCAGCAGCTCGATGATCGTGAACCCCTCGCGGCGCTTCATCGCTTGGAACCCGCTCGCGCGGAATCGGCTCGCGTGGAATCGAATCCCGGGGACTGGGTCGACCGCACCACATCCAGCGCGTT
>JAGWRI010000081.1 GCA_028876525.1 Gemmatimonadota bacterium | reverse complement strand
TCGAGGCGGACCGGCCGATCGTCCGCGCGGCGTTCGTGGCGCGGAACGGGGCGTCGCCCCACGCCGGGGCGCTGGACACGAGCGCCGAGGTCCGGGAGTGGCAGGAGCCGGATTACGACGCGCCGGGAATGCGGTTCCATCACGGGCCGGCGTTCCATTGCCTGCGGCGGTTCCAAATCACCGAGCGCGGACTGCGCGGCGAGATCGTGGCGCCGGCCATCGTGGAGATCGGGGGCACGGGGCGGCCCGCGTCGGGTTGGCGGCTGCACCCGGCGGTGCTGGACGCCTGTTTCTACGCCACGGCGTGCCTGGCGTGGGCGCTGGACCCCGGGCATTCGATTCCGGCGGGAATCGACGAGCTGTACGTGGGGCGGTTTCCGCGGCCGCGGGAAGACTGCACGGTGCACGTGGTGGCCGGGGAGCAGACCGAGCAGGGGGGGCGGTTCGATTTCCGCCTGTACGGCGCCGACGGCGAAACGCTGATGGACGCGAAGGGGTACCGCATTGCCCGGATCGCGGCCCCGGCGCCGGTGCTCCGGTGACGGACCTGAACGGAAAGGTGTGTCTCGTGACCGGCGCCTCGCGGGGCATCGGGCGGGCGTCGGCGCTGCGGCTGGCCGGCGCGGGGGCGGACGTGGCGGTGAACTACCTGACGTCGCAGGGCGCGGCGCGGGAGGTGGCGGAGGAGATCCGGCAGATGGGGCGCCAGGCCGCGGTGGTGAAGGCCGACGTGAGCGAGCCTGACGACGTGCAGGCGATGGTCGAGTTCCTGGGGACGCGGTTCGGCCGGCTGGACGTGCTGGTGAGCAACGTGGCCAGCGGCGGGTTCCGGTCGCTGATGGACACCACGCCGCAGCATCTCCAGGCCGCGATGTCCACGAACGTCACGCCGCTGCTCACGCTGGTGCAGGCGGCTCGGCCGCTGCTGGAGCGGGCCGAGGGGCGGGCCAAGGTGGTGGCGATGTCGAGCCACGGCTCGCACCGCGCGCTGCCGGCGTACGGCACGATCGGCACCACCAAGGCGGCGCTGGAGAGCCTGGTGCGGCATCTGGCGCTGGAGCTGGGGGGCCGGATCAACTTCAATATCGTGCTGGCGGGGTTGGTGGAAACCGACTCGACGCGGAGCGCGCCGCCCGAGGCGTTCGAGCGGGCGCGGGCGGCGATGATGGTGGACGGCCGGCCGCTGACCGCCGCCGACGTGGCGGATGCGGTGGTGTTTCTGGCGAGCGCGGCCAGCGACCTGATTCAGGGGCAGACGCTCATCGTGGACGGCGGCGCGAGCCTGCGAGGGTGACGTCGCCATGCCGCCGCCGAACGTCCTGCTATTGTATCCGCGCTTCTACGCGAGCTCGTTCTGGGACAACCGCGAGGCCAGCGCCGCGGCCGGCGCCCGGATGCTCTCGCCGCCGCTGGGACTGATCACCGTCGCGGCCATGCTGCCGCCGCACTGGCCGGTGCGTTTCATCGACCGCAACTGCGCCGAGGTCGCGGCGGACGACCTGGCCTGGGCGGACATGGTGATGACGGGGGGCATGCTGCCCCAGCAGGGCGACACGCTGGAGGTCGTGCGCCTGTGCCGGGCGCACGGCGTGCCGGCGGTGGTGGGCGGGCCGGACATCACCTCGAGCCCGCACCTCTACCACGAGGCCGACATCCAGGTGTTGGGAGAGGCGGAGCTGGTGATCGACGACTTCGTGGCCGCGTGGGAGTCGGGCGCGCGGACGGGCCGGTTCGTGGCCGAGAAGTTCCAGGCCGACGTGACGCGCACGCCCATCCCGCGCTTCGACCTGCTCACGTTCGCCGATTATCTGCGCATCGGCGTCCAGTTCTCGCGGGGGTGCCCGTTCAGCTGCGAATTCTGCGACATCATCGAGCTCTACGGCCGGGTGCCCCGGGTGAAGACGGTCGACCAGATGCTGGCCGAGCTGGACGCCCTGTACGGGCTGGGGTATCGCGGCCAGGTCGACTTCGTGGACGACAACCTGGTGGGGAACCGGAAGGCGCTGCGGGAGTTCCTGCCGCGGCTGGTGGCCTGGCAGCGGGAGCACGGGTATCCGTTCGAGTTCTCCACCGAAGCGTCGGTGAACATCGCGTCGGACGCGGCGGTGCTGGCCCTGATGCGCGATGCGCGGTTCTTCGCGCTGTTCGTGGGCATCGAGAGCCCGGACGAGGTCACGCTGGCCGGCACACAGAAGAAGCAGAACACGCGCCGCGATCTCGTGGAGAGCATCCACACGATCCACGCCCACGGCATGTGGGTCACGGCGGGGTTCATTCTGGGGTTCGACGACGAGCACGGCCAGGTGGGCGACGCGATGGTGCGCTTCATCGAGGATTCGGCGATTCCGATCTGCATGGTGGGGCTGCTGTACGCGCTGCCCAACACGCAGCTCACGCGACGGCTGCACCGCGAGGGACGGCTGTATGCGGGGAACGACGTGGCCGCGGGGCCGGGGCTGGAAGTCGACGACCAGTGCGTGAGCGGCCTGAACTTCGAGCCGCGGCGGCCGCGGCGGGAGATTCTCGAGGATTACGCCGGCGTCCTGGCGCGCATCTACGAGCCGAAGGTCTTCTTCGCGCGCGTGGGGCGGATGGCGCGCGGGCTGGGGTCGGCGCGGGGGACCCCCGCCCAGCGGCCGGCGGGGCCGGTGGGGCGAGTGCGCGAGGCGTGGAACGTCGGGCGATCGATCAGCCGCACCGAGTGGCGGCAGGGCTTCGCGCTCGCGCGAATGGTCGCGTTCCGGCACCGGCGGCTGCTGATTCCCTTCGGCCGCGCCCTGTGGGATTGCCTGCGCGCGAATCCGGCGGCCGTGAAGGCCGCGATGAGCGTCACGGCGCTCTATCTCCACGTCGGCCCCTACAGCCGGGTGGTGATCCGCGAGGTCCGGCGGAAGATCGACGCCATCGACCGCGGCGACTGGCAGCGGCCGCCCCTGGTTCCCTTGCCGGCCGACGCCGTGGTGGAGCCAGGGCGCGAACTCGGGGCCGGCGCTCGATGAGCGCCGTGGCCGGACGCGCCGACACGCCGCTGGACCGGATTCCCGACATCGACTACGGCGCGCACCCGCTGTTCGGGCGCGGGGCGGGGCGCCCGGGGCCGGCGGCGCGTCTGGCCGGCTATCTGCGGTACGCCGAAATCGTGGCCTACGTGGTGGGCCTCCGGCTGTGGCAGCTCGCCGCGCGGCGCCCCTGGACGGAATCGGGCGCCACGCCCCACCTGGAGGAGCTGCGGCGGGACGGCATCGTGCCCCTGCGGCTCGCGCCGGCGGCGCGCGCCGACGTGCTGGGGGCGGCCGAGCCGTACTTCGACCGGCTCGCCGAGCGCCGCCGCGCGATCGAGCGCGGGCGCCGGCGCTATGCCGACGGCCAGCTCGACACCACGAGGGCGGGCGCGCCGGCGCTGTTCGCCGCGGTCGAGCGGGCGCTCACGGACGCCGGGATCCTCGCCTCGGTGCGCGCCTATCTTGGCTGCCGGGCCGTGGTGCGCAAGGTCACGATGCAGATCAACGACGAATGGGATTCGTTCTGGCGGGAGCCGTTCGAGTCGCGGGGACTACCCCTGCCCGAGACCGCGTTCTTCCACGTCGACAACACCTACGACGTGGTGAAGGTGATCGTGTACGCCTCCGAGGTCGGCGCGACGTCGGGTCCATTCAGCTACGTTCCCGGCACGAACCGGCTGCGGACGGGCATGCTCGAGGGCCTGTGGTTGCGGGCCACCGACATCTGGATCGACGTGCGGCCGGAGCACGGCGCGCTGCTGCCGACGCTGCCCCGCGCGCTGCGGCGGCGGGCGAAGTTCGGCGACGACATTCCCCCGGACGCCGAGTGGGGGCGCCGGCTGCTGGCGCAGGAGCGCGTGCTGACCTCCGCCGCCGGCGACGCGCTGCTGTTCGACGTGGGCGGCATCCACCGGGGCGGACTGGTGGCGCGCGGCGAGCGGCGCATTCTCCAGATCATGATGCGCTGATGGGGCGCGACGACGGGCAGCCGCTGGTCTCGGTGGTCGTGCCGGCGTACAATGCGGCGCCGTACCTCGGCCGGACGCTGGCGTCGATCTCGGGCCAGACGTACGCGAACCTCGAGATCGTGGTCGTGGACGACGGCTCGACCGACGGCACGGCGGAGGCGATCGCCGAGGCGGCGCGCCGGGACATAAGGATACAGATATACCAGGGGCCGCACCGCGGGACGGCGGCGGCGCGGAACTTCGGCGCGTCGCGGGCCGCGGGCGACCTGCTGGCCCCGTGCGACGCCGACGACCTGTGGCATCCGGGCAAGATCGAGCGGCAGGTGCGGGCGCTGGCCGCCGCGCCGCCGGGCACGGGCGTGGTGTACTGCTGGAGCGACGGGATCGACGAGAACGACGCCGTGATCTTTCCCGGGTGGAAGCGCGCGACGGCGCAGGGCGACGTATTTCGGGAGATGGTGGCCGACTCGCTGCCCGGGTGCGGAAGCGTGCCCCTGATGCGGCGGCGCGCGTTCGAGGAGGCGGGCGGGTATCCGGAGCGATCGGCGCCGAACGACGACTGGCCGCTGTTCATCGCGCTGTCGGCGATCTGCGCGTTCGCGGTGGTGCCGGAGGTGCTGGTGGGCTACCGGCTGCGGGCGGGCAGCGTGTCGGGCGACTACGCGCTGATGGAACGGACGCTGGCCGCGGACGCGCGGTGGATCGTGGAGCGGTGGCCGGACACGCCGCGTGCCGTGCTGCGCCGGCGGGCGTACCACGTGGCCTGCTACCTGTCGTTCCTGGCGGTTCGGGCCGGCGCCGTGGGCCGGGCGCTGCGGTACCGGCTGCGCGCCGTGGCGGCGCGCCCGGCCGAGCTGGTGAGCGCGTCGTGGATCGGGTTTCACTTCACGTGGATCGGCGAGCTGCTGGGCGTGCGGCGGTACTACTGGGCGTTCTGGCGGGCCCCGGCGCCGTGGCCGGCCGCCGTCAATGCCGGGGCGGCCGCAGGAGATGCGCCACCCGTCGCCGCGCGATGAGCAGGCGAAGCCGGAGCGGCGCCAGGCGCCGGCGGCGGTTCGCGGCGCCGCCGTATCCGAAATCGCGAATGGCGCGCATGGACTCGACGTTGCCGGCGTTGTGGACCACCGGAATGGCGTGGCCGCCGGCGTCCACGAACACGCCGTCGCGCACCGCCCAGCGCGACGCGGCGCTGACCAGCACGAAGTTGTACCCGCGCTCGAGCGCCACGAAGCCGTCGCGGTACAGCACGTAGTTGAGCAGCATCTGATCCATGCCGAAGCAGCCGAAGGCCCGGCTCGTGTCGCGATAGAAGTGCCAGAACTCGCGGAATTTCCGGGCGGGCCCGAAGACGACGCCGGCGTTCACCATCGGCTTGCCGCCGAGGAACGCCAGGATTTCCCGGAAGCGTTCGGGGGCGAGGTCCGAGCGCTCGATGAGCAGCTCGTGGAAGGGGATCCGCCGCTGTTCGGGAACGGCGCGGAACCGGTCGGGGTGCTGGTCGAACAGGGGGCGGACGTCGGCCTGGAAGATGACGTCGCCCGCGTCCACCGAGAGGATCTGGTCGTAGTCGCGCTCGTCGAGCAGCCGGCAGATGTCGCGGTAGCGGACGTTGGAGATCACGCCGTCGCGCACGCACGGGTAGACCCCGACGTCCTGCGCGGACAGCGCCTGGCGCTGGGCGTCGGCGAGGCCGTAGTCGAGCACCACGACGTCCACCCCGGACAGGTTCACGTTGGCGCGCAGCGACGGCAGCCAGTGGCGGAGCAGGAAGTCGCCGAAGCGGGCGTCGCAGGAGGTGACGATGGCGTGGCGCGGCATGGACGGCGGCAGCGGCGGGGTGCGGGAACGCGGGGCGCACGACAGTTTACCTCATGACCGACTCCCGCGACACCTCCATCCGCCCGATCGTGGCCCTGTGCGGCATTCTGGCGTATCAGGGCTACACGATGGCGATCAACGGCGTGGGGGCGCCGTTCATCGCGGCGAGCTTCGGCCTGGGCGACGCGGGCATCGCGCGGCTGTATGCCTGGATCTCGCCGGCCGCGCTGGGGGCGCTGCTGCTGTTGCGGCTGGCCGACCGCGTGGGTCGGCGCCGGGTGCTGCTGGCGTGCATGGCGGTCACCCCGATGGCGGCGTTGGCCGCCGCCGCGGCCGCCGCGGGGCGCAACGTGGTGCTGTTCGCCGCCTGCGACATCGTGCTGTACGCCGCGATCGGCGCCACGGTGTCGACCGCGGTGATATTGCTGGCCGAGGCGCTGCCGGCGGAGCGGCGGGCGCGCGGGCAGGCGTATGGCGGCCTGGCGGCGGCGGCGGGCGTGGGGTTCTGCCTGGTGCTCATTCCAATTCTGGAATCACGCGGGCTGTCGTGGTGCTGGCTGCTCGTGGTGGCCGGGGGCGGAATCGTGTGGCTGCCGGTGTTGCGGCGCGCGGTGCCCGAGAGCAGGCGGTGGATGCGGGCGTCGGAAACCGGGGCGACGCACGGGGCGCGATTGCTCGACGTGTTCGGCGCGCGGTACCGCGCCCGCGCGCTGCCGATCGCGGTGTGCGCGTTCATGAGCGTCGTGTTCGCGTGGTCGGCCGACGCGTGGAGCTACTACCGCGTGGTGTCGGCGGTGGGGCTGTCGCCGGGGGCGGCGAGCCTGTTGGTGCTGGTGGGGGGCGGGCTCGGCATGGCGGGATATCCGCTGGGCGCCAAGGCATGTGAGCGGTTCGGGCGGGTGCCGACGGTGGTGACCTCGTGGCTGTTGGCGGGCGTCGGGGCGCTGAGCTTCTACTGGGGGCCGCCGGCCGGAACCGTGGCGCCGGCGTACTGGCTGGGCGCGAGCTTCCTGTGGCTGAAGCTTGCCGACAGTGCGGCGCTCGTGGGGTTCCGGTCGGCGTCCACGGAGCTGTTTCCCACCGCGCTGCGCGCGACGGTGATCGGATGGACGGTGTTGATCGGCGCGCTCGGCGTGGTGGCGGCGCAGGCGGGCATCGCGCTGTTGGCGGGGCCGCTGGGCGGATTGTCGCGCGTGGTGGGGTACCTGGCGTTCCTGAGCGTGCCGAGCGCGGCGGTGTTCGGGTGGTTGGTGGAGGAGACGCGGGGGAGCGAGCTGGCGGCGGACGGCTAACGGCGACGGATTCAACCGGACGATACAACGCGAGGCGCGAAGACATCGACCGCGGTTGACTTCCCCGCCGGCCACGGCTACGGTGCGACATAGACCACCACTGCCGAACGCGCGGCACGCGCCGCGCGGCGGGGGACCCAATCGGTCCGGGGTGCATCCGGCAACGGCGCCGGAGGGAGATCTCCTGCTCCCAACCCGTCAGCTAACCCCGCAGGCGCTACAGCGGAGTGTGGACGATGCCGGCATTTCCCGCCCGTCGCCCGGCGCGGAGCGTCGCGCCGTGAGAGCCGCCCGGCTCTACGTACCCATGGTGGGCATTCCCCTCATCGGCGTGCTGCTCGTGCTGCGCGCCGGCGAGAAGCTGGCCGCCGCCCCCGCCATCCACGGCACCTGGCGCGTGCGCAGCATGTCGGCGCCCACCACCGGCGCCGCCGCCCGCTGCCTGGCCGGCATCACCGTCGACTCCATGCACACGCTGGTGGTGTCGCAGTCGGGACCCGACGCCACGATCTCGGTGCGCTCGGCCGACGCCAGCGAATGGGCCAGCGCCTCGGTGACCATCCGGGGAAGCTCCGCCGCGGGCACGCTCGACGGCGCCGCCCCCGCCACCCCCGCCGCCGCATCCGCGCAGTGCCCGGGGGGCGCCACGCTCACGCTCCAGCTCCCGCCACGCCCGGTGGCCGACACGCTGCTAGGCTCGCTGGCCGACCCCACCTGCACCGGATGCGCCACGCTGACCTTCGTGGCCACCCGACGCGCCCGGCCCCGGTGAGGCGACCATGACTCCATTGCTCCGGCTCATTCTGCAGATCGCCCTCATCCTGCTCGTGTCGCGGGTGGTGGGCTGGCTCTTCCGCCGCATCGGACAACCCCAGGTGGTGGGCGAGATGGTGGCCGGCATCATGCTGGGCCCCTCGCTGCTGGGCGCCGCGGCGCCGGCGGCCTTTGCCGTGATCTTCCCCGCGGCCAGCCTGGACGCGCTCAACGCGCTGAGCCAGGTGGGGCTGCTGCTGTTCATGTTCCTGGTGGGCCTGGAGTTCGACACTGCGCGGCTGCGCGGCCGCGGCGAGGCGGCGGTGCTCACCAGCCACGCCAGCATTCTCGCCCCCTTCTTTCTGGGCACGGCGCTGGCGCTCTGGACCTACCCGCGGCTGTCCGACGCCGGGGTGCCGTTCGTGGGGTTCGCGCTGTTCAGCGGCGCGTCCATGAGCGTCACGGCGTTCCCCGTGCTGGCGCGCATTCTGGTGGAGCGGAACCTGCAGCGCACGCGGCTGGGCGCGGTGGCCATTGCCTGCGCGGCGGTGGACGACGTGAGCGCGTGGGGGCTGCTGGCGGTGGTGATCATCGTGGTGCGGGCCAGCGCGGCGGCCACGCCGCTCTGGGTCACGGTGGGCGGCGCCCTGGCGTACGTGGGCCTCATGGCGTTCGGCGTGCGGCGCGCGCTGCGCCTGGTGGAGCGGCGGTTCGTGAAGCAGGGCCGGCTCACGCAGGACATGGTGGCGCTGGTGGCGGTGGCCCTGCTGGCCTCGGCGTGGACCACCGAGCGGTTGGGCATCCACGCCCTGTTCGGCGCCTTCGCCATGGGCGCGGTGATGCCCAAGAACCCCAAGCTGGTGCGCGCGCTCATGGAGCGGCTGGAAGACCTGACGGTGGTGGTGTTCCTGCCGCTGTTCTTTGCCTACACGGGGCTGCGCACGCAGGTGGGGCTGCTGCAGGGCTCGGCGGCGTGGGTGTCGTTCGGGCTGGTGCTGGCCGCCGCGGTGGGGGGCAAGCTGGGCGCCTCGGCCATCGCGTCGCGCCTCACCGGGCTGGGATGGCGCGAGTCGCTGGCCGTGGGCACGCTCATGAACACGCGCGGGCTCATGGAGCTGGTGATCCTGGGCATCGGGCTGGACCTGGGCGCCATCTCGCCCGAGCTGTACGCGATGATGGTGCTCATGGCCATCGTGACCACGTTCATGACCACGCCCATCCTGGACCTGCTGTATCCGGCCGGGGAGCG
>JAGWRI010000080.1 GCA_028876525.1 Gemmatimonadota bacterium | reverse complement strand
GCCGGCGTCTCCGCCCGCGGCCCCCGGGGCCGATTCCCTCGTCGCGGCTCGCGCCGCCCCGACGCCCGCGCCGGCCCGCGACACGGCGGCCGCCGACTCGGCGTCGGTGAGCGACCGCGACATCGCGAGCGGAGCGTCGAGCGTGTTCGGCGACTCCGCGGCAGCCGCCGACTCGGCCAGCCCCAGCTGGGACATGGACGTGCGCTCGTACGAGGCGCGGGACCAGGTGCAGAAGTACGTGTCGCAGTTCACCGGGCCGGCGCGCGACCACATCACGCAGGAAATCGAGCGCGGCACGCGATACGAGGGGATGATCCGCGCCCAGTTCCGCGCCGCCGGGCTGCCCGAGGACATGTACTATCTGGGCCTCATCGAGAGCGGGTACGATCCCAACGCCTACTCGAGCGCCGCGGCGGTGGGGATGTGGCAGTTCATGGCCGGGACGGCGCGCGGCGAGGGGCTGCGCGTGGACTGGTGGATCGACGAACGGCGCGACCCGGTGAAGTCCACCGCCGCGGCGGCGCACTTCATCAAGGGGCTGCGCGACCAGTTCGGATCGCTCTATCTGGCGGCCGCGGCGTACGACGGCGGGCCGGGGCGCATCCAGCGCGGGCTCGACCGGTACGCCAGCTCGCTGCAGGGCGCCCAGGGCGACGACCGTTTCTTCGAGCTCGCCGACAAGGACTACCTGCGCGCCGAGACCCGCGAGTACGTGCCGCGTCTCATCGCCGCCGCGCTGATCGGCAAGAATCCCAAGCGCTACGGCCTGGACATCCGGCCCGAGTCGGCGTTCGTGTACGATTCGGTGCGCGTGGGGCCGGCCACGCCGCTGGCCGCGATCGCGCGGGCCAGCGGGACGTCGGTGGCGAGCCTGGAAGATCTCAATCCGCAGATCCTGCGCGGGATGGCCCCCCCGGACGACTCGATCCAGGTGCGCATTCCGCCGGGCGGGGCCGCGGGGTTCTGGGCGCGCTACGACTCGCTGCCCCGCGCCGACCGGGTCGGCGTGCGCCGCGTCCGGTCGCGCTCGGGCGAGTACTCGTCCACGATCGCCCGGAAGTTCGGCCTGACGCTCAAGCAGCTCGACGACTTCAATCCCAAGCTGCGGCGCTACCGGAGCGGCCACCTCGTGCCCGGGCAGCTCGTCCTGGTGCCGACGCGGGCCGTGGCCGAGGCCGCCCGCGCCGTGCCCAATCCGTCCATCGAGCTCTACGGGCTGGCGGGCGGGCGGCACGTGGTGCGCAAGGGGGAGACGCTGGGCGGGCTCGCGCTCAAGTACCACACCACGGTGGCCCGCATCAAGGCCCTGAACGGCCTGCACCGCAACACCATCTACATCGGGCAGAAGCTGCGAATCAGTCGATGATGCCGGGGCCCTTGTAGCCCTTCATCAGGATTCGCGCATAGTCGCTGGCCGGGGACCTGCCCTCGGCCCTGACGGTGGCCAGCGCCACCTCGCCGCGGTTGTACACCAGCAGTGCCATGTCCATCTGTCCGTGGTACTGCTCGACCAGCGAGTGCAGGTACCGGAACCCGATGTGGAGATTGAGGTCCGGGTCGAACAGCTGCTTGGCCTGCAGCCCCTTCTGATAGAACCGCGCCGTGGCGGGCATGAGCTGGGTGAGCCCCATGGCGCCGGCCGGGCTCACCGCCCGCGGGTTGAAATCGCTCTCCAGCTTCACCAGCCGGAACGCCAGCACGGGGTCGATGTTCTCCCCGATGGCGGCGTCATACACCCGGCCGGCCAGGCCCGCCGAGATGTCGTACCGGCTCGAGAATTTGATGATCTGGTTGGCCCGTTCGAGCTGCCCCTGGAGGCTGTCCACCTGCCCGCGGGTGGCCGCGAGCTGGGCGCGGAGCGACGCCGCCTGGCCCAGCGGGGCGGAGGAGCGCTCGTGAACGACCACGGCCGCCTGCGCCAACGGCTCAGCGGGCGACGGGTACATGATCAAAAGGACGGCGGCGGCCGTCCCGGTGGCGAAGATGATGCCCAAACGTTTCAGGCGCTGTCTTCGTCGAAGGGCGTCGCCCCGATGGACGTACGTACCTGACAGGTCTCTCATAAGTCGTTTGGTTTCAGCCATTTACGTCAAAAGAGGCCTGATGCCCCATACCGGACAATAAACGAATCTTGGCCGCCCATCAACCTCTGGCGTAGTCGCCCCTTTGTCCACCTGTTTTCTCCACCAGGCGAACCTCGCCAATGACCATTTCCCGGTCCGCGGCCTTGGCCATGTCGTACACCGTCACCAGGGCCAGGGTTACCGCGACGATCGCCTCCATTTCGACCCCCGTGCGCCCGGTGCTGCGCGCGGTTGCCTCGGCCCGGATGCCGGGAAGGTCGGGGTCGGGGGTGAGGCTCACCTGCAGGTCGTCCAGCGGGACGGGGTGGCAGAGGGGGATCAGGCCGGCGGTCCGCTTGGCGGCCATGACTCCCGCCACGCGGGCGACGCCCAGGACGTCGCCCTTTTTCAGGGCATTGGCCTGGATGGCCTCGAGCGTGGCGCGCGCCATGCGGATCTGGCCGGCGGCGCGGGCGGTGCGGAGCGTGACGGGCTTGCCCGAAACGTCCACCATGCGCGCGTTCCCTTCGGGGCCGACGTGGGAGAGCGGTTCGGTCATCGCAGGGCGGCCTCCAATTCTCGGAGCAGGGTGAAGGTGACGAGCTGGGGGCTGGCGTTGCCCTGGGCGCTCTCCTTGGCGCGCTCCACGGCGTCGGCGGCCCGGGAGGCGCCGAGGGCGGCGCGGGCGTCGTCGCGATCGAGCGCCGCCCGGACCTGCTGATGGAGCAGAAGGGTGAGCGCGTTGAGCGCGTCGCTGAACGCGCCGCGGGCTCCGCTCGTGCCCTGCACGAAGGCGGCGCGCAGGCGTTCGGCGCGGTCGTGGCCCGACGCCGCGTCGAGCATCCGGCGCGCCCGGGCGAGCGCGTCGTCCATGGCCGAGCGAGCCAGGAGGGCGCCGGGGGCGCCGTCGGCCAGCCGGAGCAGGTCGTCGGCGCCGGCGGGCAGGGACAGCGCGGCGAGGCGGGGGGGCACCGCCGGGTCGGCCAGAAACGCCCGCATCTCCGCTTCGGTGAGCCGCGGCACGCGCACCGCGATCACGCGCGAACGGACGGTGGGGAGCAGCGCCCCGGGCTCGCTCGTGGTGAGGACGATGTTGGTGTTCTCCGGCGGCTCTTCCAGCAGTTTCAGGAAGGCGTTGGCCGCCTGGTCGGCGCCCTCCTGCGACACCATGCGCTCGGCGTCGCCGATGACGAACACCTTGCGATGGGCGACGGCGGGGGCGAGGGCCGCGGCGTGGACCACCGCGCGCACCGTGGCCACGAAGATGCCTTCGGCGCCGCTGGGCGGAGCGTAGAGGCCGCTCGCCGCCATGCGCTCGGCGACCGCGTCGGCGTAGTCGGCTTCGACGTCGGCCACCGAGGGATCGGAGTCCTTGGGGCGGGGGCGGGGAAAGATCCAGTGGAGATCGGGGTGCGTCCCGGCCAGCGCGAATCGGCAATTCTGGCATTCCCCGCAGGGGCGGCTCCCGGCGCCCGTGCAGAGGAGGCGCTGGCCCAGCCAGAGCGCGAGGCGCTGCTTGCCGACGCCGGCGGGGCCGTGGAGCAGCAGGCTGCCGGGCAGGGCGCCTCGCTCGATGGCGGAGGCGAAGCGCGCCCGGAGGGTGGCGTGGCCGTAAACGGGGATCAAAGGCACTGGCGGGAAGATAGGGGTGGGATGGGACGAGAGGGTAGGAGGGTAGGAGAGTAGGAGGGCGGGAGCGTGGAACGCCGAATGGCGTGACGTGGTAATCGGTCGTGCCCTCCCGCGCTCGCACCCTCATATGCCTCCCAGCCGAGCGACACTTCGCTCTGCAAAGTACTTGCCAGCGCCACGGGGCGTCGCCATATATACCACCATGCCCGGTGCCGCACCGCCCAAGCCCGAATCGTCCCAGGCCCCCGAGATCCACGTCCGGGCCATGGACAACCTGCGGTTCATCCGGGAGACCATGGAGCGCGCCGGGACGTTCACGGCGGTGTCGGGATGGGGAGAGGTGATCATCGGCGTGACGGCCCTGATCGCGGCCGTGGTGGCGGCGGGGCGGCCCACGCGGCTGGGCTGGGTGGCCGTATGGCTCGTCGAGGCGGCGGTGGCGGGGAGCCTTTCGGCGTGGGCCACGTCGCGGAAGGCGCGGGCCGCGCAGGGCACGGTCCTGTCGGGGCCGGGACGGAAGCTGGTGCTGGCGTTCGCGCCCGCGATGCTGGTGGGAGCCGCGCTCACGGCGGCCTGCGTGGCCCGAGGGTTGGAGGATCTCCTGCCGGCGGTCTGGATGATGCTCTACGGGGCGGGGGTGATCGCGGCGGGGGCGTATTCGGTGCGGATCGTGCCGGTGATGGGCGCGGCGTTCATCGCGATGGGGGCGGCGGCGCTGATCGCGCCCCCGGCGTGGGGGACGGCGCTGCTGATGGCCGGATTCGGCGGGCTGCACGTGGTGTTCGGGATGCTGATCGCGAGGAGGCACGGTGGCTAGGCAGAGTGCGGTGTCCAGGGACGAGGCGGAGCGCGGACGCGCCGAGCGGAAGGGGGGCGCGGGGCTGGCCCCGGTGCGCGGCCGCGGGGGGGCGCCGGACGAGCCGGGCAGCGCGCTCGACCTCGACCGGTTGATCCACGAGCGGATGCGGTTGGGGATCGTGAGCGCGCTGGCGGTGAACGAGCGCCTGAGCTTTGCCGATCTCAAGGCGCTGCTGCAGACCACGGACGGCAACCTGAGCGTGCACGCGCGCAAGCTGGAGGAAGCGGGCTACGTGACCTGCAGCAAGACGTTCGAGGGGCGGGTGCCCAAGACGCAGTACGCGCTGACCGCCGCGGGACGGCGGGCGCTGGAGCGGTATCTGGCGCACATGGAGGCGCTGATCCGCGCCACGCGGGAGGGGTAGCCATGGCGACGGCACCGGCGGACGGGACGCGCCTGGCGGTCCATGTGGCGATCATCATGGACGGCAACGGGCGGTGGGCGACGACGCGCGGGCTGCCGCGCACGGCCGGCCACCGGGCGGGGGTGCGCACGGCGCGCGCCATCGTGGAGGCGGCGCGGCGGGCCGGCGTGGGCATGCTCACGCTGTATGCCTTCTCGGCCGACAATTGGAGCCGGCCGCGCGGCGAGGTGACGGCGCTGATGCGGCTGTTCCGGCGCACGCTGCTGGCCGAGTCGCGGCGCTGCGCCGACAACGGCATCCGGCTGTCGGTCATCGGCCGGCGCGACCGGCTGCCGCCGATCCTGCTGCAGACGATCGCCGAGGCGGAGGGGATGACCGCCGCCTGCGCCGGCATGGAGCTGCGGGTGGCGGTGGATTACTCGGGGCGCGACGCGATTCTGCGCGCGGCGGCGCTGGCCGAGGGCACGCTGCCCACGCGCGAGCGGTTCGCGGCGCTGCTGGCCGACGTGGACCACGGGGGCGCGGCGGCGCGCGACGTGGACCTGCTGATCCGCACCGGCGGCGAGCAGCGGCTGAGCGACTTCCTGCTCTGGGAGTGCGCGTACGCCGAGCTGGCGTTCACGCGCCGCATGTGGCCCGACTTCACCGCCGACGAATTCCTGGAGATCCTGGCCGACTTCGAGCGCCGCGAGCGCCGGTTCGGCGGGGTGCCCGAGCAGGCCGCCAGCTGATGCGCGCGATGCCGGCATCAAGAACAATTTGAACTGCAGATGATCCGGACAACGGCCGGATGATACTGGTACCACGAAACAGCGCAAGAATAAGGGGGCTTTGGCGGAGAGATCCCGGCGCCGAAGCCCCCTTATTCGTGCGCTGTAATGTCGTACCGGTCTCATCCGGGCCATCCGCCTCATCTGCAGTTCCCTCGTTCTTGATGCCCGCCCGCTAGTATCGGGTCTCGAGGCCGGAGATCACGCGCACCGTGTCGCGGGCAATGAGCAGCTCCTCGTCGGTGGGGATGACCCACACCTCGACGCGCGAGGCCGCCGCGTCCACGCGCCCCTCGACGCCGTGGGTCGTGCGCCCGTTCTTCTCGGCGTCGAGGGCGATGCCCAGCCAGTCCAGGCGGTCGAGGATCCGCGCCCGCACCGGCGCCGCGTTCTCGCCGATGCCGCCCGTGAACACGATCGCATCGGCCCCGCCCATGGCGGCGAGGTATGCCCCGACGTACTTCCGCACGCGGTACGCGAACAGCTCGATGGCGAGCTTGGCGCGGCGGTCGTCGTGCTCCTCGGCTTCGGCCAGCAGCTCGCGCATGTCGTTGGTGAGCCCCGACACGCCGAGCAGCCCCGACTGCGTGTTGAGCAGGCGCTCGACCTCGTTGAGCGCCAGCCCCTCCTTGTTGGCCACGTAGTCCAGAATCGCGGGATCGAGATCGCCGGAGCGCGTGCCCATGACCAGCCCCTCGAGCGGCGTGAACCCCATGGACGTGTCCACCGAGTTGCCGCCGTCGATGGCGCACGCGGAGCAGCCGTTGCCCAGATGGAGGGCGATGATCCGGGTCTGCTCGCGGGTGCGGCCGGTGAGCTGGCGGTAGCGCCAGCTCACGTAGCGGTACGACGTGCCGTGGAATCCGTAGCGCCGCACGCGGTGGCGCCGGTAGAGCTGGTACGGAATCGCGTACAGGTGCGCGCGCTCGGGGAGCGTCTGGTGGAACGCCGTATCGAACACGGCCACCTGCGGGACGCCGGCGCCGAGCACCGAGCGCGCGGCGGCGATGCCCTTGAGGTTGCTGGGATTGTGCAGCGGGGCGAGGTCGATGAAATCCTCGATGCCGCGCTGGACCTCGTCGTCGATGCGGACGGAGGCGCGGAAGCGCTCGCCGCCATGCGCCACGCGGTGGCCCACCGCCTCGATGGAGCCGACGGTGTCGAGATCGACGCCGGAGTCCGGGCCGGCCATCCAGGTGATGAGGAAGTCGAGCGCCGCGCGGTGGTCGCGCGCGGCGACGGTGCCGCGCACCGCGGGGCGGTCGCCGGCCCGGAACGAGTACACGGCCTCGCCGCCGATGCGCTCGAACTCGCCGCGGGCGAGCTTCAGGTCGGTGTTCTCGCGCATCCGCTCGGCGTCGGTGCGCACGAGCTGGAACTTGAGCGTCGAGGAGCCGGAGTTGAGGACCAGCACGTTCATGGATGGAGCTCCACTTGGCCGTCAGGATCGTCGCGCCGGATGGAGATCAAGAACGAAGGAACGGCAGATGATGCTGATGTTCCTGATGATGCTGATACACCGAAACAGCGGTTGAATGAAGGGGCTTTGGCGGACAGATCTCGGCGCCGAAGCCTCCTTCTTTCAGGCGTCGTATCGCGGTATCTGTCTCATCCGGACCATCCGTCTCATCTGCAGTTCCCTCGGTTCCTGATGCCCGCCCGCGAGTGGAAATCTAGATGACGAGCCCGATCTCGGCGGCGGCGGCGCGGACGTTGGCCAGGGCGTCGTCGCTCGACGCGCCGGCGGCCGAGAGGTGGCCCATCTTGCGGCCCGGGCGGGCCGACGCCTTGCCGTAGAGGTGCAGCCGCACGTCGCGCCGGGCCAGGGCCGGCGTGAAGTCCGGGGCCCGGCCGTTCGTCCACAGGTCGCCGAACAGGTTCACGATGGCCGCGGGCTCGATGATGCGGACGTCGCCCAGCGGCAGGTCGCACGCGGCGCGCACGAGCTGCTCGAACTGGCTGGTGGGGCAGGCGCGCTCGCTGGCGTGATACGAATTGTGGGGGCGCGGGGCCAGCTCGTTGACGAACAGGTCGCCGTTCTGGTTGACGAACATCTCCACGCCGAGCACCCCTTCGAGCTCCATCGCCCCGGCGATCCCGATGGCGACGTCGTCAGCGCGCCGGGCGAGCGCCGTTGGGATCGGCGCCGGCAGCACCGACCACGAGAGCACCTGATCGGTGTGGTGATTGAGCGCCGGCGGATAGGCCGCCGTCTCGCCCGAGGGCCGCCGCGCCACCATGACCGAGATCTCCATCGCCAGGTCGAGGGCCTGCTCGGCCACGGCGTGGCGTTCGCCCAGCGCGCGCCAGGCCGCGGGGCACTCGTCCACCGACCGCACCCGCACCTGGCTGCGGCCGTCGTAGCCGCCGTGGCAGGACTTCACGAAGCAGGGGCCGAAGTCGCGGACGGCGGCCACCAGGTCGTCCAGGGTGTCGACGTCGCGGTACGGGCCGAGCGGAAAGCCGTGCCGCGTGAGCCACGCCTTCTGCCGGCCGCGGTGCTGCACGTCGGCAATGATGGCCGGGGCGGGGCGCACGGGGCAGAAGCGCTGCGCCGCGGCGAGGCCGGCGGCGCCGATCTGCTCGATCTCGAGGGTGATCACGTCGCACTGGCGCGCGAGGTCGGCGGCGGCGTCGGGGTCGTCGAACGGCGCCACCACGAGGCGATCGACCACGGCGTGGGCCGGGCAGTCGGGCGACGGATCCAGGGCGTGGACCTTGTAGCCCATGGTGCGCGCGGCCTGCGCCGTCATCCGGCCCAGCTGCCCGCCGCCCAGGATGCCGATGGTGGAGCCGGGGGCGATGACCGTCATTTCGCCAGGTAGCGGGCGAGATCGGTCTCCGTGAGCACGTCGGCCGTGCGCCGCTCGCGCCAGCTGCGCAGCCGGTCGCGGACGTCGGGCCTGCTCTGCGAGACGATGGCGGCGGCGAGGAGCGCGGCATTCACGGCGCCCGCCTCTCCGATGGCCAGCGCGCCGACCGGAACGCCCTTGGGCATCTGGACAATGGAGAGCAGGGCGTCGAGGCCATTGAGCGTGGTGGCCGGAATCGGGACGCCGAGCACGGGGAGCACGGTCTTGGCGGCGACCATGCCCGGGAGGTGCGCGGCGCCGCCGGCGGCGGCGATGATCACCTCGAGTCCGCGCGATTCGGCGCCGGCCGCGTACTCGAACATCCAGTCGGGAGTCCGGTGCGCCGAAACGACGCGGACCTCGTGCGGGATCTCGAGCGCGGCGAGCGTCTCGGCGGCGGCCCGCATGTGCGCGAGATCCGACTTGCTGCCCATGATGACCCCCACCCAGGGGGCGCGGGAGGCCGTGGAACGGGACGCGCGCGCTGTCGGCATGATGGGGACCCGAGGTGAGAGGGGCCGTGCGGCCGACCGCCGGAGCCCGCCGGCCGGACGCTGGAAGAGTGCGCGCGGAAATATAGGCCGAATCGGGGGCCGGCTCCACCGCGGCGGGGCTTTCGGGGCGGGGGGTGCCGGTCTATTGTTTCGATCCGAGCCCACCGTATGACCGTTCCCACCGACCGGGGCCCGCCGCCCTCGCCATCCCGCCCGCCGACGCCGGGCGCGCATCTGCCCGAGGCCGCCGAGGCCTCGAGCCCGCTGGACCGCGCGATGGCGCTGGCCGAGGTGATGGACTACGTCGTGGCCGCGTCGAAGGCCACGCCGCTGGTGCTGCCGCGGCCGCGGGTGTGGATTCCCCTCATGACGCTGTTCTTCTTCTGTTTCGCGCTCTACTCGTACGCCGCGAAGCCGGAGTGGATCTGGGGGACGCAGCCGGATCCGAACGCCATCCTGGCCACGCACGATGCCGACATGCGGATGGCGATCTACATGGCGGCGCAGCAGATCACGGCGTACGAGATCGAGATGGGGCAGCTGCCCACGAGCCTGGCGCAGGCCGGGGTCCGCCTGAACAAGGACACCGTGAAGTACGTCGTGCTGTCCGACACGTCGTTCAGCCTGCGCTACGAGGCGGAGCACCCGATCATCTACTACTCCACGCAGTCGGCGGCGGAGTTTCTGGGCAACGCGCTGGATGTGGTGCGGTCGACCCAGTCCCCGGGATTCGATTCCACGCGAGCCGATTCCGCGCGAGCGGGTTCCAAGCGATGAAGCGCCGCGCGGGGTTCACGATCATCGAGCTGCTGGCCTCGATGACGATCATCGCGATCCTGGCCGGGATCGTGGTGCCGAAACTCGGCAGCTTCATCACGCAAGCCAGGGCCACGGCTGCGGTTGGCGCCGTCAGGGCGGTCTTCGACGCCGTCGAGGCGTATCATGCGACCACCGACTCGTTTCCGCCGTCGGGAGCGATGGGACAAAGACCTCCGGCGCTGGCGAGCGACCTCGAGGCCAGCGTATTCGTGACCGCCGACTACCAGTTGCAGTACATGAACTGGCCGTTTTACCAGTACACCAACGGCCAGCTCACCGAGAGCAACATCATTGCCGTGACCTTGCAGACCAGCGACATGCAGCTCGGACAGCTCGCGATGGCCAAGTCGGGATGGATGCACTTCCAGTGGGGGAACAACTACACCTTCATCTTC
>JAGWRI010000079.1 GCA_028876525.1 Gemmatimonadota bacterium | reverse complement strand
TGGATGAACTCGGGAATGGGCGGAATGTCGAGCTTCTCCATCTCGTCCTGCATCTTCTTCGTCACGAAACGCGACATCCCGGGGATCGCGCCGAGGAAGGTCGGCAGGTGCAGCCCGGGATTGCCTACCGTGGCGACGCGGATCTTCGACTGGTTCTTCCGATGAACGGCGTCCATACCGAAGAACGTGAAGAACAAGTTCGCCTCGATGCCCTCCATGCGCGCGCCGTTCGCCATGATCAGCGCGGGATAGATCCCTTCGAGCGAGCCGTGGCTCACGATGATCGACACCTTGGTGATCGCCGGCGCCTCGGCCGGCTCCCCGGTGCGGACGAGCGGTGCTGGAGCGGTGATGGTGCCCATGATCGTCTCCGTCAGATGCAGCCGTGCGGCTTGGGAATGCCGCCGATCTTGGCGGCGAGCTTCGCCGGACCTTTCGGGAAGAGCTGGTACAGCTCCTTGATCTCCACGCCTGATTCCTTGCCCAGCGAGCGGATGCTCGGCGCGTTGCCCGTGGACAGGAACCGGTCGCGCATGAATTTCACCACCTGCCAGTGGCGGTCGGTGAGCGGGATTCCGCTCTCGGCCGCGATCTCGCGGCCGATGTCCTCGGTCCACTGCTGGGGATTCTTGAGGAACCCCTCGGCGTCGAGGTCGAGCTGGCGGTAGGTCGAGCCGGTCGCGGTCATGTGTGCCTCCGTGTGCGATGGCGCCTCAGACGCCCGTTGGCGCATGCGCCTTGTGCTGCGGGGGCGGCGCCTGGCGCGAAACCTGATCCATTTCCATCGTGTGCTTGCCCACCGGGGACATCCGGGCCGGCACGCCCGGAATCGCGCGGCCCGGGAGCAGCACGTTCCAGTAGATCCAGCGGAAGAACAGCTTGCCCAGGTGGTTGAGCCGGCTCTCCCGGAGCAGCGGCACCGGCCCCCAGGCGAACGGGAAGCGGCCGTGCACCGGCTCCAGCTCGTAGTTGAAGTCGATGAGCAGCGCCCGGTCGTGTCCCGTCTCGATGAAGCAGTTGGCATGGCCGTCGAAACTCGGCTCCAGCGGACGGCCATCCAAGAAACGCGTCAGGTTCTCGATCAGTTCCTCGGCTTCGAAATGCGCCACCGAGCCGGCCTTCGACGCCGGGACGTTCGTCGCGTCGCCGATGGCGAAGATGTTCGGCGCCCGCCTGGCCTGCAGCGTGTGCGGGTCCGTGAGCACGAAGTTCATCTCGTCGCCAAGCCCGGCCGAGCGGCCGATGAAGTCCGCGCCCTTGTGGGCCGGGATCGTGACCAGGAGGTCGAACGGCACCTCGGTGTCGTCCCAGGCGTAGAGCTTGCCCCCGGCGCCGTCCACTCGGCCGGCGGCGAACTCGGTCACCAGATGCACCTGCTTCTGCTCCAGCAGGTACGCCAGCGCGTGCGAGCAGGTGGCCTTGGTGAACGCGCCGTCCAGCGGCGTGACATACGTGATCTCGACCCGGTCGCGGATGCCGCGCCTGGTGAAGAAATCGTCGGCCAGGAAGGCGAACTCGAGGGGCGCCACCGGGCACTTGATCGGCATCTCGACGACGTTGACCACGAGCCTGCCGCCGGGGAACTTCGCCAGCGCGTCGCGGAGCGCGGTCGCGCCCTCCAGCGTGTAGAAGTCGAACACCTTCTCGCGCCACCCCGGCCCCGTCAGTCCCTCGGTCTCCTCGGGCGCGATGTGCGAGCCGGTGGCGACGAGCAGCACGTCGTAGCCGATCGTCGTGCCGCTCTCGAGATGCACCGTGCTGGCGTCGGGGTCCACGCGCTCGATGCCGCCGCGCACGTAGCGAGCGTCGCGCGGCAGCAGCGGCTTCTTGGTCTTGACCAGCTGTTCCGGGCGGTAGCGCCCGAAGGGCAGGAAGAGGAGCCCCGGCTGGTAGAGGTGCGGGCCGTCCTCGTCCACGACCGTGAGGGCGATGCGTCCGGCGCGAATGTCTCGGCGGTAGGTCCGGGCGATCCGGTTGGCCATGATGGTGCCCGCAGTGCCGGCACCGAGGATCACGATCTGCCTGGTCATCCGCCCTCCTTTCGATTGCTGGACGTACGGTGCCCAATCGGAGGCCGGAACTGCATCGGGGAAACGTACGTTCCCAGGTGAGCGGGGACCGCACGCTCTGCCGGGTAAACCCCTACATGGAGCCGAGTCATCCGCCAGGTCGGTAAGGCGTGAGGGGGCACGAGGATGGGGCGGCTCGAGACACGGCCCCGGAGGGGTGCGCCGGAGTTTGGCGGCCCCGGCCGTGTCGGGGGAAACAAGGCAACACTTGGGTTCGTAGGGCTGTCCAAGTTCGTGCGTCCGCCGAGTCGGCGGCCCGCAGCGCCGCTCTTACCCGCCCGCGCCACCCCACCGACGCACCGCCCTAGCTTCATGCCCCCCTTCCTCGAAGCCTTCCTGCAGGACGCCCGTTACGCCGCCCGCGGCCTGCGCAGCAAGCCGGGCTTCACCATCGCGGTGGTCGTGACCCTCGCCCTCGGCATCGGCGCCAACTCGGCGATGTTTTCGATCGTCGACCGGATGCTCTTCCGGCCGCCGCCCATGCTCAGCGCCCCCGCGCTGACGCATCGGCTGTATTTCGCCAGCACGTACCGCGGCAAGGAATACAAGTCGGGCAGCGTGCCGTACGCCCGCTACGTCGACCTCACCGACTTCACGCACTCGTTCGCGCGCACCTCGGAATACACGCAGCGCAAGCTCGCCTTCGGCGTCGGCACCGACGCCGTCGAGATGCAGGTCGGCGTGGTGAGCGCCAGCTTCTTCGGGTTCTTCGACGCACCGCCGGTGCTGGGCCGCTACTTCACCACCGCCGAGGACTCCCTGCCCGCCGGCACGCCCGTGGCCGTGCTCGGCTACGGCTACTGGCAAATGAAGTACGGCGGGCGCGCCGATGCGCTGGGCCAGACCATCCACATCGGGCCCACGATCTATACCGTGATCGGCGTCGCCCCCAAGGGGTTCGTGGGCCTCTGGCCCAACCAGCCGCCGGCCGCGTTTATACCTATTTCGGTATACGGCGCCGAGATGGGCAAGGGCATCCGGATTCCCGGCGAGACGTGGAACACGACGTACCACTGGACCTGGGCGTCGATGATCGCCCAGCGCAAGCCCGGCGTGAGCGTCCAGGCGGCGAACGCCGACCTGACCCAGGCCCTGGTGCGCAGCTACCAGCAGCAGGCGGCCACCGACAAGGGCATGCAGCCGCTCGCCCTCACCAGGCCCCACGCCATTGTCGCGTCCATTCTGGCCGACCGGGGGCCCAACGAATCGAGCCTGGCCAAGGTGGTCACCTGGATCAGCGGCGTGGCGCTCATCGTGTGGCTCATCGCCTGCGCCAACGTGGCCAACCTGCTGCTCGCCCGCGCGCTGCGCCGCCGACGCGAGATCGCCGTGCGCCTCGCGCTCGGCGTGAGCCGGGGCCGGCTGGTGTCGCAGCTCCTCACCGAGAGCCTGGCGCTGGCGCTCCTGGGCGGCGTGGCCGGCGCCGCCGTGGCGCAGTGGGGCGGAGCGCTGCTGCGGACGCTGTTCCTCTCCAAGACCACCACCGCCACGGTGCTCAGCGATCCCCGCACGCTCATCTTCACGGGGCTCACGGCCGTGGCCGCCGGCCTGCTCACGGGAGTCGCGCCCCTGGTCCAGACCGGCAAGACCGACCTCACCCGCGACCTCAAGTCGGGCGCCCGCGAGGGCACCTACCACAGTTCGCGACTGCGCAATGGCCTGCTCGTGTTCCAGGGCACGCTCTCCGTGCTGCTGCTCGTGGGCGCGGGGCTGTTCGTGCGCAGCCTTTCCAACGTGCGCGACACACCGCTGGGCTACGACGCCGATCGCGTGGCGGTGGTGGACCTCAACATGCGCGGCGTGGCGCTCGATACCACGCAGACGCACGCGCTGCTGCTCAAGCTGCTCGGCGCCGCCTCGGCCATTCCCGGCGTGCGGCACGCCGCCGTCCAGGTCACGATGCCGTTCTGGAGCACGTGGGACACCGACCTCCACGTGGCCGGCATCGACACGGTGGAGAAGCTGGGCGAGTTCGACCTCAACGCCGTGACCCCCGACTACTTCGCCACGATGGGCACGCGCATCCTGCGCGGCCGCGGCATCACGGCGCAGGACGTGGCCGGCGCGCCGAAGTCCATGGTGGTGAGCGAGGCGATGGCGAAGAAGCTCTGGCCGCACGCCGACGCCCTGGGCCAGTGCGTCAAGGTGGGCGCCGACACGGTGCCCTGCACGTACGTGGTCGGCATCGCCGAGAACATCAAGAACAACAGCCTGGGCGACGACCCCGGCCTCTACTACTACATGTCGTGGGATCAGTTTGCCCGGAACCAGGGCGGGCTGTTCGTGCGCACGCACGGCGACGCCGCGACGCAGGCCGAGGCCATCCGCCGCGCGTTGCAGCCGCTCATGCCCGGCGTGTCGTACCTCACGGTCACGCCGATGAGCGACGTGCTGGGCGGCCAGACGCAGTCGTGGCAGGTGGGCGCCACGATGTTCCTGGCGTTCGGAATCCTGGCGCTGGTGCTGGCCGCGGTCGGCCTGTACAGCGTGATCGCGTACAACGTCGCGCAGCGGACGCACGAGATGGGCGTGCGCGTCGCGCTCGGCGCGCAGGCCGGCGATCTCGTGCGGCTCGTCGTGCGGCAGGGCATGCTCGTGTCGGCGGCCGGCGTCGCGCTCGGCGCGGCGATGGCGCTCGCTGCGGGGCGCTGGGTGCGGCCCCTGCTGTTCGACGAGTCGCCCCGCGATCCGGTCGTGTATGGCTTCGTCGCGGCGACGCTGCTCGCCGTGGCGCTGGCGGCGAGTCTCGTGCCGGCGCGTCGCGCGGCGAAGGTGGACCCGATGCAGGCGTTGCGAGCGGATTAGCACCAGGCGTTTGTCCGTCCGGCAAATCCGGACGGGACAAATTCCTCGGCACGGGGTATTGTGGGCATCGCTCGCCCGCCCGCATTACCCCCACGCCCTCCAGGACACCCCACATGACCGGTCGCCCGGCGCACGCGCCGGAGCGAAGCGATTGCCGTCGGCGATCGCCCGCGCTCGTTCACATCGTCGCGGCCGGCACGTTTGCCGCGCTGCTCTCCGGCTGCTCGGCGAGCCGCGATCTGCCGACGGCGGTGAGCGCGGTCGCGCTGAGCCGGACCTGCGCGGGCGAGTCGCCCATATCGCTGAACGCCGCGCAGTCCACGGTGGTGAACTGCGACGGCGGCTCGGGCACCGTGCTCGCCGGCGGCGGCGCCAGCTACCTCATCGTGGCGCAGCTGGCGGGCGAGAGTTCCTCGGCGCGGTCCGTGACGTACACGCTCACCGCCAGCGCATCGTCGGCCAGCGGGAATCTGGCCGCGGACCCCGGCCCGGCCGGCGGCGCGGGCGAGCAGCCGGCCGACGCGCAGGCGGCGTTCGACCTCCGGCTCCGCTCACGCGAGCGGAGCGCCGCCGTCCCTGCCTCCGAGCTGCTGCGCGACGCGCCGTCGCGCTCGCGCGCCGCGATGCAGACCGTGCCGGCCGGCGGCTCGCTGCGCGCCTTCCGCGTGCTCACCGACTACACGGCGAGCAAGGACGTGTGGACCACGGTGACGGCGCGGCTCGCGTACGTGGGCACGAACCTGCTGCTGTACACCGACACGCTGACGCCGAACGCGGGATTCTCGGCGGCGGCCCTGCAGACGTACGGCAGCTACGTGGATCGCACGCTCTACCCGCTGGACGTCAACGCCTTCGGAGCGCCCTCCGATGTGGACGGCAACGGGCACGTCATCATGCTGATGTCGCCGGCGGTGAACGCCGGCACGCCGCGCACCACCTGCTACACCCAGGGCTACGTCGCCGGCTTCTTCAACGGCGAGGACTTCAACACGGCGGCGGACCCCAACTCGAACCGCGGCGAGATCTTCTATTCGCTGGTGGCCGATCCGCAGGGGCGGTTCGGATGCGTGCACACGGCGGGCGACGTGTCGAGCATGATGCCGGCGGTGTTCCTGCACGAGATGCAGCACCTGATCAGCTATGCCAGGCACGTCGTGCAGGACGGAGGGAAGCCGGCCGCGGGGTGGGTGGACGAGGGGATGAGCCTCGTGGCCGAGGAGCTGGGCTCGCAGTACTACGAGGCGCGCTGCCCGCCGCCCGCGTGCCGCAGCAATCCCGCCCAGCTCCTTCCCGATTCGTCGCTCGGCTTCGCGCGCAACTTCTCGCTCGACTCGTACTTCTTCGGCGAGAGTCCCGATACGGCCGGCATCACCGGCCAGACCGACGGAGCGCTGGGCACGGCGTGGCGGGGCGGGGCGTGGGCGCTGATGCGGTGGCTGGGCGACCACATGCCTCCGGACTTCTACCAGCGCATGGAAGCGGCGTCGGGCAGCGGCATCGCCGCCATCGAGTCGGCGTCGGGCGGACAGAGCTTCGGCACGCTGTTCGCCAACTTCGGGCTCGCGCTCTACGCCGACAGCCTCGTGGGCCTTCCGCGCGCCACCGTGCCGGCGGCCGACCGGTTCGCCTCGCGCAACCTGCGCGCCCTCTGGGCCTCGGTGGGTCAGGCCTACGGCGCGGCCTTCCCGATCGTCGTGCACCCGGTGTCGGCAGGCGCCACGCCGATGACGCTGTCGGTGGGCGGGATGTCGTTCTGGCGGCTGGACACGCCGGCCGGCGCGGCGGTGGACACGCTGCACTTCTCGGCGCCGGGCGGCGGGCCGCTGGACCCCGCGCTGGGCCCGCAGCTCGCGATCTTCCGGCTGCCGCCGGGGCAATAGCCCCGGCGGGGCGCTCACTCGTAGCGCAGCGCCTGCATCGGGTCGGTGCGCGAGGCTCGGCGGGCGGGAATGTAGCCCGCGCCCAGCGCGACCAGCGACAGCGCGACGGCGGCGAGAATCATCACCACCGGGTCCCACCCCTTGAGCTGGTACAGCAGCGACTGTGCGCCGCGCCCCAGCGCGATCGCGCCGCCGATGCCGATCACCGCGCCGGTGAGCGTCATGAGGCCCACCTGGCGCAGCACCATGCGCCGCACCCGCCCGCCGTCGGCGCCCAGCGCCATCCGCACTCCGATTTCCCGCGTGCGCTGCGCCACCGAGTACGCCAGCACGCCGTACAGGCCGATCGCGGCCAGCAGGGTGGCCAGCACCGCGAACGCCGCCGAGAGGTTGGTGATCATGTAGTCGAGAAAGACGTTGTCGTGCACCTGCTGGGCGAGCGTGCGCAGCTGCTCCATGGGGAGGTTGGGATCCATCTTGCGCACCACGCCGGGAATGGCGTGCAGGATCTGCTCGGGGTCGCGCGGGCTGCGCACGTAGTAGGTGAGCGAGCCGACGGTGGTATCCTGCCGCCATGGAATGAAGAACACGGGCGGCACGGGATCCTTGACGTCGCTGTAGGCGGCGTCCTTCACCAGGCCCACGATCTGGATGTTCAGCGTGTCGCCGCCCATGGACATGTGCTTGCCGACGGCGTCGCGGCCGAGATGGAATTTCTTCGCGAAGGCTTCGTTCACCACCGCGACCTTGGGCGCGCCCGCCACGTCCGACGCCGTGAAGTCGCGGCCGGCCAGGAGCTGCATGCCCACGACGTGGAAGTAGTTGGCGCCCACCTCGTTGAACCGCGAGTTGGCGTCCACGTCGGGGCCGCGCTTGAATCCCTCGACGTTCACGTCGTTGCCCCAGTTGCTCCCGCTCACCAGGGGGACCATGGCCTCGGTCACGCCGCTCACGCCCGGGGCGCCGCTCAGATTCTCGTCCAGCCGGCCGAAGAACACGCCGGCCCGCGCGTACGTGTATCCGTTCATCTGGGGCGAAACGCCGAACGTCGCCAGATGCTCGACGTTGATGCCGAGGTCCACGCGGCTCACGTTGCGCAGGCTCTTGATGAACAGCCCCGCCGCGATGAGCAGCGCCATGGAGAGCGCGATCTGCGCCGTGACCAGCGAGGTGCGGAAGCGCACGGCGCCGCGGGTGCCCGACAGCTTGCCCGAGTTGTTGCGCAGGGCGGTCACCAGATCGGGGCGCGTGCTCTGCAGCGCCGGCACCAGGCCGAACAGGATGCCGGTGCCCACGGCCAGCGCCGCCGCGAACCACACCGTGGACATGTGGAGCTGGAAGTGCAGGGCCTGCGACGCCTCGGCCGGCATCATCGCGACGATCGCCACCAGCGTCCCGTGCGCCACGAGAACGCTCACGGCGCCGCCCAGCAGCGCGAGGAGCACCGATTCCAGCAGCAGCTGCGATACGATCTGCCAGCGCGTGGCGCCCAGCGACAGGCGCACGGCCATTTCCATGGTCCGGTCGGCGGCCCGCGCCAGCAGCAGGTTCGCGATGTTGGCGCACGCGATGAGCAGCACGATGCCGGTAATGGCGAACAGCAGCAGAATCGGCGTCCGGACGTTCTGGGCCACCGTGCTCTGCCCGCGGCGGCCGTCCTCGACCGTGACCACCTTGGCTTTGAACCGCTTCATGGTGGCGTCGCTCATGCCCTTCTGCTGCGCCGCTTCGACGTCGGTGATGATGGGATGGTACACGGCGTTGAGACCGGCGCGCGCCTGGTCCAGCGTCACGCCGGGCTTGAGCCGGCCGAACAGATAGATCCAGTATTCCCAGCGGTGCTCGAACGGCTTGTTGCCGGGCCACAGGAGCTGACGCTCGGTGATCGGCACCCACGCGGCCGGCTCCTCGCCCAGGGTCGTGCCGGTGAATCCTTCCGGCGCCACGCCCACGATGGTCATGGTCTGCCCGTTGATCACGATCGGCTTGCCCAGCACGCCGCGGTCGCCGCCCAGGTGCGCCTGCCAGTAGGCGTAGGACAGCACGGCCAGGTTGTCGGCGCCGATGGTCTGGTCGTCGGCGGGCCCGAGCAGCCGCCCCAGCGCCGGCGTGAGCTCCAGTACCGGGAAGTACGACCCCGACACCAGCTCGGCTTCGGTGTTCATGGTCTGGTCGCCGTAGGCGATGTTGGCGCCGAACGACCGATGGGCCGCGACGCCGCTCAGCCCCGTGCTCCCCTTTTCGAGATCCCGGAACATCGGATAGCTGAACACCACGTCGCATCCGCCGGCCTGGCCGCACGACTGGGAGCCCGGGTTGGGGCCCGGCGCTCCGAGGTTCACCAGCCGGTCGGGGTGCGGCACGGGAAGCGGCTGCCGCAGCATCTCGTTGAAGATCGAGTAGATCGCGGCGTTCGCGCCGATGCCCAGCGCCAGCGAGAGCACGGCGACGGCGGTGACGAAGGGCGTCTTGAACAGCGTCCGGAAGGCGAGCCGCAGTCTGTGCATGACACGGAGGGCGAGGGGAGCGGAAGGGCCGGTCGTTCGCGTTGGACAGCGCGTGCGCGCCGAAGGTTCGCGCGGTGGGCGCCCCGGCCCCTACGCGCGCCGGCCGGCGTTTGGTTTCGTCTGCCGGCGCCTCAGCCGGCCAGTCCCTGGGTCTTCATGTAGGTGGCCAGCGGCGCGCCGACGGTGGGATACCGGTCCTGCAGGATCTGGCGCAGGTCCAGCTCGAGCAGGGCGTCGGCGGGCTGACGGCCCCGCCAGTCGCGCTTGGCAAGCCGCATCCGGCCGGCCAGGGCAAGGGCGTCGTCCATCGAGGCGACCTGCGTCAGCGTGGCGCGCTCGCCTGCGGGGATCTGCGCGCGGTGCACCTCGAGCTGCCGCGCGAGGCCGTCGGCCCACCGGCACTCGGCCAGGTGCTGCGTGGGCGGCGCCGCCGTGCCGGCGTTTCCGCCTCCGCGTGCGGTGACGTAGAAGTCGCCGCCCGTCGCCTCCGAGAACAGGTACATCACCTGGCGGACCACGCGCGCATTCGGCGCCGCGACCACGCCGAACCATCCGCACGCCGTGCCCGGCCCGTCCACGAACCAGCGGCTCGGCGCGGTGAGCGTGCCCTCGGGCGTCTCTTCCACGCGGTCTCCCAGCTCGCGGCACCCGGCCGCCGCGAGTTCCTTCGACACGGCCTCGTAGTACTCGGTTCCGGCCATCGGGGCGCGTCCGTCGCCGGGCACGGGGAGATACTTCGGGTCGCGCTGGGCGAGCGCGCGCATGCGGCTCACGCTCGACGCCAGGGTGCCGAGCACCTGCTGGCTGGGTCCGCCGCGCCGGCGACCCAGCGCGATATAGGCGCCGAGCAGCGTGGCGAGCACGAGGGCGGAGATGATGTCCTTGTCCACGACGCAGCTCCAGGAAGGGAGTGGATGCCGCACCGACCGCGCGAACCGCGAGCCAAGTATACAGGCGGAAGTATTCCGTTGCCACACGCGAGCCGGGCTTCGGACACGGTCTCCGAAGCCCGGCCATCGTCGCATCCTGGCGTCCTACCGTCCCGTCGAATCGCCCCACGCCTTCACCTTCTGCCGGAACCGCTCGGCCAGATCCTGCAGGCTCACCTCCTCCCTGGCCGTGGTATCCGTCACGACGCCGCGCATGCGTTCGGCGTTCTTCACGGCCTTCGTGAAGGTGGAGTCATCCTTCGCCGCCCGCTCGTAGGCGTGCAGCGCCGCCACCGGATATCCCGACCGCTCCAGCGCCATGCCATAGTTGTTCTGGAACAGCGGCGCCGTGGGCCTGAGCTGCACCACGCGGGCCAGCGGACCCAGCGCGCCCGTGAAGTCGCCGGTGTCGAGCATCAGCACGCCCAGGTTGTTCAGGCCCCACAGGTCCTGATCGTTCCGAACCAGGAGCTGCCGGTACGTCGCCATCGCGCTGTCCAGATCGCCCGTGGCGGCCTGCGCGCGGGCCTTGAGCCGCCACCCGTCGGCCGACGTCGAATCGACGGCGAGTCCCTTCTCGACGCGCTCCAGCGCCTCGGGCGCCCGCTTGAGGTCGAGCAGCACGCGCGCCGAGTTGAAGTAGCTCTTGGCGAAGGTGGGGTCGATGTCGATCGCCTTGTCGAACGCCTGCTCGGCGCGCTCGAAGTCGCCGGCCTTCCACGAGGACAGGCCCAGCATGTAGAGGCCGAACGCGTCGTCGGGCTTGCCGGCCACGTAGCGCTCGAACATCTCGGCGGCCTCGGGATAGTGCCCGGCCTTGAAGACGTCGTTCGCATCCTGGTAGCTCACCGGGCCCGTGACGGCGGGCCTGGGCGACGGCGACTCGGTGGTCACGATCCTGCCGTCGACGCTCCCGGGAGTCGTGTTAACCTTGGGCGGCGGCACGGGCGACTTCACCGTCTTCACCGTCTCGACGGGCCGGGCGTCGGCCGTGTCGCCCCCGCAGGCGGCGACGGCGAAGGGCGCGGCGAAGAGAGCGGTGAACGAGAGCCGGCGGATGGTGCGCGCGATGGTGTACATGGTCTCCTCCTCGATGGGGGCGCCGGAGCGCCGTTGGGCTTTGCGACGCCCATCGAAAAGGCAAGTGCGGTGCCGCCGGGCGGCCCGCGCGCACGATCACCGCAAGTCGCGCGCTGTTATGTGGTTGGGAGGGAGAGTCAAACGGGGGTGGCCGCGCGGTGTGTCTCGGTGGACACGAAGGCCCGCTCGTCGACGTGTCCTCCCGGACACGTGCGAGTCTCCGGCTTGCCGTCCTACGGTCCTACCGTCCTACCGACTGACCCCCAATCGCCTCATGATCTTCAATAAACTCGCATGGTCGGCCAGCCCC
>JAGWRI010000078.1 GCA_028876525.1 Gemmatimonadota bacterium | reverse complement strand
GCCGCGCCCATCCAGGCGCTCGATCCCACGATCCACATCTCCTCGGCCCGATCGCTCACCCCGGCCTGCCGCGACGAGCTGGCGTCGGACGCGAAATTCGGCGGCATGCCATTCGGTCTCGGACTCCTGCTCGAGACGATCGGCCCCGACGGGCGGATCGGCGGCGACGTGGTCTATGCCGCCGACCTCGGCCCCCGCGACAGCGTGCTCAGGGCGCGGTTCGGCGACCGCGCGTGGTACCGCGCCTACTCCGAGCGCGAGCCGGGCGGCCCGCTCAAAGTCGTCGTCGAGCCCTACTGACGCGGCGCGACCACTCGACGCGGGCCCCGGGACGGCGCAGATTACCGATCATCCACCACTCGACTGCCGGGGAGTCGCATCCATGCCGAAGACGATCGCACGACTGCTGGGGCTCGGCGCCTACGCCGTGTGCGCCGGATTGCTGGCCCTGTTCGCCGTGGTGGCCTTCTACAGCCGCCACACCCCAACGGGCGGGATCGACCCGATCACGGAGCACGTCACCTGGCTGTCGATGGGCGGCGTGGTGGTCGCGATCATCGGTGTCCACGTGTATCTGGGCCGGCAGCTCCTGCTCGTCGCGCGCGCGAACGGCGCGCCCCAGGATCTCGGGGCGCGCTGACCGGGCAGGCCGCCGGAACGGCGGCACCGATCGTCCCCGTGCGCGACCGTCGGACGGCAGGGCCGACGACCGCCTCACGCAGTTCCCGTCCTGCCGGGTCCCGTGGGCTTGACGCATCAAAATGCGTTGATATATATATCAGGCGTGAATTCCGTCGCCCTTGACCGTCAACGCGCCGCGGCGCTGTTCCACGCGCTGTCCGATCCGACACGACTCGCCGTGATGGAGATGCTTCGCGACGGCGAGCGCTGCGTGTGCGAGCTGCAGGACGAGCTGGACGCCGCCCAGTCCCGGCTCTCGTTCCACCTCCGCGTGCTCAAGGACGCCGGCCTGGTGGCCGACCGCAAGGAAGGCCGCTGGTCGTATTACACGATCGCCCCAGACGCGGTGGCCGAGGTGCACGCCATGTCGGTGGCCCTCGAGCCGCGCCGCGGCGTGGTCCCGATCCTCCGCCGCGGTCGCTGCTGCGGCTGACTTGCCCTCGAATGCGCCCGCGGACCGTGCCGCCGTTCAACATATCAACGATACTTGATTACCGAGGTCGCCATGCCACGTCTCCCCATCGCCACCGCCGACGCCGCCTGCTGCGGGCCCGACTGCGGCTGCCACGACACCCCCGCCCCGGCGGCGACGGCTGCGGCCGACGACCTCGCCGCCACGGTGCGCGCGAAGTACGGCGCCGCCGCGCAGCGCGTGCTCGACGGCGCGGCGTCGGGCGGCTGTTGCGGCCCGGTGAGCTCCTGCTGCGGCGGGGCCGCGTTCGACGGCACCGTCGACCCGATCACCACCGGCCTCTACGTGCTCGGCCAGACCGACGAGCTGCCCGAGGCGGCCGTGCTCGCCTCGCTCGGCTGCGGCAACCCCACCGCGCTCGCCGAGCTGCGCGGGGGCGAGATCGTGCTCGACCTCGGCTCCGGCGGCGGCATCGACGTGCTCCTTTCGGCGCGCCGCGTGGGACCCGCCGGCAGGGCGTACGGCCTCGACATGACCGACGAGATGCTCGACCTCGCGCGGCGCAACGCCGCCGAGGCGGGCGTCACCAACGTCGAATTCCTCAAGGGGCGCATCGAGGAGATCCCGCTTCCCGACAATGCGGTGGACGTGATCATCTCCAACTGCGTGATCAACCTCTCGGGCGACAAGCGCCGCGTGATCGGCGAAGCGTTCCGGGTGCTCAAACCGGGCGGGCGGTTCGCCGTTTCCGACGTCGTCGTGCAGGGCGAGCTGCCCGCCGACGTGAAGCGGAGCATGGAACTCTGGGTGGGATGCGTGGCCGGCGCGCTGGGGGACGGGGAATTCGCGAGCCTGCTGCGCGACGCGGGGTTCGAGGATCCGCGCGTGGAAATGACGCGCGTGTACGACGTGGACGACGCGCGGGCATTCCTCGTGAACACGGGCCTCGACGTGGACCGCGTGGCGCGGGAAGTGGCCGGCAGGGTCGGCGCGGCGTTCGTGCGCGCGACGAAGCCCGCGGCGTTCGCCCTGCGCGAGGCGCGCGCCGGGGATGCCGCGGCGGTGGAGCGTCTGCTCGACGATTCGGGGCTGCCCGTGGTCGGCGTTCGCGAGGCCCTGGGGATGCCGGCGTCGGGCTTCGTGGTCGCCGAGGCGAACGGCGCCATCGTCGGCGTGGGTGGACTGGAGGACTGCTGCGACGACGCGCTGCTGCGCTCCGTCGCCGTGCGCCCCGAGTGGCGGAGCCGCGGCGTGGGGGGCGCGCTCGTCACGCGCCTCGTCGCCGACGCCGAGGCGCGGGGGAAGCGCGCGCTGTACCTGCTGACGACCACGGCGGAGCGGTATTTCCCGAGCTTCGGGTTCGCGCCGGTCGCGCGCGAGGCGATTCCCGAGGCCGTGCGGGCGACGTCGGAGTTCCGCGAGGCCTGTCCCGCGTCGGCGGTGGCAATGACGCGGCCGGTGGCCCGGCATGGCTGACGCTGGCGTGCCGTCGGCGCCGGTCGCGCGCCGGCTCTCGACGCTCGACCGTTTCCTCCCGCTCTGGATCTTCGCGGCGATGGGGGCGGGGCTGCTGCTCGGCCGCGCATTCCCGGGGCTGGGCCCGGCGCTCGACCGGGTGCAGGTGGCGGGCGTGTCGGTGCCGATCGGGATCGGGTTGTTGTGGATGATGTATCCGGTGCTGGCCAGGGTGCGCTACGAGACCATCGGCGCGCACGTGGCCGACCGGCGGCTGCTGGCCGCGTCGCTGTCGCTCAACTGGATCGTGGGGCCGCTGGTGATGTTCGTGCTGGCCTGGGCGTTCCTTCCCGATCTGCCGCACTATCGCGACGGTCTCATTCTGATCGGCCTGGCGCGGTGCATCGCGATGGTCCTGATCTGGAACGCGCTGGCCTGCGGGTCGGGGGAGCTGGCGGCCGTGCTCGTCGCCCTCAACTCGGTGTTCCAGATCCTGACCTATTCGGTGCTGGGCTACTTCTTCCTGGCCGTGGTGCCCGGCTGGCTCGGCGCGCCCACGGCCGCGCTCGAAGTCTCCATGGGAGGGATCGCGAAGAGCGTCGGGATCTTCCTCGGGCTCCCGCTCCTGGCCGGCTACCTGACGCGGCGCGTGCTCGTGGCTCGCCGCGGCGAGGCATGGTACGACGGCGTGTTCATCCGTCGGGTCGGCCCCACGGCGCTGGTCGGGCTGCTGTACACGATCGTGCTGATGTTCGCCATGCAGGGCGACCGCATCGTGACGCTGCCGCTGGACGTGCTGCGCATCGCGCTGCCGCTCGTCGTGTACTTCGGCGTGATGTTCGGACTCGCCTTCCTGGTGTCGGCGAAGCTCGGCTTCGATTATGAGACCACGGCGGCCGTGTCGTTCACCGCGGCGGGGAACAACTTCGAGCTGGCGATCGCCGTGGCGGTGGCCACGTTCGGCATCGGCTCGGGCGAGGCGCTGGCCGCCGTGGTCGGGCCGCTGGTCGAGGTGCCGGCGCTGGTCGGGCTGGTGTACGCCGCGCTCTGGGCGCGCCGGCGGTTCTTCGTGCGGGAGGCGGCGGCATGACGGACGCGCGGCCGCTCGGCGTGCTCTTTCTCTGCACCGGGAATTCGGCGCGCAGCCAGATTGCCGAGGCGCTGCTCGTCACGATGGGCCGGGGCCGGTTCCGCGTGGGGAGCGCCGGGACGAAGCCCGCCGAGCGGGTGAACCCGGGAGCGATCGCGGTGCTGTGCGATCACGGCATCGACTGGGTCGGGCGCCGCCCCAAGACGATCGACGAGATCCACGACGAGCCGTGGGATCTCGTGATCACGGTGTGCGACGACGCCAAGGAGAGCTGCCCGGTGTTCCCGGGGCATCCCACGTTCGCCCACTGGGGCATGCCAGATCCGGCCGCGGTGGACGACGGCGCGGCGCGAACGCAGGCCTTTCGCGAGACGTACGAGACGCTGCGGGAACGGATCGAGCGGTTCCTGAGCGAGCGGCCGTCGGTTCCCGCGCCCTAGATGTCCAGATTGCTCACGAACTGCGCGTTGCTCTCGATGAACACGCGCCGCGGCTCGACCTCGTCTCCCATCAGCGTCTGGAACATCCGGTCGGCCTGCACGGCGTCGTCGATGTTGACCTTGAGCAGGGTGCGTTTTTCGGGATCCATCGTCGTGTCGAAGAGCTGGTCGGCGTTCATCTCGCCCAGGCCCTTGTAGCGCTGGACGTTCACGCTCTTGCCGTCGCCGTTGCCCAGGCGCTTGACGAACTCGTCCCGTTCCTTCTCGTCGAAGGCGTAGTACTCGTCCTTCCCCTTGGCCACGCGGTAGAGCGGGGGCTGGGCGATGTACACGAACCCGGCCTCGATCAGCTCCGGCATCTGGCGGAAGAAGAAGGTGAGGAGCAGGGTGCGGATGTGGGCGCCGTCGACGTCGGCGTCGGTCATGATGATGATCTTGTGATAGCGGGCCGACTCGAGCGTGAATTCCTCCTTGATGCCCGCGCCGACGGCCGTGATGATGGTGCGGATCTCCTCGTTGGAGAGCACCTTGTCGATGCGCGCCTTCTCCACGTTGATGATCTTGCCGCGCAGCGGGAGGATGGCCTGGAACTCGCGCTTCCGGCCCTGCTTGGCCGAGCCGCCGGCGGAATCGCCCTCCACCAGGTACAGCTCGCAGAGCGCCGGATCGGTGAGCGAGCAGTCGGCGAGCTTGCCGGGCAGGTTGCCCACGTCGAGGGCCGACTTCCGCCGCGTGAGGTCGCGCGCCTTGCGCGCCGCTTCGCGGGCCCGCGCCGCCGAGACCGCCTTCTCGATCACGATGTTCGCGGTGCGCGGGTGCTCGTCGAGGTAGCTCGCCAGCCATTCGCCGACCACCGCCTTGACCGCGCTCTCGACCTCGGAGTTGCCGAGCTTGGTCTTGGTCTGCCCCTCGAACTGCGGCTCGCGCACCTTGACCGACAGCACCGCGGTGAGCCCCTCGCGCACGTCCTCGCCCGAAAGCGTGAAGTCGGCCTTCTTGAGGAAGTTCCCCTTCTGCGCGTAGGTGTTGATGACACGCGTGAGCGCCGACTTGAAGCCGGTGAGGTGCGTCCCGCCCTCGTGCGTGTTGATGTTGTTCACGAACGAGAACGTCGTGTCGTTGTAGCCGTCGTTGTACTGGAGCGCCAGCTCGATGCCGACGTCGTCCTTCGTGGTCTCGACGTAGAGCACCTCGGGGTGCAGATTCTTGCGCGATGCGTTGAGGTGCTGGACGAACTCCTTGAGCCCGCCCTTGGCGTGGAAGGTCTCCTCGCGCTCCTGGCCGGCCCGCTCGTCGCGGAGCGAGATCACCACGCCCTTGTTCAGGAACGAGAGCTCGCGCAGCCGCAGGGCCAGCGTGTCGTACGAGTAGACGAGCACGGTGAAGATCTGGCCGTCGGGCTTGAACCACACCGTGGTGCCGGTCTCCTTCTTCGGCACGTCGCGCAGGACCTTGAGGCGGGTGTGCGTCACGCCGCGCTCGAAGTCCATGTAATGCTCCTTTCCGTCGCGCTTGACCCACACCTTCAGCCCTTCGCTCAGCGCGTTCACCACCGATACGCCCACGCCGTGAAGGCCGCCCGACACCTTGTACGAGCTCTTGTCGAACTTGCCGCCGGCGTGCAGCACGGTCATGGCCAGCTCGACGCCCGGCATCTTCTCGGTGGGATGGATGTCCACCGGAATGCCGCGCCCGTTGTCCACCACCGTGATCGAGTTGTCGCCGTGAATCGTCACCGCGACGCGGTCGGCGTACCCGGCCAGCGCCTCGTCGATCGAGTTGTCCACCACCTCGTACACGAGATGGTGCAGTCCGCGCTCCGACGTCGAGCCGATGTACATCCCGGGGCGTTTGCGGACCGCTTCCAGTCCCTTGAGAACCTGAATCTGTCCGGCATCGTACTTCGATCCCGTTTGGTCCGCGGATGTGCTCATGTGCCCTCGGTTCCGGCGCGAAAAATTGTCCCGAACAAAACCCGAAAAAACGGGCGCCCCTTAACCCACGAAAACTAACTGATTCGGGAGGGTTTCGCAACTCCTGAACGTGTACCTAAATCGCTCGCCTCCAACCGCTTAGCGCACCAGCCGCCAACGGATCCGCTCGATCCTGCGAACCCCCGATTTCTCGTTGATCGTGCGCAGCAATTCCGGCTCCATCATCGCCAGCTCGTTCATCCACGAGCTGCTCGTCACCGCGACCAGCAGCACCCCCTGCCGATCCACCGACAACGGCTGCGTCACCTTCGCGATCTGCGGGCCCACCAGCGCCGCCCAGCGCACGATCACCCCCGCCTGCTCCAGCCGCTCGCCCAGCTTGCCCTCGCCCATCACCGCCGGCAGCACGTCGCCCAGCCGCGTCGGGTTCCCGCGCTTGCGCTCGCTCATGCGGGCACCGCCCACGGTTCGATGGCGCCGCTCTCCACCCGCGCGCGCTCGAGCCGCGTGAACGCGTCGGGAATGTCGCCGTCGCGCGGCACGGCCAGCACCACCTGCCCGATCCCGGCCTCCGAGAGCAGCGCCAGCACGCGGGCCGCACGTCGCGCGTCCAGCTCGGCGAACGGGTCGTCGAGCAGCAGCAGCGGCGCCGCGCCGCACGCCGCGCGCAGCGTCTCCCACTCCACCATCCGCAGGGCAATCGCCGCCGAGCGCTGCTGCCCCGCCGAGCCGAACACGCGCAGATCGCGCCCGTCGAGCGCCAGCGCCAGATCGTCGCGGTGCGGGCCGGCCTGCGTCATGCCGCGCCGCACGTCCAGCGCCAGCCGCGCCGCCAGCGCCCCGGCGATCGCCGCCGCCGCGTCGGCCCCCTCGTCCAGCGTGCTCGCGTAGCGCAGACTCGACGCGCCCCGTTCGCCGATCGCGGCGCACAGCGCGCGGTAGCGCTCG
>JAGWRI010000077.1 GCA_028876525.1 Gemmatimonadota bacterium | reverse complement strand
GCCGGCCCGCGGGCCGGCGCCCGCGTACCGCCCGTGGGCCGACCGGCTGCGCGGGCGCATCGGCGTGCGCTACCTCACCGTCGATCCGGGCACCGGCCCCGCCGGCGTGATGTCGCAGCCCGCGTTCGACCTGCGGCTCGACGGCTCGCACCTCGGCGGCTCCCCGTTCGGCATGTCGGTGGACGTCCGCGCGCAGCGGTCCATCCTGCCGGCGCCCGACAGCGCCCATCCCGCGCCGACCTATCCGCTCGACGTGACCCGCGTGTACAAGGCCGCCCTGCAGTGGAACCCGGCCGGCCGCGCCGCCACCGTGACGGTCGGCCGGCAGTTCTCGGCCACCAGCGCCTCGGTGGGGCTGTTCGACGGCGTGGCGCTGGACTACGCGCGGACCCACTGGAGCGCCGGGGCGTTTGCCGGGCTCCAGCCGAGCTGGTTCACCTTCGCGTTCTCGGACTCGACGCGCGAGTACGGCGCGTACGTCCAGTGGCACAACGCCGTCGGGGGCGCGCCCGTCTGGTCGCTCACCCTGGGTGGCGTGGGCGCGTACACGATGGGCCAGATCGACCGCGAATTCACGTACGCCACGGCGATGATCGCCGCGTCGCGGTTCACCGCGTACGTGACCCAGGAGGTGGACGTCAACCGCGGATGGCGCGCCGCCGCGGAGCACGCGACCATGACGCCGACGGCCACCTTCGGCACCGTGCAGTACAGCGTGACCGACGCGTTCGTGCTGGACGGCGGCATCGACAATCGGCGGAACGTGCGGCTCTATACTGATTTTCTGAACCCCGAGGCCGCGTTCGACAACAGCTTCCGGCAGGGCGTCTGGGCTGGCGCGGCGCTGAACCTCGAGGGACGGTTCCGGGTGAGCGGCGAGGCGCGGCGGACGAGCGGCGGCGCGGCCGGCGCGGCGCAGTCGTACACCGGATCGGCCGGCGTCATGCGGCTGACCCCGCTGGATCTGGCCGTTCACGTGCGCGACACGCACTACACGGGGCAGCTGTCGAACGGGGACCTGCAGTCGCTGAGCGCCGAGGCGAACCCGTTCGGGCTGGTGCACCTCGAAGCGACCGGGGGGTTGCGCACGTCGAGCCCGACGCCGCTCGGACTGGCGCTGGGCTCGTCGCGCGTCACGTGGACCAGCCTCGACGCCGACTGGGCCGTGGGCCGGTCGATCTACCTGCTGTTCTCGGCGTATCGCGAGCTGGGGGCCGGCGCGCGCAACGCGCAGAACTTCGTGTCCATCAGTTACCGGTTCTGAGACGGCGCGGGCCGCGGCGGGGGATCGCACCCGCCGCGGCCCGGATGGGACGTGCGCCGCGCCGCGGGCTCAGAGCGCCGGGTGCCGGCTCACCGTGTCGTCGTGCGTCTGGAACTGGTGCGCCACCGACACGATCAGGTCGTCGTTGTACAGCGTGCCGATGATCTGGCCGCACACCGGCTGCGGATCGAGTTTGGGCTGGGCCTCGGCCTGCTGGCCGCCGCCGCGCCCGCCGCGGCCCCGCCCGCCGCCGAACACCGGCGGCACGGCGAACTTGTACGGGAGCACGGCGCTGGGATATCCCGTCTGCGCGCACTCGCCGATGTCCGTGTACGGCGCGCCGATGTACATGTCGAGGTCCTTGGTGAACTCGGCCCACTCCCGGATCATGATGTACCGGCGGCGCTCGGTGTTCAGGAACTCGTAGCCGGGAATCGTGCGCCCGTACACGAACCGCGGATTCCAGTCGGCCGGCGCCTGGGGATCGGTGGGCATCGGGCTTCCGTCGGGCACGCCGTAGGGCAGCCGCCGCGGCCCGGAGGGCAGGGCGTTCAGGTCGAGCCCCATTTCCCTGGCTTTCGTCTGGACGTAGCTGTCGAACGCCGACGCGTACTCGGTGTTGAGGCCGCCCACGGACCCGCTGATGCCCGCCACCTTGGGCCGCGCCCCGATGGGCACCGTCTTCATGCCCAGGTCGCGGAGCTTGTTCACCAGCTCGGCGGGCGCCTCGTCGTCCACGCCCACGCGCACCGACGCGAGATCGAGGTGCCGGTTGAACTGGAAGGGCATGGTCACGGTGGATGGATCCTTGGGGTCCACGCCGTGGATCGCGTTGAACACCATGGCCGCGTCCTCGATCGTGCGCACGATGGGCCCCACGCGGTCCTGCGACCAGGCCAGCACCATGCCGCCGTAGCGGCTCACGCTCCCGAACGTCGGCCGCAGGGCGCTGAGCCCGCAGCGGATGGACGGCGACACGATCGAGCCCGAGGTCTCGGTGCCGATGCCGAAGGCGACGCACCCGGCGGCGGTGGCCGAGGCGGGGCCGGCCGACGACCCGCTGGAGCCCTGCGAGAGATTCCACGGGTTGTTGGTGCGCCCGCGGAACCACTGGTCGTTCTGCGCGAACAGGCCGGTGGCGAGCTTGGCGATGAGCACCGCGCCCGCCTCGCGCAGCCGCACCACCACTTCGGCATCCTCGTCGATTATACGATGTTCGAAATCCCTGGCGCCCCAGGTGGTGGGCACGCCCTTCGTGGAGAACAGGTCCTTGACCCCGTAGGGCAGCCCGTGCAGGGGGCCTCGGTAGCGGCCGGCCGCGATCTCGGCGTCGGCCTTCGCCGCTTCGGCGCGCGCCTGGTCCTCCATGATCGTCACGGCGCAGAGCAGCGTCGGGTTCAGCCGCTTGAGCCGTGTCAGATAGATGTCGGTGAGGCGCGTCGAGGTGATCCGGCGGGCCTTGAGCGCCGCCGAGAGGCGGTGCGCCGGCAGGTAGGCGATCCCGTCGTCCGACGACGGGAGCGCGCCGGTGAACGGCTCGGGCTCGTAGGTGCCGCGCTGGAATGCGGCGGCGCCGCGCTCGCGGACGAGCTTCTCCATGAGGGCGCCGGTGCCGCCGGGGTAGGGCTGGAACTGGAGGGCCGGCGGCTCGCCGTTGCCGAGCGGAACCGGCGGCTCCTGCTGCTGCTGCGCCGCGCCGGCCGCCGCGCCGGCCCGGCCCCGGTTCTGCGCCCTGGCCGAATCCACGCCCAGCGTCGTGGCGGCGGCGGCGGCGAGGGAGAGGAACACGAAGTGGCGGCGGTCGATGCCGTGCGCCGCTTCGTCGTAGTCCGCGTTCTCGAGGTCGGTCTGGAGCTGGTCGAGCAGCTCTTCTGGGGTGGGCACCGGACGGTCTCCGTAGGCGGTGGGAGGTGGGGCGGCGCGTCGGGGGGCGCGTCCAGAGAATCGCGCCCGCGGCGCGATCTGGCCAGACCCCCTCGCTCGACGTATGCTCGACCGACGATGACTGCCGGGAACACCGCCCATCCAACCGCTGCCGCGCGGAGGATCATCTGCGAGATCGCGACCGGCGCCGACGGATACATCGCGCGCGGGGACGGCGGCGTGGACTGGCTGGATCGGCCGCATCCGCCGGGCGACTACGGGATGCCCGAGTGCTGCGCGTCCATCGACTCGATTCTCCGGGGGCGGAAGACGCGCGACACGCTGCTCGAGTTCCAGAAGCAGGGAATCCCGGGCGCGGCGTTCGACCCGAGGGTGAAGAACTACGTCTTCTCGCGGAACCCGCCGGCGATACAGCGACGCGGGCGTTCGAGGACGGCGTCGTGCAGCACCACTACGCGGTGGTGCGATAGACGGCGGCCGCGGCGCCCGGGGGCGCCGCGGCCGCTCCTGCCCGATCGAGGTCGGCCCGCTAGTACTTCACGGTCCAGCTGTTGTTCGCCGGGTTGGCGTCCATCCAGATCCCGCCGTCGATCTCCACGGCCTTCACGGCCCTGGCGGCGCGCACGGTAACCGTGGTGGCCGCCTGGTCGTGCTCCCACACGGCGGCGGTCTCGTGCACGCGCTGCGTGGCGCCGTCGGCGAAGTGCAGCACGAGGTCGAACGGCGCGTCCATGCCGCCGACGTTCGCCACCGCCACGGCCAGGTCGCCGCCGCGGTGCGTCACGCCGGTAATGCCGAGGTCGATGTAGTTGTAGCCGAAGAACCAGTTGGTCCAGAACCAGTCGAGCCGGCGACCGGCCACGTTGTCGAAGGTGTAGAAGAAGTCCCACGGGCTGGGGTGCTTGCCGTGCCACCGCGCCATGTAGGCGTGGAGGCACTTCCTGAACAGCGCGTCGCCCAGCATGTCCTTCATGGCCAGGTAGCCCAGCGCCGGCTTGCCGTACGCGTTGATGCCGTACGCGCCGCCGGTGAGGGCGTCGGACGGAATGACGATGGGCAGGTCCTCCATGGGCGACGGATCGGCGGCCCAGCGGGCCACGCGGAACTGCTTGAACAGGGCAGTGGCCTTGTCCACCCCCATGTCCACGCGGTTGATCAGGTACTCGAACGTCGTGGCCCAGCCTTCATCCATGAATCCATATCGCGTCTCGTTCGTGCCCATGTAGAAGGGCGTGTAGGTGTGCGCGATCTCGTGCGCGGCCACGAACTGGGCGAACGCCGGGTCGGAATACGACTGGTCGTTGGCCATCATCGGGTATTCCATGCCCGCGCCGCCCTGGAACTCGGTCGTCTTCTCGTACGGGTAGGGCACTCCCGGCCACTCGTGCGACAGGTAGTCCAGCGCGTGGCGCCCGAACTGCACCATCTGGTGGAAGTCGGCCGCGGTGTCGTTGTACGCCGCCTGGACGCTGGCCCGGCGGTGCGCGGCGTCGTCCACCACCACGCTCGCCGCGTCCCAGTCGTAGTGGTCGCTCACGCCGAACGCCATGTCGGGGATGTCGGTGGCGGTGAAGTGCCAGCTGTTCATCGCCTGCTGGGCGGTGACCTCGCCGCCGTGGATCTGCGCGCCCGTGGCGACGTGAATCGTCGAGTCGGAGGCGAACGACGCCTGGTAGCGCGCCAGCGGACCGGGCTGGAGGAGCTGCGCGGCGTCGGTCAGCGTGCCCGTGCCCCAGACCACGAAGTTGGCGGGCACGTTCACCGTGACGTCGTAGTCGTTGAAGTCGCTGTAGAATTCGTGCCCCGCGTGGTCCATCGTATCCCAGCCGTTGTAGTCGTCGTACACGGCCACCCGTGGGTAGAAATAGGCGATGTAGAACGTCGTCGAGTCGATCACGCCCTGGCGGCTGGGCAGCCGCGGCAGGTCGTAGTACCAGCGGAAGGCCAACCGCACCGAGTCGTGCGGCGCCAGCGCCACCGGGAGCTTCACCGGCTGCCAGCTGAAGAACCGCGGGTTGTCCACCCACTTCTCGGGCGTCCCGTTCACGGCGAACGACCGGATGTGCACCCCCGACGTGAGCGAGCCCTCCGACGCGCCGCCGTCGCGCGGCGCGCCCGGCCGGTGCGAATTCGGGAACAGCTTGAACACGAGTGACGCCAGCGTGTCCGGGCTGTTGTTGTAGTACGTGATCTGCTCGGTGCCGCTCACCCGCCGGTCGGGCGGCATCGCGGCGATCGTGATGTCGTAGCGGCCCCGGTTCTGCCAGTAGCGGGGGCCGGGGAGGCCGTCCAGCGCGCGCGTGCCGTTGGCGACGGCCCGCTTGACGTTGCGCGGCATGTAGAGGGACTGCGCTGCGGCCGGGGCCGCCGCGAACAGAAGGAGCAGAGCGCACAGCTCCGCGGGGCCCATGGACCACCGGGCTCGGCCGACACGATGTCTGATCATGGCAACTGATTCCTTGGCGAGTTTACGAACAACCCCACGGCAGGAGGCGGAGCGCCGTGGGGGTGCCCAAAGCTGTCGAGAACGCGCGGCGGGCGAAAGTGCGTCCGCGTCGGCCTGCATGGAGTCGCCGGATCGGCGGTTGGGCACCCGCCGCGGCCTCGGGGGTAACGGTCGGCGAACGTCCGCCTCGCGCGCGCCGCGCGAGCCAGGCCACTCCCCACCCTCAACCGGATTCCCCAGCCATGGCCATTTGGAAGGAGCCCGCCACGAGCAAGCGCGACGACCTGCTCACCGTCCCCGAGCCGCTCGCGCGCCCGGAGGCCGAACCCCGCCTCGACACGGCCCCCGCCGCCTTCGCGCCGCCCCGCCGCGCCCCCGAAGTTCCGTCCGTCGAGTCCGTGCTGGGATCCGGCCTCAGCATCGAAGGCAAGATCGAGGGCACGGGGCACATCCGCATCGCCGGCCGCTTCCACGGCGACGTCAACGTGCACGGCAATCTCGCCGTGGAGCGCGGGGCGAAGCTGGTGGGCGGCATCCAGGCCGAGACGGTCACCGTCGGCGGCGAGATCGAAGGCAACATCACCGGCGCCTCGCGCGTGGAACTGCTGGAGTCGGGCGTGCTGACCGGCGACCTGAAGGCGGCCTCGCTGACCGTCGCCGCCGGATCCCGGATGCGCGGGCGGGTCGAGTTCGGGTGGGACGACGGGCCCGCTGCCGCGGCGCGGAAACCGAATGCGAGGACGGAGGCCGGCCCGGCGTCATGACCACGGCGCGCGGGATGGCGCCCGGCCGCACCCGGGTCTGCCCGCACTGCCGGCAGACCATCCTGGAGAGTGCCGCGATCTGCCCGGTGTGCCGGCACCATCTGCGGGCCGGCGACCGCCCGACGGCCGGGCGGGACGTCGAGGGCGAACGCTTCTCGCCGCTGCGCGTCGAGGGCACCATCGAGCAGGCGGGCGGCGAGGCCGGATGGGAGTATTCCGTGCTCCTCACCGTGCGCGACGCGCGCGGCGAGGTGGTCTCGCGCCAGGTGATGGGCGTGGGCGGCCTCGCGCCGCACGACCGCCGCACCTTCGTGCTCGAGGTCGAAGTCGCGGTCCCCGCGGGCCCGGCGCTTCCCGGCGCCGCGCCCGCGTGACCCCGCCGCGCTAGTCGCTGCGGAGCGCGACGGCCGGGTCGAGCGCCGCCGCGCGCCGCGCCGGCTGC
>JAGWRI010000076.1 GCA_028876525.1 Gemmatimonadota bacterium | reverse complement strand
GAGCCGGGGCGCAGGCCGTCGCCCAGCGAGAACGAGACGTCGTACGCCCGCATGATGTCGCAGATCTCGCGGAAGTGCGTGTACGTGAAGTTCTCCCGGTGGTGGGCCAGGCACCACTTGGCCATGATCGACCCGCCGCGCGAGACGATGCCGGTCATCCGCTTGGCGGTGAGCGGGATGTAGCGCAGGAGCACGCCGGCGTGGACGGTGAAGTAGTCCACCCCCTGCTCGGCCTGCTCGACGAGTGTGTCGCGGTAGATCTCCCAGGTGAGGTCCTCGGGCACGCCGCCGACCTTCTCCAGCGCCTGGTAGATGGGCACCGTGCCGATGGGCACCGGCGCGTTGCGCAGGATCCACTCGCGGGTCTCGTGGATGTCCTTGCCGGTGGAGAGGTCCATCACCGTGTCGGCGCCCCAGAGGGTGGCCCAGCGGAGCTTCTCGACTTCCTCGTCGATGGACGAGCTGACCGCGGAATTCCCGATGTTGGCGTTGATCTTCACCTTGAACTTGCGGCCGATGATCATCGGCTCGAGCTCGGGGTGATTGACGTTGGCGGGAATGATCGCGCGGCCGCGCGCCACCTCGTCGCGCACCAGCTCGGCGGGCAGCCCTTCGCGCAGGGCCACGAATTCCATTTCCGCGGTGATCTCGCCCTGTCTGGCGTAGTGCATCTGGGTCACGGACCCTCCGCCGCCCCGGGCGCGGATCCACGGTTCGCGGAGTCTGGGCAGGCCGACCAACGGGTCGTGGCCCTGCGGGCCGCTCGTGTCGTAGACGCGGAGCGGCGGCTCGCCGCCGGAGAGCGCGATCTCGCGGAAGGGAACGCGCACCCCGTGCGGGGCCGGTCCCTCGACGAACACGCGACGGGAGTTGGGGAACGCGTCGCCGTAGTCGCCGGTGGCGGCGGGCTGGGGCGGGGCGTTGCGGACGGTCGTGGCCATGTGATCGCTCCTGCCAATCGGTGCAGACTCGATCCGGTGGGGCCGGCGGCGGGCGAAAAAAAACGCACGCCACCGCAACGGGTGGCGCGCGGGCTCCGGAGACCGGAACGGCATCGCGACACGCCGCGCTCCCTACGCCGGTGTGACCCGGATCAGGTTCCAAGGGACTCTCTCAATCGCGGCGCGGAGTGCGCCGTGATACCCCTGGCGGCTGGTCGCAATCTAGGGCGGGGGGCGGGCGGTCGCCAGCGCCGGGGCCGGCCCTGGCATTGCGGTCGCACCGGTGCAGCTCAGACCGTTGAAGGTGCAACGAGCGGCATACGGACGGGAACCGAGAGAACGGAGGACGGCGCCAAAGCCCCGTGGAGCGTCGCGCCGAGACGCCAACCGCCGCCCGATCGTCAACCGTGATGATTGGATTGGCTCGGAGGGGAGGGCTGGCAGAACGGTTATAGCACCGGTGTTGAAAGCTGGTGCTGTGTCGGGTAGGTGAAGCAGAGCCAAACCAACGTGGCTGATGGCGTTACCCGGCTTGTGAACGGCGGTTCGTCGGACCGAGTGTGGCAACGATGTGGCTATTCGGGCGCGTCGCGCATCTCTCCGCGATCGCTTCCGACCGCGCCGAATCGGATTTCCGGCGTCGGCGCGGAACGCAGCCGGCGCATCACCCGCGAATTGCAAACACGGCGCCCGCCACGAGCATCGTAAGCTCGATGAGAATCGTGAACGTGCGCACGGCCAGCCGGTCGGTGATCCGCTTGCCCGTATACGAGCCGGCCACCATGAGCGGACCGAGCGCAAGCCCGATGCCGGCGTCGCGCCAGGTGATGACCGACGTCTCACCGTAGGCCACCAGCTTGGCCATGTGCGTCACGACGGTTGCGAGCGCCTCGGTGCCGATGTAGGCCCCCTTGGTCAGCCCGTACGCCAGGAACAGCGGCGCCATGACCGGACCCACGCTGCCGACCACCGCCGACAGCATGCTCGAGCCGGCCCCGATTGCGGCGAACGTCTGCACGGGAAATCCCCGCGGCTCCCGGCGACGGGGGCGGCGCCGCCAGACGACGATCAGGATGAGAAAGACGCCGAGCACCCGCTCGAGGCTGCGCAAGGGCGCGACCGCAAACAGGAAGCCGCCGGCCAGCCCCAGCGGCACGGCCCCCACCGCGTACCAGAGGACGACCTTGAGGTCCACCTCGCGGCGGTTGAACCAAACGCGGCTGCCGTTTCCGATGAGCTGAGCCACGGTCAGAATCGGAATCGCGTCGCGCATGCCGAACGCGCCCACCAGCACCGGCAGCAGGACTGCCGCGCCGCCAAATCCCGTGACCGCCGCGAGCGTGGCGGCTGCAAACGCCACTATGGCCAGCAGGGGCGCGACGGGGAGGCCGGGCCAATCGGTCATCGGATCGGCCCCGCAATGGCGGCCTTCAAGGAACCGAACGCCAGAATCGCATCACGGCTGCTTGACGTGCATCAGGTTGAGCGCCGCGCGCACGCCGCGGGCGAGCGCGACCGCGTTGTCGTTCGCCCAGAAGTGCATGAAGAAGATCCGCGGACGTTCGTCGAGCATGTGGGAATGGATCGCGGTCACCCGGATGCCGTGGCTCAGCAGCGCGCGGATCACGGGATTCACCTCGCTCGGAAGGAGCACGAAATCCCCCGTGATCGCGGCCTTTCCCCCGCCGGTCGGCTGAAAGTTGATCCCCGTGGCGACGCCCATGGTCGGCGGGATCTCCTGCCCCGCGTCCGTGATCCGCTCCACGCGGGGAACGCCCACCTGGTACACGCCGCCGATGACCGCGCCGGATCGACCGAGCGCCCGCGCGATCGCCGCCGTGTCGAGATCGATCGCCGCGGCGGCCGCCCCCGGAGGGGCCGCGTCGGGCGCGGGTGTTCCCGTCAACTCCAGCGCGCGGCGGATGGCCGTCGCAATCTTGACCGGGTCGCCTGTGCCCATGACGTGCATGTACATGAGCCGCGGGGTCTCCCCGAGCAGGTGGTTGTGCAGCGCCGCCTGCTCGACACCGCCGCTCTGCAGCGCCTGCATGACCGGCGCGACTTCCTCAGGCGTCAGGACGAGGTCGCCCATCGCCATCGCGCGGTCCGGGCCCGTCATCCGGAACGCGACCCAGCCACCGAGCGCGAGCGCGGGCTTGACCGGCACGTCGCCGACGGTGACGTGGAGATCGGAGCGCGGGAATCCGTACTTCATCACGCCACCAGGAAGCGGCGTGCCGGTGCGCCCGATGGCCTGAGTGACCGCAGCCCACGGAACGGCACCCGCGGACTGTTGTCCCGATGCCGCGCTCGCCGCCATCGCGGCAAGCGCGACGGCGCGAATGGTGGGTCGGGCAAGGTGCGCAAACGAGCCGTGTGGCAGCATGACAGCCTCCAGGAATCAGGGATTCGACGGCGGAAACGCGGGCCGGCGCGCCGGGTTGCCGCGACCCGGGACCAATGATACACTTGTAGCATCGGTTGTGATACCCCACGACTCTCCCATCGGCCCATGCCAGATCCGGCGCGCCACGTCGGGGGTGACCCCGATCCGGGGCCGGCCACGAGTTGGCTGCTGCTCATTCATCAGCTCCCCCCCACGCCGGCCTATGTCCGGGTGAAGGTCAGCCGTCGCCTGCAACGGATCGGCGCGGTGGCCATCAAGAACTCGGTGTACGTGCTGCCGCACCGCCCCGACACGCGTGAGGACTTCGACTGGGTGGCGCGGGAGATCCGCGAGAGCGGAGGGGAGGCCGTGATTGCCGATGCGTCACTCATCGAGGGACTGAGCGACGCCGGAGTTCGCGAACTCTTCGCCGCGGCTCGCGACGAGGAGTATGCGGCGGTCCTCGCCGACGCGCGCGCCCTGGCGCGGGCGGTGGCGGGGCGGAAGGCCGCGGGTCCGACGCGCCGCCGGGCACTCGAGCGCGAGCTGGCGCGCCTCAGGCACCGCTTCGATTCGAATGCGGCCCTCGACTTCTTCGGCGCCCCGAAGCGCGAAGCCGCCGCCAGCCTGCTGGGCGAGGTGGGCCGCCGCCTTACGCAGCGGCGCGACACGGCTCCCCGGCATCGTCTGGACGCCGTGGCCGAATGGCGCGGGCGCACCTGGGTCACCCGGCACCAGGTGCACGTGGACCGCATCGCGAGCGCGTGGCTCATTCGCCGCTTCGTCGATCCCGAGGCGCGGTTTCGCTTCGTGGATCCCAGGAAATACAAGGTCCGCGAGCAGGAGTTGCGGTTCGACATGTTCGAGGGGGAGTTCACGCACGTCGGGGACGCCTGCACATTCGAGGTGCTCGCGCGCCGGTTCGTACCCGATGACGACGCCCTGCGGCGGCTTGGCGAGATCGTGCACGACGTGGACTGCAAGGACGGCAAATTCGGGCGCGACGAAGCGCCGGGGCTGGGCCGCCTCATCGCCGGCATCGCGGCGGCCCACCCGCACGACGACGACCGGCTGGTCCGGGGCGCGGCGCTATTCGACGATCTCTATGCGGCGTTCGCCAAGTCGAAGGAGGGGCACGGATGATGGGAAGAGTGTTGATGGCGCGCGGGGCGCCGGCAGTCGCGCTGCTGGCGGCGGTGTGGCCCGCGGTGCACGGCCCCGTGCTCGTCGGTCAGGCGGACGTGGCGGCGCCGACGTGCGTGGCCGCGCCCGGTTCGCTCACACCCTCCGACTGGACGACACCGTCGCTCGCCACGCCGGCTGACGCGCCGCGCGGAGCGCTGCGAGTCGTCCGTGACGTACCGCTCCCGGGTCCGGCCAACCGCTTCGATTATCAGAGCATCGATCCCACGGCCCGCCGCCTCTACATCAGTCACATGGACGCCGGGCAGCTGGTCGTGTTCGACCTCGACGCGTCGAAGGTGCTGGCGACCGTATCAGGCGTGGACCGCGCGACCGGCGTGTGGGCGGTGCCGGAGCAGCACGCGGTCTATGTCTCGGCCGCGGGGCGGCACGAGGTAGCGGTCGTCGATGATCAGACACTGAAGATCGGCGCGCGCGTTGGCGGCGTTCGGTTTCCCGACGGCATCGCGTACGCGCCGGCGGAACAGAAGGTGTTCGTGTCGGACGAGGCGGGCGCCGCCGACGTCGTGATTGACGCGCGGACGAACCTGAAGCGGTCGACGATTCCGCTCGGTGGCGAGGCGGGCAATACCCGCTACGATTCGGTTTCCCACTGCATTCTGGTGGCCGTGCAGACACGCCAACAGCTCGTGGCCATCGATCCCGCCACGGAGGCGATCGTGCAGCGGTACGACCTGCCGGGGTCCGACAGGCCGCACGGGTTCACGCTTGACGAGGCCGGCCGCCTGGCCTTCGTTTCGAGCGAGGGCAATGCGGTACTCCAGGTCGTCGACCTGCGGACGATGCAGGTCATCGCCACGCACCGCGTGGGCGACGACCCCGACGTCCTCGCCTGGGATTCCGGGTGGCGGCGCCTCTACGTCGCGTCGGAATCCGGACTCGTAAGCGAATTCGCGGCGGACGGGCGCGAGCTTCACGTCCTGGGAACGGTGCGACTCCCGCATGCCCACACCGTCGGCGTGGATCCGCGCACACACTGGGTGTACCTGCCGCTGCAGGACCTGGGCGGGAAGCCGGTGCTGCGGATTCTCGAGCCGAACGCCCACGCGGGCCGGTGAGGCACGGACGCCGTCCGGAATCCACTCGTTAGATTGCCTCCTGTAGGAGGGCTGGCAGAACGGCTATTGCACCGGTCTTGAAAACCGGCGCCGCGAAAGCGGCTTACAGGTTCGAATCCTGTGCCCTCCGTCGTCCGCCGCCCGCGTCCCCCTCCGCGGCGCATCCGCCATCCACCCGCTCACACGGCACCTCCTCCACCGAGATGCAGTCAACGCTCGCGCGCTCGGTCGCGCCCCTGGCCCTCGCCTTCGCCGCGATCGCCGCCCTCTCCCCCCGCCCCGCCCGCGCCCAGGGCACCACCGCCGCCACCGACAGCGCCACCCTGCGCATCTTCGTGGACCACTGCCCCTGCCGCCTGGACTACGTCCGCACCGAGATCCCGTTCGTGAACTACGTGCGCGACCGCACCGAGGCCGACGTCCAGGTGCTGTTCACCACCGAGCCGACGGGCAGCGGCGGCCGGTCGTACACGGTCCAGTTCATCGGCCTCGGCCGGTTCGCCGACAGGGTGGACACGATGCGCCTGTCCACCCCGCTGGACGCCACCGAGGACCAGCGCCGAGCGACCATCGTGCGCTACCTCAAGCTCGGACTCGTCCCGTACCTGAACGAGACCCGCGCCGTGAGCCAGCTCGACGTGACCTACACCCCGCCGCAGGACGGCCAGCCCGAATCGGCCACGCCGGCCACGGACCCGTGGAATTTCTGGGTGTTCCGCACCATCGTGAACGGCGCCGGGCAAAGCGAGCAGTCGTCCAGGATCGTCTCGGGCACGGGATCGTTCACCGCCGACCGCACGACCGACGCCTGGCACGTGCGCTTCTTCGCGCGCGGCGCCTATACCGAGCGCCACTTCGTGCTGAGCGACACCAGCCAGATCACGAGCTACACCAACGGCTACGACGGCTCGGCGTTCGTGGTGAAGAGCGACGGCCCGCACTTCTCGGTGGGCGGCTCGGCGTCGCTGCACTCGTCCACGGTGGACAACCATCGCAGCGCCCTCCGCGTGGCGCCGGCCGCCCAGTGGAGCCTGTTCCCGTACGCCGAGTTC
>JAGWRI010000075.1 GCA_028876525.1 Gemmatimonadota bacterium | reverse complement strand
GTGAGCAGGATCCGGAAGCCCGGCACCAGCCGCCCCAGCGCCACGGTGAGCGTGCCGTGCGTGTTGAGCCATTCCTCCACGCGGTCGGCGCGCCCCCCATCGAAGCCGAACCGATGGCCGATCTTGCGCAGCAGCGGCTCGCCGAGCCGCCGCGAAATCTCGAACAGGATGGCGCTGCCCGTCACCGTCGCCCCGACCACGATGAGCGTCGTGACGAAGTAGTTCGCGTGCCCTGCGCGGCCCGAGGCACCCAGCGCGGCGATGAACACGTCGCCCGGCACGGGGAGCGGCACGCCCGACTCCTCGAGGAAGATCCCGATGAACGCGCCCAGGTACTGCCAGCGGGCCAGGAACGCCAGGACCGCGGCGATCACGAGGCCGCGCGCGCCCCGGCCGCGTCGCCGGACGCCGTGAAGTCGCGCAGCGCCGCGCCCGACGCGTCGAGCACGAGGTACTCGAGGCGCGCGCGCCGGAGCCGGCCGGCGTTCGCGTATGCGTCGCCGGATGCGAGATGCCGCCGGTGGTTGTGGCCGAACACGCCCAGCGCGCACCCGGCGCGCTCCACCATGGCCAGGCAGCGGCGGCGGTACATGCGGTCCACGCGCGACGCCAACGTGCCCGCCACGAACGCCTCGGCCACGCTCGCCGCGCCGCGCACCAGCGACAGGCGCCCGAACCGCCGCGAGATCCCGTCGCCGAAATTGCCGATGCCGGAGTCGTGCACCGGATCCACCTGGTGCCCGTGGGCCACCAGCACGCGGCCGACGGGGGGATGCTCGAGCACGATCCGCGCGGCCCCCGTTCCCGGGTCGTGGTTCCCTTCGGTGCGCCGCAGCACGCCGGCCGCGGCCAGCTCGGCGATGAGCGCGCTCACCGCCGGGTGCGCGCGCTCGGCGCGCGCCACCGGCTCGAACAGGCCTTCGAAAATGTCGCCGTTGAGGATCACCGAGTCGCCGCGGTCGGCCGCCTGGCGCAGGAACGCCAGCGCGAGGCGCTCCTGCCCGGGCGCGCTGTACGTGCCCAGGTGCCAGTCGCCGGCCACCAGGATGCGCGTCACGGGCGGCGCCTCCGCCGGGACAGCAGGTCGTCGTACAGCGCCTGCGTTGCCGCGCGCGCGCGCTGCTGCACGGGGTGCACCACTTCGGGGTCGCGCCAGCGCTCCGGGTCGTGCGGCACGGCCATCGGCGCGCCGATCGCCAGGTCGAGCCGCGCCGGCAGCGGCAGCGGACTCCAGAAGGAGAGCCGGCCGATCGCGAACCCGGGATACGCCGCGTAGCCGCCCACCGTGGCAAGGGGCACGATCGGCAGTCCGGTGCGCACGGCCAGTCGCGCGAAGCCGTAGCGGTTGTCCCACCGCAGGCGGTAGTGGCGCGACCGCGGGCTGGCCTCCCGGTGGCCGCCCGGCGTGATGAGCAGCTGGTGTCCGGCCTCCAGCGCCTGCAGGCACGAGCGTTCCGACGGATCGATGAGCCCGGCGTCGCGCTTGATTCCGGCCAGCCCGGGAATCGCGCGCTCGAGCGGATTCCCCACCGCCGCCGCGATGCGGAGATTCGGCGGCGGCCCCTCGGCCTCCCACCAGTCGCGCCAGGCGATGAAGTAGACGGCGAGCGCGAGGTCCACGTTCAGATACCCGGCCCCGTGGTGGGTGACGTAGATGCACGGCCCGCGGAGTGGCGCGCCGGTGACGCGCATTCCATGGTAGCGCGCCATCCACCGCGCGAGGTTGCGGTACCCGAACCGGTAGCGCCACCGCGAGAAATCGAGGGGCGTGGCCGGCACCGGCGCGGCGGCGCTCATCCGGCGTCGGGCTCGGGCAGCGCCGCATCCCCGCGCGCCCACGGGATGCGGCGCCGCGCCGCGCGGCCGGCGCGCAGCAGCTCGCGCACCGCCGACTCGGCGAGTAAGGCCAACTCCGCCGGATCGCTTCCGGGCGGCGGCGGAGCGATCGGCGCGCCGAATCGATAGTCCAGCGGCGCGGGGAGCGGGAACGGCGGCAGCCAGACGCCGGCCCCGAACACCGAGGCGCGCCTCAGGTGCTGCTGGTCGGCGCCGACGATCGCGAACGGCAGCACCGCCACGCCGGTCCGGATCGCCAGCCGCGCGAACCCGGTGCGCCCCTGCCAGCGCAGCTCATCCTGCGGACCGTACAGCTCGCGCGAGCCGCCCGGGTAGATGAGCAGCGACTCGCCGTGGGTCAGCGCGTCCAGCGCGTACTCCTCACCCGCCGGCAGGGCGTTCACCTGCCGGCGGTACCAGCCGAGCAGCGGCGTGCGGTGGATGGAGGTATTCGTCTTCTCCAGCACGCGGATGGCGGGCTTGTCGTCGTCCCAGAAGGCGACGAGCCCCAGAATCACCGTCTCGAGATAGAGAAACGACTGGGGATGCTTGGCCACGTAGATCACCGGCCGGTCGGCGGGAATCCGGTCGGCGCCGAACACGCGGACGCGGAAGTAATGGCGCGCCAGCCGCCGGGCCACGGGAATGATCACGCTGCCCAGCGCCCCGTCCTTCCGGAAGGGGGTGGTGAGCGGCGGGCCGTCCGTCACGCCGGGACGCCGACGGGCTCGCGCCGCGCGGCGCCCGCCAGTGCGTCTTCGTACAGCGCATTGACGGTGAGCGCCACTCGGCTCCACGCCAGCTGGTGCGCCCGCTGCCAACCCTGCCGCACCACATGGTGGCGCAGCCGCTCGTCGTCGGCCGCGCGCTCGATCGCGTCGGCCAGCGACGCGTGATCGGCCGGCGGCACGAGGATCGCCGCCCCCACCGACGCGTCGCGGTAGCCCGGAATGTCGCTCGCCACCACCGGCCGGCCGCTGGCCATGGCCTCGATGAGCACGATGCCGAAGCTCTCGCCGTGCGTGGACGGCGCGCAGAACACGTCGCACCAGCGGTACATCTCGGCCAGCTGCTGATCGTCCTGGCGGCCCAGGAACTGGGCGCCCGAGTGGCGGGCCAGCTCGCCGAACGGCTCGGGATCGCCGTGCCCGACGATGCGCAGCTCCAGCGCGCGCCCGCGGTCGCGCAGCAGCGCGGCGGCGGCCAGCAGGTGTTTGAGCCCCTTGCGCGGCTCGTCGAAGCGCCCCACGAAGAGCAGGCGCAGGGGCCCGGCCTCGCGCGGACTCAGACTGAGTCCGTCGGGGGCGTGCGCGCCGCGCAGGGCGAACGCCGAGGGATCGATGCCGTTGGGCACGATGTGGATGGGTCCGTCGAACACGCCCCGGGCGAACTCCGCCGCCGGCCCCGACACCGCGATGCCCAGCGTGAGCCGCCGCAGGGGGCGGGCCAGCGCGCGGCGCGCCATCCGCCCCAGGCTGCCTTCCGACTCGGCGTAGGTGTGGAAGGTTCCGACCACCGGCACGGTGGACGCGCGCACGGCGTACCGCCCGGGCCCGGGCACCCAGGGCTCGTGGACGTGGATGATGTCGAACCGGCCGCGGCGGAGGTAGCGGCGCACCGCCGTCTTGGAAACGAGGAGACCGACGCGGGCCCGCGAGCCGTTGCCCCGCACCGGGACGACCCCGGGAAGACTGTCACAGCGGGGAGGCACGATCCCGCTGGCCGGACCCAGCACGTTCACATGGTGGCCGATCCGCCGCAGGGCGTGGGCCAGGGTGATGATATGTCGATTGACGCCGCCGTCATAAGAAAGATCGTATGGCGTGACGAGGCAGATGCGCATGTCGCCAGGGTTGAAGGCCGATCGATCGGGCCGGCCGCGGGCGGTCTTCCCGCCCCGCGGGTCCTCAGGTGCATCGCGCCGGCGCCCACGCGCCGGGTACTCGGTGGCTTCGTCCAGCCCAAAAGTATACCCTCGGCGCGCTGGGGAGCAATCGGGTGCATGTCGGCGGCCCGGGAACAGATGCAATACATTGCGGCATCTGGACTTCGTCGGGACGCCGGTACCCGCCGGGCTGTCACGGGCCTGACGTCGCCGGCCCTTGCCGGCGGCTGCGGGGGCGCCCGTCGGGGGCTCACGATCGGGCCTCGGGCGCGGTAGTTTCGGGCCTTCCATCCAACCCCCGGAGGCTCCCCATGCGCGACGCTCCGCCGTTCACCACTCACCGCCGCGGGTTCCTCGCGCGCCTGGCCGGCGCCGCCGGACTCGCCGCGATCGCCCCGGCCCGGCTCCTGGCCGAGCCCGCGCCGGCGGCCGACGATCCTGCGCTCGAGGCGTGGTTCAACCGGATCCGGGGACGCCATCGCATCGTGTTCGACGCGCCCGCCGCCAACGGCGGCATGCCCGTGGTCTGGCCGCGCGTCTACATCGACACGATGAACGCGACGTACAAAACCACGGCGGCCGCCGACACGGCGGTGGTGATTCTGCGCCACCAAGGCGCGCCCCTTGCCCTGGACGACGCGATGTGGGCCAAGTACGGCTTCGGGGCGCAGCTCAAGGTCGAAGATGCCGGCCAGCCCGCCACGCGCAATGTGTACGCCGATATCACCAACCTGCCGGTCAAGGGCGTCGGCGTGAAGCCGCTGCTGCAGGCCGGAGTCCTGATCGGCGTATGCAACGTGGCGCTCGGCGTGCTCGGCATGACCATCGCCGGCAAGACCGGCGGCAACGCCGGCGAGGTCACGAAGGATCTGCTCGCCCACGTCATTCCCGGCATCCAGGTCGTGCCCTCGGGCGTGATGGCCGTCGGTCGGGCGCAGGAAAAGGGCTGTAACTACTGCTTCGCCGGCTGAGCCGGCGCTGAGCAGGCTGGCGGGCGCGGCGCGGGGAGTTCTGTCCCACCGCGCCCGCCAGCGGGGCACAATGTCCCAACGCGCCCACCGCGCCGCGGCGCCCGGGCCGCGCAACCGGCGCTCGCCAAGCGACTTGCGCGCGCCGCATCCGGTGCGGCATCGCTGGCACCGGACATGCAGCGCTGAACCGACGGGATCTGCCACGCGAGTGGAGGACCGTCGGCATGGACGAGCGCGAGCGACGTGGGCATGATCGGCGGCGGCACCTCGGCGCCGCGGGGTTGCTCGTCGTCGCGCTGGCCGCGTCGCGGCCAGCCGTCGCGTTCCAGGCGAGCGGCTGCTGCACCCTGACGGGAGGCGGCGAGCTGGCGAACGCGGTCGTCTGGCGCGGCGTCGAGTATACGCCGGTGCCGGCCCTCCAGCCCTGGATTGCCGCGGAGTGGGGACCGGCGTCGGTCGAGGGCGCCGTCGCGGGCGCGGTGGACGGCTCGTGGGCGGAGGAGGACGTGACCGCCGCGCTGCGCATCGCCTCGCTGGCCGGGACCGCGGAGCTGCGGCTCACGGCGTACATGTTCCCGCGCGCGAGCCAGGACTTCGCATCGCCGGTCACCGAGCTCGGCGTGCAGTACACGACGTCGAGCCGGTATCCGGTGCGCGTGCTGCTGACGCGCAACGTGGGCCACGATCCCGACGCGGCCTCGCAGGCCGAGTTGGGCGTGGGCCGCGCCTGGCCGGGGCTGGCCGCCGAGCTGTTCGCCGGCGTGGCCCTGAACCGCAGCGCGTACTATCGCGCCGCAGCCGGCGACATGCTGCAGGTCGGCGCGGCGGTGGCGCGCACGTTCCACCCGGCGCCGGCCGTTGCCCTCACGGCGGGCCTGGCCGGCGTGTACCGCCCGCCCGATCGGCGCGGTTGGCTGCTGGCGCACCTCGGCGTCGAGCTGCCGTTCGGGGCGCCCCCCGACGCGCCGCGCCGCTCGTCTCTCACCCGGAGGCTCTGATGAGCACCGACCGTTTGCTCGACGCGCTGCGCACGGAGGAGATCGAAACGCCCGCCTTCGTGTACGACGAGGCGCAGCTCGCCGAGGACGCGCGGCTCGCGCGCGAGGCGATCCGCGGCGAGCGCACGCATCTCCTGTTCGCGATGAAGTCGTTCGCCGTGCCCGGCGGACTGCGCGTCATCGCTCCGTTCGTGGACGGGTTCCACGCCAGCTCGCTGTTCGAGGCGCGGCTGGCCCGCGACGTGCTCGGCTGGCGCGGCGTGGTGCACCTCACGTCGCCGGGAATCCGCCCCGCCGACGCCGATGACCTGTTCCACATGTCCGACCACGTGAGCTTCAACTCGCTCACTCAGTGGGAGCAGTTCCGCGACCGTGCCGGGGGAGTGACGAAGTGCGGGCTGCGGGTGAATCCGCGGCTCTCGAACGTGGCCGACGAACGGTACGATCCGTGCAGCCGGCACTCGAAGCTCGGCGCCAACGTGGAGGAGATCCGCGACCTGTTCGCGCGCGACCCGGGCCGCCTCGAGGGGCTGACGGGGCTGCTCTTCCACACCAATTGCGACGCCTTCGACACGACGCCGGTGCTGGAGACGGTGCTCCATCTCGATCGCCAGCTGGGGCCCCTGCTCGAGCGGATGTCGTGGATCGACCTCGGCGGCGGGTACCTGTTCCACGGCGACGGCGCGCAACAGGGCATCGAGGCGCGCCTGCCCTGGCAGCGGCGCCCGCGCCGGTGGCCCGATCTCGATGGGCTGCACGCCGCGCTGGACCTGCTGCGGTCGCGCTACCGCCTGGACATCTACCTCGAGCCCGGCGCGTCCATTTCGCGGCGGGCCGGCACGTTCGTGTCGTCGGTCGTGGACCTGTTCCAGAGCAGCGGGCGCGACGTGGCGGTGCTGGACACGACGGTGAACCACATGCCCGAGGTGATCGAGTTCCAGTTCGCGCCCGACGTGTTGGGCGACCTGGAGCGGGGCGGCCACCACTACCTGCTGGCCGGCGCGACCTGCCTGGCCGGCGACGTGCTGGGCGAGTACGCGTTCGACGCGCCGCTGGCCGTGGGCTCGCGGGTGTTCGTGCCCGACATGGGCGCCTACAGCATCGTGAAGGCGAACATGTTCAACGGCGTGAATCTGCCGAACATCTACTCGCTGCACGACGACGGCACGCTCACGCTCGAGCGCGCCTTCAACTACGAGGACTTTCTCACCCGAAGCGGCGGAGGCCAGTATGTACATTCATGAGCAGCCCCTCGACGTACCGGCCGTGCCCGGGCACGCCCGCCTGCTTTCCCGCCTCGAGCGGGCCGTGTGCGACGAGGCGGGCGACGAAGTCCCCGTGCGCCTCGCCGTCAACGCCACCGACGCGCAGGCCTACCACTGCGAGACGGGCCTGATCGCCGGGCTCGACGCGCGGCGCCGCGAGACGCTCCCGTCCATGTTCCGCTTCCGCCGGCGCCAGGCCGAGAACGCCGAGGGCTTCACCACGGTGTTCCTCGTGCCCACCGGCATCGGCAGCACCATCGGCGGCCACGCCGGCGACGCCACGCCGGCCGCGACGCTGCTGGCCAGCGTCTCCGACACGCTGATCACGCACCCCAACGTGGTGAATGCATCGGACGTCATCGACCTCCCCGCCAACGCCCTGTACGTGGAGGGGAGCATCGTGTCGCGCTTCCTGCTCGGCGCCATCGGCCTCGAGCCGGTGCGCGAGAACCGGGTGCTCGTGGTCATCGACTCGCAGCGCGGCTCGCAGTTCGAGAGCGCGGCGGTCAATTCCGTGAATGCCGCGCGGTCGACCTACGGACTCGAAGCGCCGCGCATCGTGATGCTCGATCCGCCCGTGTCGGTGCGCGCCGAGTACGCCGCCTCGGGCCGGGCGGCCGGCCGGGTGGACCAGCTCGACGGCCTGCTCGAGGTCCTCGACGACGCGCGCGGCGACTACGACGCGCTGGCGCTGGCCACCGTGGTTCAGGTGCCGTTCGAGTACCACGTCTCGTACTTCAAGAGCCACGGCGAGATGGTCAATCCCTGGGGCGGCGCCGAGGCGATCTTCACGCACGCCATCTCCACGATGTACAACGTGCCCGCCGCGCACGCCCCGATGCTCGAGTCCAAGGCCGTGGACGATCTCGACCCGGGCGTGGTGGACCCGCGCATGGCCGCCGAGGCCATCTCCACGGCATTCTTCATGTGCGTGCTGAAGGGGCTGCAGCGGAGCCCGCGCATCGTGGGCATCGAGGAAACGCTCGCGGCGCCGCCGGCCAACGTGATGACGGCCGAGGACGTGTCGGTGCTCGTCATCCCCGACAAGGTCGTGGGCGTGCCGACGCTGGCCGCGCTCGAACAGGGCATCCCGGTGATCGCCGTCCGGGAGAACGAGAACATCCTGGGCAACGACCTGCGGGCCCTGCCCTGGGCCGACGGGCAGCTTCACATCGTGGAGAACTACTGGGAGGCGGCCGGCGTGGCCGCGGCGCTGCGGGCGGGGATCGATCCCGCCTCGGTGCGGCGTCCGCTGGCCGGCGCGATGACCGAGCTGTACGCGAATCCGGCGCACGCCGGCGTCATCGTGGAGCGGGTGCTGAGCGAGGCCGGCCGGTGACCCGTTCGGCGCCGTCGCCGGTGGCCATGACGAAGGGAATGGCGGCGGCGCCGAGCAGGACGAACAGCACGATGGCCAGATCGGGCAGCGGGAGCCCGAGCCAGACGGCGGGAAGCGCGGGGGGCGGCGGGGCCTTGCCGGAAAAGGCTTCGAGCAGGTCGGGCGTCGCCGCCTCGAGCGCCTGCCGATGGCGCCCCAGCATCAGGGCGAAGGCGCCCAGCGCGGCGAATTCGGCGGCCGCCCCGAGCTGATAGACCAGGGCGCTGATCGTCGCGCGGTGGGCCGACGGCGTCAGCGACTGGAGGCGCGCCAGCGCCACCGGGTCCCAGGCATCGTCGAACAGATCGAGCATCACGTACACGGCGACGAGCGCGCCCACGCCGCTGCTCACGAACAGGATGCCGACGGCCAGCGCTTCGAGGGCGAGCCCGAGCACGAGGGTGTGGCGGGCGCCGATGCGCCGCGCGAACGCGATGCCGATGATCGGTCCGATGGCACCGATCAGACTGTCCACGATGCTGAGGGGCGCGAACATGCGGGCGTCGAATCCTTCGGTGATGAGGGCGACGGTGAACGCCTGCTGCGCCGCGGCGCCGGCGGCGGCACCGAGGATGATGGCGACACCGATCATGATCAGCGCCCGGCGGCCGGCGAGCGCGCGGAGGGCGTCCCGCACGCCGGGAAGCGCCGGCCCGGACACCGCCGCCTCTCCCTCCACCCGCCGCTCCGGAACTCTCGCCGCCACGATCACCGCCAGCGCGAACCCCACGGCGCCGGTCAGCCACAGGGCGTCGAGCAGGCTCTGGCTCACGGCCGTGGCCAGCAGCAGCAGGAAGGCGCCCGCCGCCGCGACGGCGGCGCCCGCCGCCGACACCGAGCGCACCCGGCCGTAGAAAGTCTCGATGAGATCGGGGCGCCCCGCGGCATGCAGGTTGTCCACCACCCACGCCTCGGCCGAGCCCATCATCAGGGTCTGCCCGGCCCCCATCACGGCAAACGCCGCGCACGTCGCCGCGAGTTCGGCCGCGCCCGGCGCGGACACCGCGAACGGCACCGCCGTCAGGCCCACGGCGATCAGCGCGCCGCCGATCATCACGACGCGCTTGCGGCTCCACCGGTCGGCCCACACGCCCGACGGGAGCGCCGCCGCCATCGCGGCCACCGCGCCGGCGGCCATGGCATACACGGCCCAGTCGGGCCGGCTCATCGTGAGATAGAGATATGCGAACTCGAATGGCGCCACGAAGTACAGGCCTTCGGCCAGTCCCATCGCGGCGTAGAAGCGGCCGGCGAGCCGGCGCTCGTCGGCGCGGGGCCATACGCGGCCCGGCACCGGCAGCCGGTCGCCGTCGGGCGCCAGCTCCAGCTCGATCCGCCAGCGCGCGACCTTCGCGTCGTCGAGGGACACCGCCATCTGGGCATGGGGCCCCGGCGCCCCCCCCACGCGCGCGAATCCGAACCGTCGGTAGAACCGGATCAACCCGCGCCCGCGCGGACCGCGCAGCCACGCCGCGATGCCCACCCGCTGGCATTCCAGGAGGTCGGCCAGCAGGAGCAGTCCCGCCACGGCCAGCTTCCCGATGCCGCGCCCGCGGTATGGCGCGGCCACCATGGCGGAGTCGAGAAAGAAGTCGGTGCCCGGCACGGTGATCTGATCGGGCCATTCCCAGTAGCCGAACGCGCATCCCGCGAACTCGCCGTCCACGTGCAGGGTGAGGAAGAGCGCGTCGGGGTCGGCCGTCACTTCGCTCAGGTCGCGGCGCGTGAACGCGACGTCGGCCCCGCCGAATGCCTCGGCCTGCAGCTGCAGCACGCGCTCGGCCTTCGCGTCGTCCAGCGACGGCGCCAGCTCGAACACGCAGGCGTGCCCGGTGCGCGCCGAGGCCAACCGGCTCATCGCATCGAGAATGCGCCGCGCCTCGCCGGCCTCGTCCTCGAAGTACGGAAGGGCGATCACACGCCGGTCGCCGCGCCGATCGACGCCCGGATCGACGGCGGGGCCACGATCCGGCCGGCGCGCGGCGCCGACGGCCGGAACTCCACGACCTGGTCCCACGTGCGCGCGAGGTCGTCGGCGAAGAGCAGCAGCAGGTCGCCGGGACGGGCGAGGTGCAGCGCGGCATTCATCGCCCGATGCTCCTCGGGAATGACGGCGATCCGGTCGTCGGCCACCTGCGCGGAGCGCAGTCCCTCGCGCAGCAGCCGTGGCACCTCGTCGGAAGTCCGCCCGCGCAGCGAGTCGTCGCGCCGGCAGATGAAATAGTCGCAGTGACTCGCCGCGGCCTGGGCCACGGCCCGCACGTCGTCGTCGCGCCGGTCGCCGGGCGCCGAGATCACGCAGATCGTGCGCCCCCCGTTGGCCAGCCGGTCGGCGGCTTCGCAGGTGGCCTCCACTGCCGCCGGGTTGTGTCCGTAGTCCATGATCACGCGGAACGGGTGCCCCTCGTACACGTTGAGCCGGCCCGGCACCTTGTCCATCGTCGCCGCGAACCCGCGCAGGCCGGCGCGCACGGCGTCGGCGTCGAGCCCCAGGCCAAACGCGATCCCGGCCGCGAACAGCGCGTTCGCGACGTTGAATCGCACGCGCCCTCCATACGTGGCGGGGATCTCGCGAGCCGCGAGCAGCGGCGTGCGCGCGGCGCCCTGGCGGTGCACCAGCTCGTCGCCGTGCGCCCCCTCGAGCACCAGCGCGCAGCCGCCCGACCCCAGGTGGCGCTCGATCGACAGGTTGTGCTGGGCCAGGCTCACCAGGCACACCTGGCGCGCCGGCGTGTGCTCCACCATCGCGAGGCAGAGGGGGTCGTCGGCGTTGAGCACCGCCATGTCGCTCGCCGTTTCGGCCACGATCCGCTTGGCGCGCGCCAGCTCCTCGAGCGTCTCGATGCCGTCGATGCCAAGATGGTCGTTGGTCACGTTGAGCACCGCGCCCACGGTGCTGTGGCGGAAGGCCAGCCCCTCGCGCAGGATTCCGCCCCGAGCCGTTTCCAGCACCGCCAGGTCCACGCCGGGATCGCGCAACACCATGCGCGCCGACACCGGACCCGACGAATCGGCGTCGGAGATCCGGTGCCCGTTCACGAACACGCCGTGCGTGGTCGTGACGCCCACGCGCCGGCCGGCCGCCTCGGCGACCGCGGCCACCATGTGGGCCGTGGTCGTCTTGCCGTTGGTGCCGGTGATGGCGGCAATCGGGATGCGCCCCGTCTCGCCCTCCGGGAACAGGCGGCCGACGATCTCGGCGGCCACGTCGCGCGGCGCGCCCTCGGTGGGCGCCAGATGCATGCGCAGGCCGGGAGCGGCGTTCACCTCGCACACCCCGCCCTGCTGGTCGCGGTACGATCGCGTGATGTCCGGCGTGAGGAAGTCGATGCCGGCGACGTCGAGCCCGACCACCGACGCCGCGCGCTCGGCGAGCGTGCGATTGTCGGGGTGCACGTCGCCGGTGACGTCGATCGAGGTTCCACCGCGCGACAGGTTCGCCGTCGCGCGCAGGTACACGACCTCGCCGGCCGCGGGCACGCTCGACCGCCCCGAACCGCGGCGGGCGAGCAGCTGGTCGGCCTCGTCGTCGAGCACGATGCGGGTGAGCACGGCATCGTGCCCGTCGCCGCGGCGCGGGTCGGCGTTCACGCGCTCCACCAGCTGCTCGACCGTGTGCGCGCCGTCGCCCACCACGTGGCCGGGAACGCGCCGCGCCGCGGCGACCATGCGCCCGCCCACGACCAGCAGGCGGTGGTCGGATCCGCCGATGTACTCCTCGACCAGGACCCCCGATCCTTCGGCCTGCGCCGCCAGGTACGCGTCGCGCGCTTCGGCTGCATTGCGCACCCCGGCGCGCACGCCGCGCCCCTGATTGCCGTCCAGCGGCTTGACCACCACCGGGTAGCCCATCTCCTCGGCGGCGGCCACCGCCTCGTCCGCGTCATAGACCCGGACCTGCACCGGCACGGGAATTCCGGCGTCCGCCAGCAACCGATTGGTGAGCGACTTGTCCTGCGCGATGTCCACCGCGATCTGCGACGTGAGGCCGGTGATGGAGGCCTGCAGACGGCGCTGCTTCACACCGTGTCCGAGCTGGATCAGATGGTCGCCGTCCCGCCGCTCCCAGGGAATGCCCCGCCGCGCGGCGGCGCGCACCAGCGCCGCGGTGCTGGGGCCCAGCGTGCGCCGCCGCGCGAGGTCCCGGAACTCCGCCAGCTCGGCCGCGTAGTCGAACGGGGCGGCGTCGGCCGGTCGGAGGCTGGAAGGCAGCAGCGATTCGAGGAGTGCGAGCGCCAGGCGGCCCGCGGCGATCCCGACGTCGCGTTCGCCGTACTCGTAGACCACATGGTACACCCCTGGCCGGCCGCCGACGCCGCGCGCCCGACCGAAGCCCACCGGAAACCCGGCGACGTTCTGCAGCTCGATCGAGGCGTGCTCCAGCACGTGGCCCAGCCAGGTGCCCTCCTCCTCGGTCAGCCGGCGCACGAATCCTCCCGGGACGCCATACGAGCACCGGTGCTCGCGCAAACCGGGCAGGGCCGCGAGCAGGCCTTGCTGGAACTCCGTGCCGATCCGCCCCGTGGGCCAGTCTTCGAGCGCCCCGAGGTCGACGCTCATCCGGATCACGGGAAAGTAGGCCCAGACGTTGGGGCCGCCGTAGACCGCCGTGTGCTCGATTCGCATGGAGGCCCCCTGGTCAGGCAGCCGGCGGCGGCGCCGCGGTGCGGGTGGTGATGTCGAACGTCGCCCCGTGCACGAGCACGTGCAGCGTGAGCCCGGTGATGCAGATGGGTTGGTGCTGGGAGCCGTTCCGCGGCAAGCTCGACGTCGCGCCGGCGGGATCCACGACGGTGATCGCGCCGCTGCCCACCACTTCCAGCGAGCGGGCGCCGATCTGCGCGGCGGTGTCCTCGTCCAGGCCGAGTCCGATGGCGCGCGGATAGGTGGCCAGCGCCGTGAGCAGCCGGCCCAGGCGGTCGCGCTGGCGAAAGTGCTGGTCGATGATGAACCGGGAGGTGAGTCCGAGCCCGGGCGCGAAACTCACCATCCCGGCGCGCGGCGTGGCGCCGCTCTTGCCGAACGCGATCATCTGCGCCGAGAGCACCGCCGCGCCCGCCGAGGTGCCGCCCACGACCGCTCCCGCCGCATGTGCCGCGCGAATGGCGCGCCCGACCGCGGTGCCGCGCAGCACGGTGGCCACGCGGTACTGGTCGCCGCCGGTGATGAAGATGCCCGAGGCCCGCCTCACCAGCGCTTCGGCCTGCGGGTCGTTCGCCTCCCGCCGCGTCGTGGGCCCCACCACGTGCACGACGCGCGCCCCCAGCCGGGTGAACAGCTCGCGATAGCGCTCGCCCGTGTCGGGCTCCGACGATCCGGTGGGAACCACCGCCAGCTCGGCTCTGGTGCCCCCCGCGGCGTAGAGGAAACGGCCGAGGGTGACCGGTTCGCGGCTCCCCGCCTCGGCGCCGCCGATGGGAATGAGGAGGCCGGGGGGGGCCGGCCTCGAGTGAGCCCGCGGTGTCATCGCAGGCTGCGCCGGCGACGGATGCAGCCCGAGCAGATCCCGTCCGCTTCGTACTGCTTGAGCTTGCGATACAGGGTGCGGCGGTCGATGCCGAGCAGGGTCGCGGCGCGCCCCCGGTGGCCGTTGGTCTGGTCCAGCACCTCGAAAATCCGCTGGCGCTCCATGTCGGCGAGGGCGAACAGCGGCGCCCGCCCCGCCGGCGCCGGCAACGGATGCACGGCGGCCGGCGGCATGGCCGCATCGGCCGGCGTGAACTCGAGCCTGCGTTCGCCGGCAATCACCGCGCGCTCGATGAAATTCTCGAGCTGGCGCACGTTGCCGGGCCAGTCGTAGGCGCTCATGGCGCGCACGGTAGCCGGCGGCAGTTCCGGCACGGCCAGGCCCGCCTGAGCCGCCGCCCGCCGCAGGAAGTGGCCGGCCAGCACGGGGATGTCGTCGCGGCGCTCGCGCAGCGCGGGCACGCGGATCGGGAACACGTTCAGCCGGTAGTACAGGTCCTCGCGGAATGCGCCGCGGGCGACTTCGCCCGCGAGGTCCACGTTGGTCGCCGCGAGCAGACGCAGGTCCACCGGAATCGGGTGGTGCGATCCGACGCGCTGGATCACGCGCTCCTGAACCACGCGCAGCAGCTTGACCTGCATGCCGGCCGACATGGTGGACACCTCGTCCAGGAACAGCGTGCCCCCGCTCGCCTCTTCGAACAGCCCGGCCCGGGTCCCGGCCGCGCCCGTGAAGCTGCCCTTCACGTGGCCGAACAGCTCGGACTCGACCAGCGTTTCGGAGAGCGACGAGCAGCTCGTGGCCACAAAGGGCCGGCGGGCGCGCGGCGACAGCTCGTGGACGGCGCGCGCCACGAGCTCCTTGCCGGTGCCCGTCTCGCCGGTGATCAGCACCGTGGCCCTGGTCGGAGCGACCTTCTCGATGCGGCCCCACAACGCCGCCATTTCGCGCGATCGCCCGACCATGCGCTGGCGGACCCCCTCCCGAGCGGTAGGCGGCCCCGGCGCGACGCCGCGCGCGTCGGCCTCGCCGTCCGTCGCCCGGGTCAGCGCCCGGAGCAGCTCGTCGGTGCGCAGCGGCTTGCGCAGGGTCTCGTGCAGCCGCGACCGGTCCAGCCCCGCCGTTGGCTCGTCCTCGGTCATCACGATCACGGGCGGCGTGGAGCCGCCACCCTCGGACTCGCCGAACAGGCGGGCGATGCCTCGGCCGGCCGCGTTCCCGTCGAGCAGAACGGCATCGAACGGCACCCGCTCCAGCAGGTCGGCCGCGGCCCCTCCGTCGGCGCCCTCGGCCGCGTAGTCGTTGGCGCGCAGCACTTCGAGCAGCAGCCGCCGGTGCGCCTGGTCGTCTTCCACGACCAGCACACGCCGGGGGGCGTCGCCGCCGGACACCATGCTCGGCGCTCGCAGCGCGACGGTCATGTCCGACCGCCGGTTCGCTGACCGGCCCCACGGACACGGCGTCGTGCCATACGTTCTGTTGCGAACTGGGACTGGGACATAAAGTTTCTACAAAGTGGCTCGGAGCCGGGGGGCGATGAATCCGACAATCCCGCACTTGCGGGTCGGGCGGATTCACGAATTGTCGGGGTGTCAATCCCCGGGGCAAACAAGCGTTGTGATCGAGCCCCAACCCCCAAACGCACTGCCGGCCCGGGACGCTTCGTCCAGGGCCGGCAGGTCGAAATCCGCAGTCCGCGCGCCTCCTACGGCACGACTGTGATTTCGATTGCGGTCTCCGTGGGGCTCACGACCGTCGCGGTCCCGGTGGTGTTGCCCACCGAGGTGATCTGGCAGTTCGTGGTGCCCGACAGAATGAACCGCAGCCGGTAGGTGCCCGCCTCCGTCGGTTTGAACTGGCCGCCGTACACGAGCCGGCCGGCCACGTTCATCTCGGCCGACATGGCGCCGCTCGACAGCGTGGCGACCACGCTGCCGCCCGGGCCGCTCAGCTGCTCGATGGTCAGCGTCGGACCGATCGTGTAGATCAGCGGCACCTGATCGATCAGCGTGCCATCGGTGCCCTGGATCTCGTCGGGGGTCGACGGGTTGGCCACGTACGGCATGTTGTAGCCCTGGAGCGTGCCGACGCCGGTGGCCGAGAGTGCGACCTCGAGCCGGATCGGGTGCCCCGCCTTCAGGCTGGCGCTGCCGGAGAGGTTGTCGCCCCAGTACGCCTGCGCGTCGTACTTGGCCTGGCCCGTGCCGTCGATGAACTGCGCGCGCCAGGTGTTGGTCGTGGCCTGGAGGTAGTACCCGGTGGCGTCCACCGCGTTGCCGGTCCAGAAGAACGCCGCCGACGGGCTCGTGAACGGAATGGCCGCGAGTTCGGTTACGGCCGCGGTGTCCAACGAGGTCGGCCGCACGCCGGGATCCGTCGCCACGGCCAGCCCGGTCGTGCCGATGCCGTCGACGAAGACCACCGGCCAGGACATGTTGTTGCCCAGCGTCGTCGTCTCGCCGCCGCCGCCACCGCCACCGCCGCCGCCACCGCCACCGCCCGTGGTCGACACCGTCACGACGGTCGTTCCGGACACGTTCTTCGCACTGGCCGTGATGGTCGAGGTTCCCTCGGCCACGCCGGTCACGAGACCGGCCGAGCTGACGGTGGCCACGGCCGTGTTGCTGCTGGACCATGTGAAGGTCACCGACACCACCTCACCCGTGGAGCTGTACGCCGTCGCAGTGAGCTGCGTGGTCGCGCCGACCTGGACGGTCGTGGTTCCGGTGATCGTAATGGTCGCGACCGCGCTCGTGACGTTCACCGACGAGCCGCCGGACTTGCCGCCGGCGTTCGCCGACACGGAAGTGTTCCCCTTCGTGACGGCCGTCAGGAGCCCGGTCGCACTGATCGTGGCCACTGCCGGATTGCTCACCGACCAGGTGACCGGTACGCTGAGGGTATTGCCGGCGCTGTCCAGCACCGTCGCCGTCAGCTGCACCACGTCCCCCGCCATGAGGTTGACGATGGACGGACTGACGGAGATCGAGGCCACGCTCGCCGAACCGCCGCCACCGCCACCGCCACCGCCGCCGCCGGACGGCTTGCCGGTGATGGCGAAGGTGGAGAAGCCGGTCACGTTGGCGCCGACGGTGTGCGACTGGATGCCCGAATGGTCGCAGTCCTGCCACTGATTCTGGGCGCGCCGCTGAATGCGGAGCTGCGTCGCGTCCATGCCGGCCGGCAGATTGACCGGGTCGTACTTGATGCTCATTGCCGCCGGCTTGTTCAGCGTCGTGCCCTCGGGCTCGACCTTGTAGCCGGTGCCCGGGACGTAGCTGGCGTCACCGGCGAACTCGGAGTCCGGAACCTTGGTGACCACGATGTCCGTGGGCGTCGACAGCGCGCCCGGGGGGATCACCAGCTGGAAGTTGCCGTCCGCCGACACGATCGTGCCGCCCGAGGCCCCGGTCAGGGTGCCCTGCGCGTACTGGATCACGATGCCGAACAGGCCGAAGCGCGAGATGTCGGCCATCACGGCCTGCCCCTGGAGCCCCTGCTGCGTGCAGTCGCGCCACTGGTTCTGGACGCGATCGCGCTCGCGGATCCGCAGCTGCTCCTGCATCACCCCCTGCGGCAGGTGTGCCGGATCGAAGCGCAGGCGCAGCCGCACCTGCTCGTGCAGCGTCACGCCCGCCGGGTTGATCCGGT
>JAGWRI010000074.1 GCA_028876525.1 Gemmatimonadota bacterium | reverse complement strand
GCCGCCGCCGACTGGGCCGACGCGGTCGCCGTCGGGCCCGGGCTCGGCCGCACCCGGCGCGCCCGCGCGCTCGTCGAGCGCGTGCTCGCGCACTGGCGCGGGCCCGTCGTGCTCGACGCCGACGCGCTGAACGTCTTCGCCGACGACCTCGACGCGCTGGCCGCGCTGCTCGACGGCCGCCGCGCGGTGCTCACGCCCCACCCGGCCGAATTCGCGCGGCTCACGCACGTCACCGTTCCCGAAGTGCTGGCACACCGGTTCGACATCGGCAGCCGGCTGGCGGCGCGCCTCGGCGCCACCGTGCTGCTCAAGGGCACGCCCACGGTGGTCTTCGCTCCCGACGGCAGATCGCGCCTCGTGAGCGCCTCCGGCACGCCCGCGCTGGCCACCGGCGGGAGCGGAGATCTCCTGAGCGGCATTGCCGCCACGCTCGTCGCGCAGATGGACGACCCGACCGAAGCCGCGGCCTGCGCCGCGTGGGTGCACGGACGCGCCGCCGAGCTGGCGCAGCTCGGCCCGCGCCGCGAGGAGCCGCCCTTCGATCCGGATCTCGACGAGCCGCTCGGCGACCGTGCGCCGGCCCCGGCGCCGTCGGGGGCGCGGGGGGCGCCGCGCCGCGACGCGCGCGGTCTCACCCTGGACGACGTCCTGGCCGCGCTCCCCGACGCCTGGCGGGTGAGCACGGCCGTCCCACGGCCGCCGGTGCTGGTCGAGCTCCCCGCCGTGGAGCGCCGCCCGTGAGCGACGCTGGGCACCTCGGCATGGGGGCCGGCGTCGAGTTCGACACCATCCGCCAGCTGCTCGCGCAATGGGGGCCGCATGCCGCGGGCGCCGGCGACGACGCGGCAATGCTCGACGTGCCCGCCGGGGAGCAGCTCGCGGTCAGCGTGGACACCAGCGTCGAGAACGTGCACTTCCGCCGCGCCTGGCTCACGCCCGCCGAGATCGGCGCGCGCGCGGTCACCGCGGCGCTGAGCGATCTGGCCGCGATGGGCGCGGCGCCCCTCGGTGTGCTCGTCGCGCTCGCGCTCCCCGAGACGTGGCGCGACCGCCTGGTGGGACTGGCCGAGGGGATCGGCCTCGCCGTCTCCGCCGCCGAGACGAGAATCGTGGGGGGCAACCTCTCGGCGGCGAGCGAGCTCAGCATCACCACCACGGTGCTGGGGCACACCGGAGCGCCGCTGCGGCGCGATCGCGCGCGGGCCGGCGACGCTGTGTACGTCACCGGCCGCCTGGGCGGACCGGGAGCGGCGCTCCAGGCGCTGCTCGCCGGCCGGACCCCCGAGCCCGGGCACCGCGAGCGGTTCGCGCACCCGGCGGCGCGAATCGCCGAGGCGCGCTGGCTGGCCGGGGCGGGCGTCGTCGCGGCCATCGACGTGTCCGACGGCCTGCTGGCCGATGCCGGCCACCTGGCGGCGGCGAGCGGGGTGGGACTCGAACTCGACCTGGCGGCGATTCCGCTCGTCGAGGGCGTCGCGGCCCGCGACGCGCTGGCCAGCGGCGAGGAGTACGAGCTGCTCGTTGCGGCGTCGGGGCCGCTCGACGCGCGCGCATTCGCCGGGCGGTTCGGGATCCCGCTCACGGCCATCGGCCGGGCCGTCGCGGAGCACCCCGGCATGGTGGAGGTGCTGGACGGCGGCCGCCGCGTTGCGGGCGCCCGCGGGCACGACCACTTTTCGCGCTGATGCGCACCCTCTTTTCGTTGGCGGTCGTGACGATCGCCACCTGCACCCTGGGGCCGGTCGTGCTCGTGGCCGGCCTGTTGCGCGTGCGCGAGAAGCCGGGGGGCGTCTATCAGGCCTGCATGCACCTCTGGGCGCGGCTCGCGCTGTGGGGCGCCGGGGCGCGGGTCGTGATCCACGACGAGCACGGCTATTCGCGCCTCGCCGGGGCGGTCTACGCCAGCAACCACGTGAGCTGGTACGACGTGTTCGCGCTGGCCGCAGTGCTCCCCCGCTACAGCTTCGTGGCCAAGAGCGAGCTGCGGAAGATTCCCGTGTTCGGGCCCGCCGCGGGCGCCGCGGGCATCGTCTATCTCGATCGGGACAACCGGAAGCGGGCATTCGACTCGTACAAAGAGGCGGCGGAGTACGTCCGCGACGGCCGGTCGGTGGTCGTGTACCCCGAGGGCACGCGCGGCCACGACTATTCGCTGCGTCCCTTCAAGAAGGGGCCGTTCGTGCTCGCCATCGCCTCTGAGGCGCCGGTGGTGCCGGTCATCGTCCACGGCACACGGGCCATCATGCCCAAGGGCTCGTTTCGCGTCCGCGCGGGCGTGATTCACTTACATTTCCTGGAGCCGGTGCCCGCCGCGGGGCTGGACTACGACGCCCGGGGCGAGTTGATGACCCGCGTGTGGCAGCGCATGAACGACGCGCTCCACACGCTGTACGGAGTCCCGTCCGCCAATCGCGCCATCGCCAACCCGAACGAACGCGTCGTCTGAGCGCGCCGACCACCATGACCACGATCGATCATATCCACGCCCGCGAGATCCTCGACAGCCGCGGCAATCCGACCATCGAAGCCGACGTCTTCCTCTCCAACGGCATCAAGGGGCGCGCGGCCGTGCCCAGCGGCGCCAGCACCGGCGAGAACGAGGCCGTCGAGCTGCGCGACGGCGACGCCGAGCGCTACGGCGGCAAGGGCGTGCTCGACGCCGTGCGCAACGTCGAGGAGACCATCGCCCCGGCGCTGGCCGGCATGGATCCCACGCAGCAGATCGAGATCGACGGCGCCATGCTCGAGCTCGACGGCACCCCCAACAAGGGCCACCTTGGCGCCAACGCCATCCTCGCCGTCTCGATGGCCACCGCGCGTGCCGCCGCCCAGCTCTGCGAGCTGCCGCTCTACCGCTACCTGGGCGGCCCCATGGCGCGCGTGCTCCCCGTGCCGATGATGAACATCCTCAACGGCGGCGCCCACGCCACGAACACCGTGGATTTCCAGGAATTCATGATCGTCCCCGTCGGGGCCGAGAGCTTCGGCGAGGCGCTGCGCATGGGGGCCGAGACCTTCCACGCGCTGAAGAAGGTGCTGATGAAGCGCAAGCTCGCCACCGGCGTGGGCGACGAGGGAGGGTTCGCGCCCGACCTCAAGAACGACGAAGAGGCGCTGCGCGTGATCCTCGAAGCCATCGAGGCCGCCGGCTACGCGCCGGGCCGGGAAATCGCGCTCGCCCTCGACGTCGCGGCCAGCGAGCTGTTCGCCGACGGCACGTACGTGTTCAAGAAGAGCGGCGGCGCCAAGAAGGACGCCGCCGGCATGATCGAGATCTACAGCCGCTGGCTGGACGAATTCCCCATCATCTCGATCGAGGACGGTCTGGCCGAGAACGATTGGGACGGGTGGCGGCAGCTCACCGAGGCGCTGGGCGACCGCTGCCAGCTCGTGGGCGACGACATCTTCTGCACCAACCCCGAGCTCCTCGCCCAGGGCGTCGAGCGCGGCGTCGCCAATTCCATTCTCATCAAGCTGAACCAGATCGGCACCCTCAGCGAAACCCTCGAAACCATCGAGATGGCGCGCAGCGCCGGCTACCTGTCGGTCATCTCGCACCGCTCGGGCGAGACCGAAGACACCTTCCTCGCCGACCTCGCCGTCGCCACCGGCGTGGGCCAGATCAAGACGGGCTCGGCCAGCCGCACCGATCGCATCGCCAAGTACAACCAGCTGCTCCGCATCGAAGAAGAGCTGGGCGGCACGGCCGAATTTCCGGGCGGCGCCCTGTACGGCCTGTGAGTCCTGAGCGCCGGCTGCCGCGCGGCGTCGCCGTGGTCCTCTGGGCCGCGCTCGGCGCCGTCGCCCTGGTGTTCGCGGTGCAGGGGGGCGAGTACAGCACGCTCGACCTCCTGCGACAGCACCGGCAGGCCATCGGGCTGCGCGCCCAGGTCGACTCGCTGCAGCACGTCGTGGACTCGCTGGGCCGTTACCGCGACCGCGTGCTCCACGACCCCCAGCTGCAGGAGCGGATCGGGCGCGAGGAGTTCGGCTGGGTGCGCGGCAACAAGGAAATGCTGTACCGGTTCGTCCGGCCGGACAGCGCGTCCCGCTGAGCGTGGCCGGGCATTGCCGGACGCGTGTAGGGTAATGCCTTACGCCCGATGGGCGATCCCGTGAT
>JAGWRI010000073.1 GCA_028876525.1 Gemmatimonadota bacterium | reverse complement strand
TTTCGTTCGTGGAGAGCGTGCCGGGCACCGAGGACGCGCGGCGGGCGGCGTGGGCGGCGCGGCACGCCGCCGGAGCGCCGCCGGCGTGATGCGACTGGCCTACGAGCGGGTGGTCGTGCACACGGCCAACCCGTTCGTGATCTCGCGGGGGGGCGGAAGCGAGTACGTGCGCGTGCGCGTGACGCTGACCGACGGGGACGGCGTGCAGGGCATCGGCGAGGCGGCGCCGAGCGCGTTCTACGGCGAGACGGCGGACACCGTGGTGGCGGCGCTGGAGGCGCTGCGCCCGGTGATCGAGAACGGCGACGCGTGGGCGCTGGAGTTGCTCGAAGCGGCGCTGGCCCGCGCCCTGCGCGGCAACGCCGCGGCGCGCATGGGGGTGAGCGCCGCCGCGCACGACCTGGTGGGGAAGCGGCTGAGCACGCCCCTCTACCGGCTGTGGGGGCTCACGCCGGCGGCCGCGCCGCGCTCGAGCTTCACGATTGCCATCGCTCCGAGCGACGAGGAGCTGGCGCGGCGGGTCGCGCAGGCGGCGGCCTATCCGGTGCTCAAGATCAAGCTCGGCACCGACCGCGACGACGACATCATCCGCACGGTGCGCGCCGCCGCGCCGGAAAAGACCATCCGCGTGGACGCCAACGCGGCGTGGACCCCCAAGCAGGCGCTGGCCATGATCGAGCGGCTGGCCCGCGCCGGCGTCGAGTTCGTGGAGCAGCCGCTGCCCCCGGCCGATCTGGACGGGCTGCGGTTCGTGCGCGAGCGCTCGGCGCTGCCGATCATCGCCGACGAATCGTGCGTGACCTCGGCCGACATTCCGCGGCTGGCCGGCGCCGTGGACGGCATCAACATCAAGCTCGCCAAGTGCGGCGGGCTGCGCGAGGCGATGCGGATGATCGCGGCGGCGCGCGCGCACGGCATGCGGGTCATGATGGGGTGCATGATCGAGACCAGCCTCGGCATCACGGCGGCGGCGCACCTCGCGCCGCTGCTCGACTACGCCGATCTCGACGGGGCGGCGCTGCTGTCCGACGACCCGTACGACGGCGCGACGATCGCCGGCGGCCGGATCGCGATTCCCGACGCGCCGGGCCTGGGAGTCCGCCCGCGCGCGCGGTGAGCCGCCGCGCGGCCCCGAGGGCCGCATGCTGATCTCCGTCGCGCTGCCCATCCCCCTGTTCCGCGAGTTCACCTACGCGGTGCCGGAGGCGCTCGCGGCGCGAGCCGCGCCGGGCGCCCGCGTCGTGGTGCCGGTGCGCGGGCGCCGCGTGATCGGGATCGTGACCGGAGCGGCCGAGCCGCGCGACGAGGTGGCGCCCCGGGAGATCTTCGACGCGCCCGACGACGCCCCCGTGCTGAGCGCGCCGATGCTGGCCCTGGCCCGCTGGATCTCGGAGTACTACGTGGCGCCGCCGGGGTTCGTGCTGCGCACGATGCTCCCCGCCGCGCTGGCGTCGGTCGGGACGCCCCGGCCGCCGCAGCGGGAGCAGCGCGTGGCCCGTCTGGCGCGGGCGCTCCCGTCGCTGCTCGAACGCGAGGCGACGTTCAAGCGGGCGCCGAAGCAGCGGGCCGCGTACGAGCTGCTGGAGTCGCTGGGCGGGCGGGCGCCGGTGCGCCACCTCGTGTCGCAGCTGGGCGCGTCGCCGGCCGTGATCGGCGCGCTGGCGACGCGCGGACTCGTGGCGTTCGAGCGCGAGGTGGTGAGCCGCGATCCCTTCCTGACGCGCGCCGTGCCGCCCGCGCCCGCCCACGCGCCGACCGCGGCCCAGCGGGAGGCCGTGCACCGGCTGCGGCAGGGCGGGGGCGGGGAGTCGTTCGTGCTGCACGGCGTGACGGGGAGCGGAAAGACGCTCGTCTACCTCGAATTCCTGCGCACGGTGGTGAACGAGTGGGGGCGCACGGCGATCGTGCTCGTGCCCGAGATCGCGCTCACGCCGCAGACGGTGGACCGCTTCCGCGCCGTGTTCGGCGACCGAATCGCCGTGCTGCACAGCGGGCTCAGCGACGGGGAGCGGTACGACGCCTGGCTGGCGCTGCGCCGCGGCGAGAAGCGGATCGCCGTGGGCGCGCGGTCGGCGGTGTTCGCGCCGCTCGAGAACCTGGGCGCGATCGTGATCGACGAGGAGCACGAGGCGACGTACAAGCAGGGGGAGACGCCGCGCTACCATGCCCGCGAGGTGGCGCTGGTGCGCGCCCGCGCCGAGGGCGCGGTGGTGGTGCTCGGCAGCGCGACGCCGAGTTTAGAAACCTGGAATAACGCCGAGCGCGGGCGCCACCACCTGCTGCGGCTGCCCGACCGGGTGGGGGGCGGCGTGCTGCCCGGCGTGATGCTGGTGGACATGCGGCGCCCCGAACGCCCCGAGCGCCGGCTCGCGCCCGACGAGGCCGCGCTGCGCTACGTGCTGAGCGAGCCGCTGGAGGAGCGGCTGGCGGGGCGGCTGGCGCGCGGCGAGCAGAGCATTCTGCTCCTCAACCGGCGCGGGTACGCGTCGTTCGTGCAGTGCGGCGCCTGCGGCGACGTCGCGACCTGCCCCAACTGCAACGTGAGCCTCACCTACCACCGGGTGCCCGAGCGGCTGGTGTGCCACTACTGCCAGTACGCCGAGCCGATGCGCGCCGCGTGCCCGCGGTGCGGGGGCGACGTGCTGCGCGCCCGGGGGCTGGGCACGCAGCAGGTGGAGCGCCTGCTCGGCGACCGGTTTCCCGCGGCGCGCATCGCCCGCATGGACATGGACACGACCACGGGCAAGTGGGCGCACGCCGAGATCCTCGACCGGGTGGGGCGCGGCGAGGTGGACATCCTGCTGGGCACGCAGATGATCGCCAAGGGGCTGGATTTCCCCAACGTGACGCTGGTCGGCGTCGTGGACGCCGACGTCGGCATCAACATGCCCGACTTCCGGGCGTCGGAGCGGTGCTTCCAGCTGGTGAGCCAGGTGGCGGGGCGGGCCGGGCGGGGGGAGAAGCGGGGGGAGGTCGTCGTGCAGACCCGCGTGCCGGGGCACCACGCGCTGCAGTGCGCGGCGCGGCATGACTACGGCGCGTTCGTGGCCCAGGAGCTCGAGGGGCGGCGCGATCCGCCCTATCCGCCGTTCGCGCGGCTGGCCAACGTGCTCGTGAGCGGGTGGTCGGAGTCGGCGACGATGGAGCAGGCCCAGTCGGCGGGGGCGTGGCTCCACGCGCTGGTCGCGCGGCGCGAGCCGGGGGCCGTCTCGGTCATCGGACCGGCTCCCTGTCCCGTGGACCGGGTGAAGAAGCGCTGGCGGTGGCATCTCCTGCTCAAGGCCGAGCAGCCCGGCCCGCTCACGCGAGTGAGCCGGTACTTCGCATCGCGGTTTCCGGTTCCGGCGGCGCACGGCCTGCGGATCACCGTGGACCGGGACCCGGTCACGCTCCTGTAGGGCCGCCGGCTTGTTCGGCCTCTCCCCCCCGGTCATCTTTCACCCGTGATCATCATCCCGCCCCCGAAGCTGGACACGCCCGAGCTGGCGGCGGCGCCCGACGCGCGGTTCGTGGCGGCACCGGCCGATGGCGTGGTGCCCGACGGCTTCTTCTCGACGACGAACCTGCCGACGTACGTGCGGATCGGGGGCCGCTGGTGCGCGCCGCGCGAGCCGCGCATGGACGCGGCGCTGGTGCTGGACGGGGCGGGCGAGCTGTGGGCGCGGGAGATGCGCCGCGTGCGCCAGGGCGAGCCGGTGGCGGTGGGGAGCGCCGAGGACGGGCGCGAGGGCATCTACGTCTACCAGCACGCGCTCGAGGCCGGGCCCGACCAGTTCCAGTTCATGGCCAGCGAAGTGTCGCGCGAGAAGCCGATCGACTACGCGCTGATGGCGCGGCTGCTGGTGGACGAGCGCGACCGCGGCGGCTACATGATCTGGGTGGCCGGGCCGGCGCTGGTGCACGCGCGGGCGCGGGCCGACCTCGTGTGGTTCGTCGA
>JAGWRI010000072.1 GCA_028876525.1 Gemmatimonadota bacterium | reverse complement strand
GCCTCCGCCTTGTGCCAGACGTTCGACGGGATGTGCAGCACCTCTCCGGCCCGCACGACCAGCTCCTTCTTCTCGTCCTCGCCGATCCAGAACCTCAGCGCGCCCTCCAGGATGTAGGTGAGCTGTTCGTTCTCGTGTCGGTGCCTGGGCACCACACACCCCTCCTTCAGGTACACGTGGGCCAGCATCATGCGATCGCCGGTGATCAGCCGGCGGCCGAGCATCGGCGAGACGGACTCGCGGGGCATCTCGTCCCAGCGATAGAAGGTGACACTGCGCTCGGGGTTCGACATCGCGGAAGTGGTTGAGGACGGGTCCGCCCCGTCGCGGAGCCGGGGTGCTTCCCGCCGGCGGACCCCGGTAAATGGAACACAACGCCCGGCCGGCGCCAGTGCTTGACGCGTCGCCGGGCCCCGCGTTTATCTCCGGCATGCCCCACGACGACCCGGGCGCCGGACTCCCCGATTCCATCGCCCGCCTGCTCCGCCAGTTCGCCGCCCTCGGCCGCGAGGAGAAGATGCAGGCCCTCCTGCACTACTCCCGCAAGCTCGAGCCGCTGCCCGCGCGCTTCGCGGCCGTCGATCGCGCCGCGTTCACCGTCCCCGAATGCCAGACCCGGGTCGACCTGTTTCCCGAATTCCGCGACGGGCGCATGCACTACTACGCCGACGTCGACGTGCGGCAGTCCCCCACCATCGCCGCCTTCCTCGCCATCCTCTTCTCCGCCATCAACGACCAGCCCCCCGACACCACGCTCGCCATTCCCGCCGACTTCGTGCGCGTGATGATGGAGGGCATCGGGCTCGCCGGCCGCGAGGCCGGCCTCACCGCCATGGTCCACCGGCTCAAGGCCCACGCCCGGCGCGCCCTCGCGCCCGCGTCCTGAACGCCGCTCCACCCGCCGGCCCCGGAGGCCAGCATGTCCGCCCAGCCCCAAGCGTACCCGAACCACCGGCGCATCTTCCCGCTCTACCACCTGTTCGCGCTCCCCATCCTCATCCTCAACGTCGCCGTCGCCGTCGCCCGGCTCGTCGAGGCGCCGTCGCTCGCCGCCGCCTGGTGGCTCGTCGTTTCCACGGCCCTCGCCGGCGGCCTCGTGGCCTCGCGCGCCTCGACGCTCATCGTCCAGAATCGGCTCGTCGGCCTCGAGATGCGCCTCCGTCTCACCGCCATCCTCCCCGCCGAGCTCCTGCCGCGCATCGGTGACCTCACCCTGCGCCAGATCATCGGACTCCGTTTCGCCTCCGACTCCGAGATGCCCGACCTGGTCCGCCGCTGTCTCGCCGGCGAGCTGCGCACCGCCGACGACGTCAAACGCCAGGTCCGCCAGTGGCGCCCCGACTTCGTCCGCGCCTGATGACCGCCTGCCCCCGCGACGAAGACGAGCTCGACGCCGGGCTCGCCGCCCCCCGCGACCGCACGGTCGCCGCGCTCCGCGACTGCCCCGGCGATCTCGTCGTGCTCGGCGCCGGCGGCAAGATGGGACCCACCCTCGCCCGCCTCGCGCTCGCCGCCGCCCGCCGCGCCGACGGCCCCCGACCGCGCCGCGTGTTCGCCGTCTCCCGCTTCTCCTCGCCGCATCCCGAACGGACGCTCCGCGCCGCCGGCGTCGAGACCGTCCGCGCCGACCTCCTCGACCCGGGCGCCGTGGCCGCCCTGCCCGAGGCGCCCAACGTGATCTTCATGGCCGGGCAGAAGTTCGGCACCGCCGACGCCCCCGCCCGCACGTGGATGATGAACGTCGTCGTCCCCGCCCTGTGCGCCGGGCGCTATAAGACTTCTCGAATTGTCGCGTTCTCCACCGGCAACGTGTATCCGCTCACCCCGGCGGCGCGGGGCGGCGCCGCCGAAACCGATCCCCCGGCCCCCACCGGCGAGTACGCGTGGTCGTGCCTCGGCCGCGAACGCGTGTTCGAGCACGCCGCCCACGGCGGCACGCCGGTCGCCCTCATGCGCCTCAACTACGCCATCGACCTCCGCTACGGCGTGCTCACCGACCTCGCCCTCCGCGTGAGCCGCGGCGACCCCGTGCCCCTCGCCATGGGGCACGTCAACGTCATCTGGCAGGGCGACGCCAATCGCGCCGCCCTCGAGCTGCTCCCCCACGCCGCCACCACGCCCTTCGTGCTCAACGTGACCGGCCCCCAAACGCTGGCCGTCCGCACACTCGCCGCCGAGCTCGGCCGCCGCCTCGGCCGCGCCCCCCGCTTCGAGGGCGTCGAGCAGCCCGACGCCCTGCTCAGCGATACCTCGCGCATGGCCGCCACGCTCGGCCCGCCGGAGATGCCGCTCGACCGGATGCTCGATTGGGTCGCCGAATGGGTCCGCGAGGGCCGGCCCCTGCTCGACCGGCCCACCCATTTCGAAGTCCGCGACGGCGCCTTCTGATGACCGGACTCCGCACCCACCTCCGCCAGGGACAGGTGATCCCCGCGCACCCCCTGGCCCTCACCCCGCGGCGCACTCTCGACGAGCGCCGCCAGCGGGCGCTCACCCGCTATTACGTGGAGGCAGGCGCCGGCGGCATCGCCGTCGGCGTCCACACCACGCAATTCGCCGTTCGCGATCACGGCCTCTACCGCCCCGTGCTCGCCCTGGCCGCCGAAACCGCGCGCGCGGCCCTCGCCCCCGCCCGCCCCTTCGCGCTCGTCGCCGGCGTCGTCGGGCCCACGCGCCAGGCCTGCCGCGAGGCCGGCATCGCGCGCGCCCTTGGCTACGACCTCGCCCTCGTCAGCCTCGCCGGTCTCGACGCGATGGACGATCGCGCCCTCGTGCGCCACTGCCGCGCCGTGTCCGATATCCTGCCGGTCTTCGGCTTCTACCTGCAGTCCGCCGTCGGCGGGCGCCCGCTCTCCGGCGGCTTCTGGCGCGAGCTGTGCGAGCTCCCCGGCCTCTGGGCCATCAAGGTCGCGCCCTTCAATCGGTACGCGACCCTCGATGTGGTGCGCGCCGTGCTCGAGTCGGGGCGCGACGACGTCGCGCTCTACACGGGCAACGACGACAACATCGTCGCCGACCTCCTCACCCCCGTGCGCCTGTCGGTCGGCGGCGCCGTCCGCGAGCGGTGGATGGACG
>JAGWRI010000071.1 GCA_028876525.1 Gemmatimonadota bacterium | reverse complement strand
CGCCCTGCTTGCGGCGGCGGCTGGCGCCGCCGCGCAGGTGCCCACGGGCGCCACGGTGGACGTGCAGCCCGACACGGTGACGGTCGGGCAGCCGTTCCGTGTGACGGTCCACGTGCACGCGCCGGCCGGCGCGCGCATCGTGTTTCCCGACCGCCCCGACTCGGCGTCCACCGTCCAGGCGCTGGATCCGCGCACCGTCACGGGACGCGACGATGCCGCCGGAGTGGACCGGGCCGCGACGTACCGCGTGGCGGCGTGGGACGTGGGATCGCAGCCGATCGTGCTCCCCGACGCGCGCGTCCGGGTGAACGGCGCCGAGCAGCGGCTGCCGCTGGGCGGCGCCACGGTGTTCGTGAAGAGCGTGCTCCCCGCCGATTCGGCGCAGCGCGTGCCGAAGCCGGCCCGCGCCCTGTTCGTGGCGTGGCCCATCCCGTGGTGGATCCTCGCCGTGCTGGCGCTCATCGCGCTGCTTTTCTGGTGGGCCTGGCGCCGGCGGCGCGCCGATGCCGCGCGCGCCGCCGCGGCGCTGCCGCCGTTCGAGCGGGCCCGGCGGGAGTTCACCCGCGTCGCGGCGCTCGGACTCGTCGAGGCGGGCGAGCGCGGCCGCTACGTCGCGCTGATGGTCGAGGTCCTGCGCGATTACCTCGCGGCCCGGTTCCCGCTGGCCGGGCTCTCGCTCACCGTCGAGGAGCTGCTCGCCGAGGTGCGCGACGCGCCGACCATCCCCCGCGACCGGCTCGCGCGGCTGCTCGCCGACGCCGATCTCGTGAAGTTCGCGCGGCGCGGGCTCACGCCGCAACAGGCGGTGACGATGGGCGAGGAGGCGCGCGCGATCGTGGCCCACGAGCACGCGGCATCGGCGCCGCCGGCCGAGGGGGAGGCCGCCTGATGCCCGCCTGGCACCTCGAGTTCGCGTCCCCCGCGGCGCTGCTCCTGCTGCTCGTGCTCCCCGCCTGGTGGTGGTGGCGCCGCCGCCACGAGCGCGCCGGCATCGTGTTCTCGCGCACCGCGCTCCTTGCCGTGGTGGCGGGCGGGCGGCGTCGCTGGACGCGGATCCTTGCCGGGCTGCGCAATCTCCTGCTGCTGCTCGCCGTTGTCGCCCTCGCGCGCCCGCGAGCCGGCGCGCGCGCCGAGAACGTCACCAGCGAGGGCATCAACATCGTCATCGCGATCGACCTCTCGAGCTCCATGCTGTCCGAGGACTTCCAGCCCGACAACCGGCTGGAGGTCGCCAAGCGCACCGTGAAGCAGTTCATCGCCGAGCGGACGAGCGACCGGATCGGCATCGTGGCGTTCGCCGCCGAGGCGCTCACCCAGGTGCCGCTCACCACCGACTACGCGGTCGTGGACGCCGCCGTGGACAACCTCCAGGCGGGACAGCTCGAGGACGGCACCGCGATCGGCACCGCCATCGCCACCGCCGCCAACCGCCTGCGCGAGGCCCCGGGGCGTTCGCGCGTCATGATCCTGCTCACCGACGGCGTCAACAACCGCGGCGCGATCGACCCGCGCACCGCCGCCCGCGCCGCCGCCGACTTCGGGATCAAGATCTACACCATCGGCGTGGGCACTGAAGGGATGGCGCCGGTGCCCGTGGGCCGCGGCCTGTTCGGCCTGCGATACGAAAACCGGCCCGTGGAAATCGACGAGGCGCTGCTCACCGACGTCGCGCGCGTCACCGGCGGGAAGTATTTCCGGGCCCGCGATGCCGCGGCGCTGACCCGCATCTACCAGCAGATCGACCGGCTCGAGCGCGTGCCGGTGCAGACGAAGACCTACGTGCAGTTCACCGAGCTCTATCGGTGGCCGCTGGCCCTCGCCATGGCGAGCCTGCTGCTCGAACTCGGCCTCGCGGCCTGGAAGGCGCCCCTGCCATGACGGTCGACTATCCCTGGCTGCTCCTCCTCGCGCTCCTGTTGCCGGCCCTCGTGGTCGGCGCGCTCGTGCGCGCCGACCGCCGCCGCCGGGCGCGCCTCGACCGGCTGGGCGATCATCCGGTGGTCCGCCGGTTGATGCCCGGCGAGGGCGCGCACGCCTCGGGGTGGCGCACGGCGCGGCTCGCCGGCGCCTGCGCCCTCATCGGGGTTGCCCTCGCCGGGCCGCGCTGGGGTACCGAAGCGTCGGTGCAGCGCCGCCGCGGCATCGACATGGTGCTCGCGCTCGACGCCTCGCTGTCCATGGAGGCGACCGACGCCAAACCGACCCGGCTGGCGCAGATGAAACAGGAGGTGCGGCGCCTCCGCGCCCTGTCGCCGGGCGACCGCATCGGCCTGATCGTCTTCGCCGGCCGCGCCTACGTGCTGTCGCCGCTCACCGTGGACGAGAGCGCGCTCGACCTGTTCCTCGACAACCTCGACCCGTCCATCGTCGGCCAGGCGGGCAGCTCGCTCTCCAGCGCCATCCGCCAGGGCACCGACCTGCTGTCGCTCGACAACGGGCGCGCCGATCGGGCGCTGGTCGTCATGAGCGACGGCGAGGCGTTCGAGCCGCTGGCCGACGTCACGGATGCGGCCCGCCGCGCCGGCGAGAAGGGGATCAGCCTCGTCACCGTCGGCTTCGGCACGACGCAGGGCTCGACGATCCCGATCCGCGCGCCCGACGGCTCCATGACCCTCAAGCGCGACCAGAACGGGCAGATCGTGGTCACGCATTACACGCCGCAGACGCTGGACGCCGCGGCGCAGGCGGCGCACGGCACCTTCATCCCGGCCAGCGCCACCGACAAGGCGGCCCGCGTCCGCCAGGCGCTGTCCACCCTGCGCACGGCGGAGCACGCCGCCGAGAACGGCGAGGGACGCACGCCGCGGTTTCAACTCTTCCTGTTCCCCGCCGTGCTGCTGCTCCTGCTCGACGGGTTCCTTGCCGACCGTCGGTCGGGGGCGGGGCGCGAGGCGCCGGCCGCGGCGTCGGGCCTCGCCGCCCTGCTGCTGGTCGGCGTCCTGGGCGGTTGCGCCGGGGCGGGGGAGTCGCGCGACGCCGCCCGGGCGTACCAGGCCGGGCAGTACGCCGAGGCGCTGGCGCTGTTCCGCGGCGCCATCGAGCACGGCGATCAGCGGCCGCGCACGATCTACGACTTCGGCACCGCCTACCTGGCCGTGGATTCGGTGCAGAACGCCACCGACGCCTTCGACCGCGTGGTGGACCTGCCCGATGCGGAGCTGCGCTACCGGGCGCTGTTCAACCGCGGCCTGGCGCACCTGCGCCGCGGTCTCGCCGCGAAGACGGGCGGTGGCGACGATCTCGACGCGGCGCTCGCCGATTATAAGAAAACACTTATACTGCGACCGGGCGACCTCGACGCCAAGTGGAATTACGAGCTGGCCCTGCACGCGCGGAAGGAGCGGGGCGGGGGCGGCGGCGGGGGCGGCGCCATTGACAACGCCAGCCAGGCGCCCTCACCCCAGGCCCAGGCCCCCACGCCCAGCGGAGGGCTCGGCCTGAACCAGGCCGAGCAGATTCTGGCCAGTGCGGCCCGCGAGGAACGCGACGTCCAGGCCCAGCAGCTGCGCCGCCGCCAGCAGGCCGTCCCCCCGAACGGAAAGGACTGGTAGCCGTGCTCGGCGTCCTCCTCGCCGCCCAGCTCGCCATCGTGGCCCACGCGGCCGACACCGTCGGCGCCTGCGAGCCGCTGGACCTCTCGGTTGCCGTGTCGGCGCCGGGCGCGGCGCTCCCCACGCTGCGCACCCCGTCGTTCGCCCCGTTCGACCTCATGAGCGCGTCCACGCTGCCGCGCGTCGCCGCCGACTCGCGCGCCGTGCCCGCGACGCTGGTCGAGTACCGCTACCTGCTGGTGGCCGATCGGCCCGGGCGCTACACCATTCCCGCCTTCGAGGCCGCCCTCGGCGGCCAGACCGTGCGCAGCCGGCCGATCACCGTGGTCGTCACGCCCAACGCCGGCGACGGCGAGCCGGCGATCGTCACCCGCGCCCGCATCGACACCGGACGGCCGCTCACCCTGCCGCTCGCCGTCCCCGAAACCGTCTACGTCGGCCAGCAGGCCGATTACACCGTGGCCGTGTTCCTCAATACGGCCATGCGCGACCGCCTCCGGCACAACCCGACGTTCTATCCCCCCGACATGCAGGCCGTGCTGGCCTACGACGTCGCCGCGGGAAACACCGAGGAGCGATCGCTCTCCGGCTCGCGCTGCTTCGACGCGCTCGTGTACCGCCGCGCGCTGTTCCCGCTGCAGGCCGGGCGCATCGTCATTCCGCCGGCGCAGCTCACGTACTCGCTGCCCGCGAGCGCCAGCTTCTTCAGCCGCGAGGAGTCGCACGAAATCCAGACCGACAGCGCGGTCATCGTCGCCGTGGACCCGCCGGCCGCGGGGCGTCCCCCCGACTTCGACGGCGCGGTGGGCGACTTCCGCCTCGCCGCGCGGCTGCAGTCGGCCGCGGTGCGGGTCGGCGATCCCCTCACCCTCACGGTGCGCGTCACGGGTACCGGCAACGTCAAGCTGCTGCCGCGGCCCCACCTCGCGGTGCCCTGGGCCACCGTCGTCCCCGCCGACGCCCGCGTGCAGGTGGACACCAGCGGGCGCCGGATCAGCGGGAGCAAGGAGTTCGACTGGATCCTCACCCCGCGCCTCGCCGGCGCGATGGGCCTCCCGGTCGTGCGCTACGCCTACTTCGATCCCCAGGCCCGGCGGTACCGCGTGGCCTCGTCGGCGCCGGCGAGCGTGCGCGTCCAGCCCGGCACGCTGGCCACGCTCGACACCGGCCAGACCCCGCGCGTCCTGCCGCTCCGCCCCACGTACCGGGGCGCGCTGGCGCCGCCCCTGTCGTCGACGCCGGCGTTCTGGTTCCTGCTCGCGCTGGCCCCGCTGCCGGCCCTG
>JAGWRI010000070.1 GCA_028876525.1 Gemmatimonadota bacterium | reverse complement strand
GGCCAGAGCTGGTTCCCGGCGTCGGACGGCTTCTTCGGCGGCACCATCGGCGCGATTGCCGTCGCGCCGTCGAACCCCGACGTCGTGTACGTGGGCGGCGGCGAGTATCCCATTCGCGGCAACGTCTCCTACGGCGACGGCGTGTGGAAGAGCACCGACGCCGGCAAGACGTGGGCGTACGCGGGGCTGGGCGACACGCGGCAGATCGAGAGCGTGATCGTCGATCCGGCCAACCCCGACGTGGTGTACGTCGGCGCGTTCGGCCACATCTTCGGCCCCAATTCCGACCGCGGCGTGTTCAAGAGCACCGACGGCGGCAAGACGTGGAACAAGATCCTCTACGTGAACGACTCGACGGGCGTGAGCGACATGCAGATGGATCCGACCGATCCCAACACGCTCTACGTCACGTTCTGGCAAGCGTACCGGCTGCCGTGGACGTTCTCGTCGGGCGGCGCGGGGAGCACGATGTTCAAGACCACCGACGGCGGGGCGCACTGGACGGCGCTGAAGGACAATCCGGGGCTGCCCTCGGGGATCTGGGGGAACGCCGGGCTCGCCATCTCGGCGGCCAACCCGAAGATCGTGTGGGCGCTGATCGAGGCCAAGCAGGGCGGGCTGTACAAGTCGAGCGACGGCGGCGCCACCTGGCGGTTCGTGAACGGCGACAACGAGATCAAGCAGCGCGCCTGGTACTACATGAAGGTCACGGCCGATCCCACCGACACGAACGTGCTGTACATCAACAACGTGTCGTTCATGAAGTCGACCGACGGCGGCAAGACGTTCCGCCCGATGCGCGGCGGCGGGCACGGCGATTCGCACCACCTGTGGATCGCGCCCAACGACCCGAAGCGGATGATCGAGACCGACGACGGCGGGGCCCGCGTGACGGCCGACGGCGGCGAGACGTGGACGGCGGAGGACATGCCGACGGCGCAGTTCTACCACGTGATCGCCACCAACGACTATCCGTACAGGATCTGCGGCGCCCAGCAGGATTCGGGCACGCTGTGCGGCCCGGTGAGCGGGGCGCTCACGATGGCGGACTGGCAGGACGCGGGCGGCGGCGAGTCGGGGTGGATCGCGTCGCGCGTGGACCAGCCGTGGATGCTCTACGCCGGCAGCTACGGCAACGAGCTGACGCTCAAGAACATGCGCACGGGGCTGGCCACCAACGTGAACCCGTGGCCGGACAACCCGATGGGGCACCCGGCGAAGGACATCAAGTACCGCTTCCAGTGGACGTTCCCGATCATCACGTCGGTGCACGAGCCGAACGTGGTGTACGCGGGGGCGCAGAAGGTGTTCAAGTCCACGAACGAGGGGAAGAGCTGGCAGGTGATCTCGCCCGACCTGACGTACCACGACCCGGCCACGCTGGGCGACGCGGGCGGCCCGCTGACCAAGGACCAGACGTCGGTCGAGTACTACGGCACGATCTTCGTGCTCGCCGAGTCGCCGCTCAAGACGGGCGAGCTGTGGACCGGTTCCGACGACGGCAAGATCTACGTCACCCGCGACGGCGGCAAGACGTGGACCGACGCGACGCCCAAGGGGCTGGCGCAGAACACGAAGATCTCGAGCATCGATCCGAGCCCGCACGTGGACGGCGTGGCGTACGTGGCCGCGAACCGCGTGAAGCTCGACGACAACCATCCGTACCTGTACAAGACGGTGGACTTCGGCAAGCACTGGATTCGCATCGACGGGTCGCTGCCCGACACCGAGCCGGCGCGCGTGCTGCGCGAGGACCCGGGCAAGCGCGGGCTGCTGTTCGCGGGCACGGAGCGGTCGGTGTACTTCTCGACCGACGACGGCGCGTCGTGGCAGTCGCTGGGGCTGAATCTGCCGCTGGTGCCGGTGCGCGACCTGACGTTCAAGGACGGCGACCTTATTGCCGCGACGCACGGCCGGTCGTTCTGGGTGATGGACAACATCTCGTCGCTGGAGCAGATGTCCGGCAAGGTGATGGCCAGCGAGGCGTACCTGTTCAGGCCCGAAGACCAGGTGCGCGAGGCCGGCGGCCGCGGGTTCTTCGGCGGCTTCGGCCGCGGCGGCCGGGGCGGCGATCCGACGCGGGCGGTGAATCCGTCGGGCACGCCGGCGCCCACCGGGTTCGCGGTGCAGTACTGGCTCAAGCAGCCGGCCAAGGACGTGTCGCTGGAGTTCGTGGACGCGCACGGCACGGTGATCCACACGTACACGAACAAGGCGCCGGCGCAGCCGGCGGCCGGCGGGCGCGGCCGCGGCGGATTCGGCGGCGGCGCGGCGCGCGTTCCCGACCGCGCGGGGGTGAACACCTTCCGCGGGTGGGACATGCGGTATCCGGATGCGCACAGCTTCAAGGGGATGGTGCTGTGGGCCGCGGGCACGACGGGCCCGATGGCGCCCCCGGGCGCCTACACCGTGAAGCTGACGGTGGACGGCAAGCCGGCCGGCTCGCAGAGCTTCAAGCTGCTGGCCGACCCGCGCATCACGGGCGTGACGCAGGCCGACTACGACGCGCAGTTCGCGCTGCTCATGAAGATCCGCGACAAGTTCTCGGCCACCAACGACGCGGTGAAGACCATCCGCTACGTGCTGTACCAGATGGATGAGCGCGCGAAGTCGCTGCCGGCGGCGCAGAAGAGTGCGTTCGACGCGGCCGCCGATCCGATGCGCGCCACGCTGCAGAACGTGGCCGACTCGCTGTACCAGTCGCAGAGCCACGCCGGCGAAGATCCGCTCAACTATCCGATCCGGCTGAACAACCGCATCGGCGCGCTGATGGGCGTGGTGTCCAGCGCCTGGGGCCGGCCCACGCAGCAGTCGTACGAGGTGTACGACGTGCTGAGCAAGCTGATCGACCTCCAGATGAGCCGCATGAGCTCGGCCATGAAGGGCGTGGACCGGGTGAACGCCGTGCTCAAGCAGGCCGGGATGGAGCCGGTGGTGGTGAAGGCCGAGGAGGTGCCGGGCGGAGGCGGCGGGGAGGGGGAGGGGAACTGAGGACTGTGGTCCGACGTCCGTAGTCCGACGTCGTGACTTAGCCGTTCACTGACAACTGGGGTCTGGGGATCGGGGTCTGGAGACCTCGGACCTCGGACCTCGGTTGTCAGTGGTCCGTGAACCGCCACGCACGACGCCGGACGCCAGACCACCGACCCGGGGCGCCGGCGGAGAACCCTACCGCGCCACGGCGATGCTCTGCGGCGACGCGCCCACGGTGGCCGTGCCCACGGCGGTGAGCGCGCCGCCCGTGCCGATCGAGTAGGCCGTGACCGTGCCCGCCAACAGGTTCGTCACGTACACGAACCGGCCGGCGGGTTCCACGGCCACGGCGTCGGCGACCGATCCGGCGGCCACGCTGCCGCTGGCCACGAGATCGCCGGAGTTCGCGGTGATCTTGTACATGAGCACCGCATTGGCGGTGCCGTCGCTCACGTACGCGTAGCGGTCGAGCGGGTCCACGGCCACGCCCACGGGCAGGGTGCCGGCGGCGAACGAGCCCTGGTCGATGAGCGGGCCGGTGACGTTCACGGAGTACACCGACACGGTGGCCGACCCGCGGTTGGTGACGTACACGTTGCGGCCCAGCGGGTCCGTCGCGATGCCCGACGGACCGGTGCCGGTGGGCGTGGTGCCGAAGGGGCTGAGCGTGCCGTTCGCGGCGATGGCGTAGGTCGAGACGGTGTTGTCGTTGAAGTTCAGGACGTACACGAAGCGGCCCAGCGGATCGACGGCGATGTCCAGGGGCTGGCTGCCCGTGGCGGCGGTGCCGTTGGCGGTGAGCTGTCCCGTGGCGCCGATCGTGTACGCCGAAACGCTGTTGGAGCCCTGGTTCTCGACGAACAGGTAGCGGCCGCTGGCGTCCACCACGGCGCGGCGTGGGTTGGTGCCGGTGGGGACCGCGGCGCCGTTGGCGACGAGCGCGCCGGTGGAGTCGATCGTGTACGCCTGCACCAGGTTCGCGCTCCACTCGGTGACGTAGGCGTACTTGCCGGACGGGTCCACGGCGACGCCGAACGGCGCGCTCGCCGTGGCCACGGTGCCGGAGCCGATGGCGGTGAGCGCGCCGCTGCTGCTGATGAGCAGCGTCGAGACCGTGACGGCGCCCTGGTTGGCCACGTACACCCACCTTCCGGGAGCGCCCACGCGGATGGCGACGTGGGCCGTGGTCACGGCGCCGCCGCTGCCCGCCGTGAGCGTGTAGGTGCGCGTCGTGCCCGGGGTCAGCGTCACGCGGCCGTTGCACGACACGGCGCCCACGCCGTTGTCTATGGAACAGGCCGTGGCGTTGGTGGTGGTCCAGGTGAGGACCACGGGCTGCGCGGCGGTGGCGTCGGTGGCCGTCGAGACGAAGCTCGTGACCACCGGCGCCGCGACCACGGCGACGGTCACGGCGGCGGTGGTCGTTCCGCCCGGGCCCGACGCCGTGTAGGTGTAGGACGTGGTGGCCGACGGGTGCACGGCCACGCTGTCGTCGGCGCAGCTCACGGGGCCCACGCCCTGGTCGATGGAGCAGGTCGTGGCGCCGGCCACGCCGCTCCACGACAGCATGGAGGAGCTGCCCAGCCCCACGGTGTCGGGAAGGGCGGCGAAGCTCGCGATGCGCGGCGCGGCCGCATTGACGGAGAACGAGACCGGGCCGCTGGTGCCGCCGGCGGTGGTGACGGTGACGTTGCGCAATCCGCCGGAGGCGCTCACGGCGATGGTGAAGGTGGCCGTGAGGGTGGTCCCGGACCCGGCGACGTTGCCCACGGATACGCCGGCGCCGCTCACGTTCACCGTGGTCGCGCCGGCGATGAAGCCGGTGCTGGTGAGGGTGACGGCGGTCGCGGCGCCGGCGTTGCCCGAGGTGGGCGCGATGGCGGCGAGCGTCGGCGCCGGCGGATTGACGCCGAGCGCGAGCGCGTTGCTCGTGCCGCCCGCGGT
>JAGWRI010000069.1 GCA_028876525.1 Gemmatimonadota bacterium | reverse complement strand
CGGGGGCTGCCGGGGCGCCGGCAGCGGCGAGGCGCCCTCGGCGTGCTGCGTTGGGCGCTTCGGCGTGCCCTGCGCCGACGCCGTGGCGGCGCCGAGCAGGAGCATCAGCCCGGCCGCCAGGGTGGCGGCGGAGGGAAGGGCGCGGGCGCGCCTCGGGCGGAAGGTCATGGGTTCACCGTGAACGTGTTGGTGTAGCTCAGATAGTTCGTGGCCGTGATCGTTGCGCTGGCGGTGCCGGCGCTCAGCGCCTTGACGAAGAACGTGACCGACTGCGCGCCGGCCGGAACCGTGACGCTCGTGACCGCGGCCCCGCCAAGGTGGAATTCGATGTTGGCGTTGGGCGCCAGGGTAAATGTCGTGTTCGCGAGCACGAAGCGGTAATTCTGCGCCGGGTCGCGCACGTAGAGGGTGATCGCGGCCGAGTCGCCGGCGGTGAGCGCCGTGGGCCAGCCGCTGAGCGGGTCGATCCGTCCCTGGCCGACCACGGTGTAGGCGGTATCCGGCTTGTGGTACGGCGAGGCCGCCGACGCGACGATCGTGTCGGTGCCCGCCGAGAGTCCGATCAGGCGGAAGTAGGGCGTGGTGGTGGTGCCGCCCGCGATGGTCATCGGCGAGCCGGGCGAGGTGCTGGCGTGCGGCGTGGCGCCCTGCGTCAGGGTCACGGTGAGCGCCGACGCGGGGGCGTCGGGGCGCGACACGTAGTTGTAGTCGATGTACTGCCCGATGCCCAGCGGCGTCGAGGCCCAATTCATGCTCAGCGCCGGGTTGACCACGCTGACGTTGTAGGTTGCCGCGTTGTACCGGTAGTACGCGGCGCGCGCGTCGCTGGCCGACAGCTGGGCGGTGCCGACCACGCCCGGCGCCCAGTGCGCCGCGTAGGTCTGGTACTGGCCGGCCGGAATGGTGACGGTGGTCGAGTCCACGCCGGCCACCGACGGGCTCGACGAGCTCATCGTGACGGCCACGTTCTCGGCCGTGTAGTGGCTGTTGCCATTGGCGTCCTGTGCGGCCACCCAGATCGTCGCCGGCGCAGAGGTCGTGTTGAGCTGGCTCGAGGTCGAGATCGCGAACTTGGGCTGCGTGACCTGGACCTGGGTCGTCGTGCCGCCGTAGCCGGTGGCCGTGGCCTGGATCTGGATCGTGCCCACGGTGTCCGCGGCGGTGATGCCGAAATAGACGTAGTTCGATCCCGCCGGAATGGTCAGGGTGGCCGGGGCGGTGGCGACGCGCGGATCGGTGCTGGCCAGATTGACCGTGAGCGGCGACGCGAGCGCGTTGGGGATGTACACGTACATCCCGCTCGAACCCGTGGTCTGCCGCATGCCGAGCGTGGTGCTGGCCGAGCTGAAGGTGAGCGACGGGCCGGTGATCGTGACCGTGTTCGTGGTGGACGGCAGGAATCCCGTGCCGGCCGAATCGCTGTAGGTGATGCTGGCCGTGCCGGGGCCCACGACGTTGAGGGTCGTATACGTGTAGTACTGACCGGCCGGCATCCGGAAGTACGGCTGCGCCGGGCGCAGCACGGTGGTGTCGCTGGACACCGCCGCGATGACCAGCGTGTCGGTCGGGTACTGGTACCCGCCAGTGCTGTCCTGCGCGTACACGTAGCTGGTGAGCGGCGGGCTGGTGGTCGTGGCGGTGGTCGCGATGCCCTGGGCGTAGAGCTTCGGCGTGTTGACCACCACGATCGCGGTGTCGGAGTAGTAGCCGGCGGCGGCCGCGATCAGCGTATCGGCGCCCTGGCCGAGCCCGTAGAACGAGAAGTAGGCGACGTTGCTGGACGCGGGGACGGTGAGCGGCGTGCCGGTCAGCGAGTCCACCGTCGGGTGGCGCTGGGTGAGCGTCACGGCCAACGGCGACGGGCGGTAGTCGGGCGTGTAGACGTAGAAATCGGTCGGCTGCCGGTGCTCGCCCTTGCCCAGGTAGTACGTCGAGAAGGTGAAGTTGAGCTTGGGCACCTGGACGGTGAAGCCGGTGCTGTCGCTGGTGTAGCCGGGGGCCGACGCCACGATCCGCGTCGTCCCGGTGTCGAACGGCGTCGCGCCGGCGGCGCTCGAATAGTAGACGGAGGTCGGAATCGTCACGACGGTCGAGTCGACGCGCATCTTGGTCGTGTCGCGGGAGACGAGCGACACCGTCAGCGGACTGATCGGATAGTGCGTGTACCCGGTGGAGTCCTCGACGTACACGGTGAGGGTGCGCCGCGGCCCGAAGTTGTTGATCGTGGCGCCGCCGTAGAGCTGGAGCTTCGGCGTGGTCACGGTGTACGCGCCGGAATCCGACTGGTAGCCGGGCAGCGACGCGACGATGGTCGTGCTGCCCAGCCCCATGCCGCGGGTCGTGAAATAGGAATACGTGGAGCCCGCCGGGATCGTGACGGTCGCCGGCACCGCGGCGATGGTGGAGTCGCGGCTGGTCAGCCCGATGATCAGGTTCGTGGCCACCGCGTTGGGAATCTGGATGTACGAATTCCCGTCCTGCTGGCCCTTGCCCACGCGGCCCGTGTAGAGATACGCGTGCAGCTTGGGCCCGGTCACGTTGAACACCGCGGAGTCGGCGGTGTGGCCGCTGGCCGTGGCGACGATGTACGCCGTGCCGCCCAGGCCGGCCGGCGCCACGCGCGCCGACGACAGGTAATAGGCGCCCGGCGGGATGGTCACCACGGAATCGATGACTCTCATCACCGTGGTGTCGGTCGAGTGCAGCCGCACGACCAGGGAATTGGTGCGGTAGTGCGCGTATCCCAGCGAGTCCTCGCTGTACACCGTGAGGTACTGCGTCGGCGCCGTGGTGACGAGTCCGACGTTGCCGCAGCAGACCCCAACCTTCGGCGAGGTCACCGTCACCGCCACCGAGTTCGTCGTGTGCCATCCCGACGCCTGGGCGGTGACGGTCGCCGCGCCGGGCGCCACGCCGGTGGTGGAGAAGTACGCATAGTAGCTGCCGCCCGGAATCGTGACCTGCGCCGGCACCCGCACGATCGTGGTGTCGGAGCTGGTGAGCGACACGGTGATCGGGAGGTTGTTGTACGTCGGGACGTAGACGTAGTTGTTGCTGGGGTTGTACTGGCCGGCGCCCATCCGGTCGGTCGTCGCCGCGAACCGCAGCCACGCCCCGTAGGCCTGGAGCGTGGCCGACGTCCCGTTCACCCCGATCGCGGCCGGCGTAATGGTGGTCGTCCCGGAATCGGCGGCCGTGATCTGCACGTCGGCCGCGAGCTGCCCCGCCGGAATGAACGCCGGGTTGGGCGACACGGTGGCCACGCCGGCCGTTCCGAAGCTGAACGCGACGTACGTGCCGCCGGCCGGCGACGGGTCGGAGAGCTTCACCTGCGTGCTCGTCTGATCGGTGACGTTCAGCGCGTAGCTGGAGGCCGCCATCTGCATCGTGGCCTGCACGGCCAGCACCGCCGACGTCGTGCCGTACCCGGTGCCGCTCGAGTCGGTCGCCGTCACCGTGGTCGTGGCCGCGTTGTGCCCGTTGAGGGTCGCGTTCACCGCCGTCTGGCCCGCGGCGATCGTGACGTTGGCGTTCGTCCAGTACGCCGACGTGTCGGCCACCGTGAGGTGCACGGTCACCGGGCTCGCGCTCGGCTTGCTGAGATAGATCGGCACCGACACGCTCGATCCGCGGCCCACGCTCAGCGTGTCGCGGCCGAACGACAGGGTGGCCGGCACGGTGCCGCCCACCACGACCTGCACCTGATTGGAGGTCAGCGCGCCGAGCGACGCGGTGATGAAGGCGGTGCCGTTGGCCACGCCGGTGACCACGCCGGTCACGGAATCCACGGCCGCGGTGCTGGGCTGGAGCGAATGGAACCGGAAGCCGGCCGCGCCGGCCACGTACCGCGTGTTCGCATCGAGCGCCCGCGCGGTGAGCTGCGCCGAGCCGCTCACGGCGATCGTGTCGGCGGCCGGCGTCACCACGACCGATGCCTGCACCTGCGACACGCTCAGCGTGGCGCTCCCCGATACGCCCTGCGCGGTGGCCGTGATGGCGGTGAGGCCGTTCGCCGCCGCCGTGGCCCGCGCCGTGACGCTGGTGAGCGAGTCGAGCACCGCCACCGAGCCGTTGGTCGAGGTCCAGGTGAACGTCACGCCGGTCATCGGCGCGTTCGCGGTGTCGTACGCCAGCGCGCGGAAGGTCCGGGTGCGCCCCAGCGCAGCCAGCGCCGTCGAGTCGGTCACCGGAGTCCCCAGCGAGTCGCGCCCGACGGCGATGCGCGTGATCGGCGTGAGAATCGAGATGGTCGCCACGCCGGTGACGCCTCCCGTGGTCGCGCTGATCTGCGCCGACCCCAGCCCGAGGCCGGTCACGCGGCCGGCCGTGTCCACGCTCGCCACCGCCGGCGCGTTCGACGCCCACGTGAACGTGGGCGTGCCCGGCATGGGGTGTCCCCGTCCGTCCACGGCCTGCGCCGCGAGCGCGAAGTTGCGCGTGAGGTAGATGTTGCGCACGGCGGGCGTCACGAGCACGGTGGCCACCCGCTGCTGCACCACGACCTGCGCCGAGTCGCGCGTGCCGTTGGTGTCGGTGGCCACGACCCACGTGCTTCCGTTCGCCACCGCCGTCACGAGGCCGCTGGTGCTCACCGTGGCCGTCGCGGGGGCGCGGCTCGCCCAGGTGAACGCCCCCGCCACCGGATTGCTGGCCGTATCCCTGGCCTGCGCGGTGAACTGGTACGTGTCGCTCAGCGCCGTCAGGGTGTCGACGTGCGCGTTGAGCGCCGTGGTGCCGACGGCCGCCGCCGCCCCGCTGACGGTGGCCGTGAACGACGTCGAGAGGCTGCCGCTGGTCGCGGTGAGCGTCTGCGCGCCGCTCGCGCCCAGCGTCCATCCGCCCACCGTCGCCAGGCCGGTGACGTCGGTGGTGGCGTTCGCGCCGGTCACGCTCCCGCCGCCCGCCGCCACGGCGAAGGTAACCGTGGACCCCGCCACGTCGTTGCCGTGCGCATCGGTGAGCCGAACCGCCGGCTTCACGGCCACGGCCTTTGCTGCCCCTGCGGTCTGCCCGTCGCCCGCGACCTTGGCGATTGCCGTCGCCGCGCCGGCGGCGGCGGTGGCGTCGAACGTGAGCGTGATCCCGGCGCCCGCCGCGGCCTGCACGCCGTTCAGCCCCGTCCGCGGGCCGAGCGTGAGCGTGGTCTGCACTGCGCCCGTCGAGTCGCTCACCGACGAGGCAGGCGACACGGTGCCGCCGCCCACCGTCACCGTCCAGGCGGCCGGGACGCCGGCGATGCCGTGCCCGTGGGTGTCGAGCACGCGAGCGACGAACGGGTTCGCGAGCGCCGTGCCCACGGTACCCGACTGCCCGTCGCCCGACACCACGACCATGGACGCGGGACGCTCCGCCACCGTGGCCGTGAACCGCACGGCCGACGCCGGCACTCCGTGGATGGTCGCCGAAACGGTGTCGGTGCCGGCCGAGTCGCCCAGCGTGTACGACACCGCCGTCGCGCCCGTGGAATCGGCCACCGTGCTTGCCGCGGCGAGGGTGCCGCGACCGGCGATGCGCACCCAGTCCACCGTCGCGCCGCCCACCGCGTTGCCGTAGGCGTCGGTGACCCGGACCACGAACGGATGCGGCAGGGCCGCGTGCGCGGAATCGATCTGCGCGTCACCCGACACCCGGGCCAGCACCGTCGGCGCGGCCGGAGTCGCTGTGGCGGTCGCGGTCGCGCCGGTGAGCCCCTGGGCCGCGGCGGTGAAGTTCTGCGCGCCCACCGTGTGGCCCAACGTCGCCGCGGTCTGGGCGCGGCCGTCGAGCCCGGTCATGGCGCTCGCGGGCGCGACGCCGCCGGTGGCGGGCCCGGCGAAGGTGACATTCACGCCCGGCACGGGGGTGCCGGCCGCGGTGCGCGCCTCGACCACGAGGGGCTGGGCCAGCGCAGACCCCGCGGGTCCGGTCTGGCCGCCGCCGGCCACCAGGACGAGCTGGGTGGGGGGCGCCGTGACCGTGATCGTGGTCGAATCGTGAAGCGCGTTGGGCGTGAGCCCGACGACGTAGGTACGGCCTTCGCGGCCGGCGGGAGTGAACAGGCCCGCGGCGCTGATCGTGCCCAGCGTGGGGTCGGCCACGCGCCAGGCCACGGTCACGCCCGATACGGCGGCTCCGCCGTCGTCGGTGGCCGCGAAGCGGAACTGTCCCGATCCGGAAAGCCGGATCGTCGTGTCCCGCGGCGCGATGGCGAAATGCGTCGCGCCGGCGCCCGGCCCTACATAGACAATCGGGATGCTCGGCGCCGGCGTGACCGACGTCGAGCCCACGGAAGCGGTGACCGTCTGCGTGCCCGAGAACAGCACCTGCGTGCCGTCGCGCAGCTCGATCTGGACGTTCAGCACTTCGGTCGGCGAGTTGAGCACCACTGGCAGGTCGAGCGTGATCGAGTCCGCTCCCGGCGCCACGACGACGACGGTGTCGAACGCCGGCGCCGGAGGGTGGTCGATATGGATGTGAACGTTGTCGACGGTCAGGCCGAACGCGCCCAGCCCGTCGTACGCGGCGGCCGTTGCGGCCGAGAAGCTCGGCGCGAGCCGAAGGGAAATCGGCCCGCCGCGCCCGTGCCCCGGACCGGTCGGCGCGTCCATGCACGTCAACCCGCTCAAGGCGAGAAGACCAAAGGCGCACAGTCGCAGCACTCGTCGCTGGCGATCGGCCTGCATGGATTGTGGCGTGCGGGGGGTTGGGGAGGGTGGGGTGGGAGGCCACACCGTCGGCGCCCGAAGGGGTGCGGGTGGCGGATTCAGAAGACGTCAACGTCTTATCTTTGTGGCAATCTTGTCAAGCTCGTAGGTCACAACACCCGTTTCTGAGCCGCCGTGGGGCCCGGGGCGGCCGGCACCCGGCCGGCCCCCCCACCTAGTCGTGGTGCCAATTGACGACCGGCAGGACGCGGAAGGGCGCCGGATTGTCGCGCACGATGTTGATGAGGCCGAGCTGGAGGCCGTCGATCGTCCAGGCGTAGTTCACGACGCCCACCGAGAGCCCGTGGAGGTGTCCGCGCAGATCGTTGTACGGGCTCAGCGCCAGGCCGTCGAGGCGCCCGCGTTCGAGGCGCGTGTAGCCGCCGGCCACGAGGGCGCCCGTGGCCGATTCCGCGCCGGCTCCGAAGCCACCCACCGCCACTCCTTCGATGCGGGGCGCCCCGACTCCGATTCCGGCCAGCGCCACGCCGCGGATCCGCTCGCCGCTTCCCACCCCGATCCCGGCGATCCCGACCCCGGTGAAGTCGCCGGCCGAGCCGACGCCGATACCGCCGATCCCGATGCCGGTCATGCTGCCGCCGGTGCCGGCGCCGATGCCGCCCACCACGACGCCCGCGATGCCCCCGCCGGCGCCCGCCCCGACGCCGCCCACGGCAATTCCGCGTATCACGCCCGCCGTGCCCACTCCGAGTCCGCCAACCGCGATTCCCTCCACGCCGCCCGCGCTCCCGGCGCCGAGGCCGCCCACGGCAAGGCCGTGAATGCTCCCGCCGGTGCCCACGCCGAGTCCGCCCACGAACAGGCCGCGCATGTTCCCGCCCGCGCCGACACCCAGGCCGCCGGCGCCGATGCCGGTGAACGTGTCGGCGGCGCCCACGCCTCCTGCGCCGAGCGCCAGCCCGCGGATGCGGCGGCCGTCGGTGAGCGGCAGGCCGAGCACGAGCCCGGTAATCGCTCCGGTGGGCTCGCGGTACGAATTCCACACGGTGGCGTTGATGCCGTTCACCCACTGCACCCGGGAGTCCCGGAAGTTGAGGCGGAGTCCGGTGACGCGGGGGACGTTGCCCAGGGCGAGGCCCACGTGATTGACGGTGAGATCGAGTCCCTGCGCGGCGGCGGTGGCCGGCACGAGGACGAGGAGAGCGAGGAGGCGAAGCTGGCGCATGGCTCGTCGGGTGGAGTGACGGTGGTCCGTACGCCCGCGCGGCGGCGCCCGTTTCAATGTCGGGGCATCCCCTGCCACCCCGGGGCCGGCGAAACTACAATTCGACCATGGCCGGGCCAGAAGTCTCCTCCCAAGTCACCGCGCTCGAGCGCGAGCAGGCGCTGGTGGGCTGGCTGCGCGAGCAGGGGCGGGTGGCGATCGGGTTCAGCGGGGGCGTCGATTCCGCGTACCTGGCGTGCGTGGCGGTGGACGCGCTGGGTCCCGGGTCGGTGCTCGCCATCATCGGGCGCAGCGCGTCGTATCCGGCCGAGCAGTGGGCCACCGCGCGGCGCGTCGCCGACGATTTCGGCGTCCCGGTGCTGGAGATCGACACCGACGAGATCCACGATCCGCGCTACGCGGCCAATCCGGTCAACCGGTGCTATTTCTGCAAGACGGAGCTGTGGACGAAGCTCCTGCCGGAGGCCGGCGCGCGCGGCTTCGCGACGGTGGTGGACGGCACCAACGCCGACGACCGCGGCGACTACCGCCCGGGGGCGATGGCGGGTCGCGAGCGGGGGGTTCGCTCGCCGCTGGCCGAGCTCGGGTTCACCAAGGCCGACATTCGCGCGCGGTCGCGCGCGCGCGGCATTCCCACCTGGCAGCAGCCGTCGTCGCCCTGCCTGTCGTCGCGGCTGCCCTACGGCACGGCGGTGACCATCGAGCGGCTGCGGCAGGTGGAGGTTGCCGAGGCGGAGCTGCGCCGGCTCGGCGTGACCGGCGACCTGCGCGTGCGGCACCATGGCGAGACGGCCCGGGTGGAGATCGCGACGCGCGAGCTGGCGCGCTGGCAGCTGGCCGAGGGGGCGGAGGCCGTGCGCCGCGCGGTGGCCGCGGCGGGGTTCGCGCACGTGGTCATCGATCCGCGCGGCTATCGCTCGGGGTCGCTCAACGTGCTCGCGGGCGTCGTCCCCGACGCCGGCGACGGCGCCTCCAGCGCGGCCGGTGCGGCTGTTCCTCGCGGTTAACTTCGACGCCGCGACGCGGCGCGCGGTGTACGAGGCTGCGGCCCCGCTCCGGGCCGCCGCCCCGGGGCTGGCGTGGGTGGACGAGGCTCGGCTTCACCTGACGCTCAAGTTCCTGGACGAGCAGCCGGCGGAGGCGGTGCCGGGGCTCGCGGCGGCGGCCGACGCCGTGGCGGCGCGGCACGACGCCGTGCCCTCGGCGCTGCAGGAGTTCGGGGCGTTCCCAAACTTCCGGCGGGCCCGCGTCGTATGGATCGGCGTGGCGGCCGATCCGCGGCTGGAGCTGCTGCACCACGACGTCGAGGTGGCGTGCGAAGCGCTGGGCCATGCGGTGGAGGCGCGGCCCTTCCGTCCGCACGTCACGCTGGCGCGCGTGAAGCGACCCGACCCGATGGAGTTGCGCGCGCTGGCGCGCGAGGCGCGCCGCGCTGCCGCCGTGCGCTTTCCGGTCGCGGTGCGCAGCGTGGACCTCATGCGCAGCACGCTCGCCGCCGAGGGGCCGGCGTACGAGCGGCTGCATTCCTCGTACCTGCGGGAGCGTTGATCCATGGGATGCATCGCGCGACTGGGCTGTCTGGTGATGATCGTGCTGCTCGGGTTCGCGGCGTGGATCACCCGCGACCGGTGGACGGGGTACTTCCGCGCCGGTCCGCCGGCCGCCGCCACGGCGTCCGTGCACTGGGAGCCGCTCACGCCGGCCGGGGCGCAGCGGGCGCAGGCGGCGCTCGACTCGCTGCGCACCTTGCAGGGCCCGGTGTTCCAGAACGTGCGGCCGGGGGACGCCTCGGCGTACGTGGTGCAGGCGCTGTTCGGGCGCCTGCCCGAAGCGGCGGACAGCGCCGAGGCCGCCGTGGTGGGCGACGAGTTCTGGGTGCGGGCCAGGGTGCGGGCGCGCGATCTGGGGGGCTCGGACGTGCTGGGCTCCATTGCCGCCGCGCTGGCCGACCGCGAGCGGCTGATGCTTGGCGGCACCTTCCACGTGGTGCGTCCGGGCCTCACCGAATTCCGGGTGACCCAGATCGCGATCGGGAAGATCCGCGTGCCCGGCCCGGCGATTCCCAGGCTGCTGGCGCGGCTGGCGCACGGCGCGCCGCTGGACAGCGCGCGCGGCGACGCGCTGGCCATTCCGACCCCGAAGTACCTCGTGGACATCCGCGTCGGGGACGGGCGCCTCACGCTGTACAAGGGCACGCCGTGAGCGGGTCCGGCGCGTTGGCGCGTCGCGGCCCTCCGGGTAGCTTTCCCGCATGACCCCCGCCCGGTCCCGCGCATGAGCCGCCGCATCCTCGTCGTCGACGATGAGCAGGGCGTTCGCGCGGCGCTGACCCAGCTGCTCGAATTCGAGGGGTACGAGGTGCGCGCGGCGGCCAGCGCGGCCGATGGGATCGCCGAATACCGCCGGTGGCGCCCGCAGTTGGTGTTCCTCGACGTGAAGATGGCGGGGATGGACGGGCTGGAGGCCCTGCGGCGGCTGCGCGAGCTCGATCCCGCCGCCGTGGTGGTGATGATCAGCGGGCACGCGACCATCCAGACCGCGGTCGAGGCGACGCAGCTCGGCGCCTACGACATCCTCGAGAAGCCGCTCGATACCGACCGCATCCTCGTCACGCTGCGGAACGCGCTGTCGCACCTCGCGCTGCACGAGGAGAACACGCGGCTGCGGGAGACCATCGAGTCGCGGTACGAGATCGTGGGCCGATCGGCCGCGGTTCGCGGGGTGATCGACAAGATCGATCGGGTGGCCGCGACGCCGGCGCGGGTGCTCATCACCGGCGAGAACGGGACGGGCAAGGAGCTGGTCGCCCGGGCCATCCACCGCCAGTCGTCGCGGGCGGCGAAGCCGTTCGTCGAAGTGAACTGCGCCGCGATCCCGTCGGAGCTCATCGAGAGCGAGCTGTTCGGGCACATGAAGGGATCGTTCACGGGCGCGGTGGCCGACCGGGCGGGGAAGTTCGAGCAGGCGGACGGGGGCACGCTGTTCCTGGACGAGGTGGGCGACATGAGCCTGGCCGCGCAGGCCAAGGTGCTGCGCGTGTTGCAGGACGGCGTCGTGACCCGCATCGGCGGCGCGCGGCCCGTGTCGGTGGACGTGCGGGTGCTTGCCGCGACCAACAAGAACCTCGAGGCGGAGATCGCCGCGGGGCGGTTCCGGGACGACCTGTTCTACCGGCTCAACGTCGTGCCGATCCACGTGCCGGCGCTGCGCGAGCGGCGCGAGGACGTCCCGCTGCTCGTGGCGCACTTCACGGCGGTGCTGACCGAGCGCGAGGGGGTGCCGCCGCGGGGCTTCGACGCCGAGGCGGTGCAGCGAATGGCCGAGCGGGAGTGGCCCGGGAACGTGCGCGAGCTGCGCAACACGATCGAGCGCCTGCTCATCCTCGCGGCGGGCTCGCGCATCGGCGCCGCCGACGTCGAGCGCCTGGCCGCGCCGGCCGGCGCGGCGCCCGGCGGCGCCGACCTCGGCGCGATCCTCCAGAGCCGCACCTTCGAGGAGTTCAAGCACGCCGCCGAGCGGGCGTACCTGCTGGCCAAGCTCACGGCGTACGACTGGAACGTGTCGGAAACCGCGCGGGCGCTGGAGATGCCGCGCTCCAACCTGTACAAGAAGCTCGAGCGGTACGGACTGAGCCGCGACACCGCGGACTGACCGCTCACGAACCGAGGAGCCACCGTGGCCGAACGAGACTGGTCGAAGGAACTCGCCAAGATCGACAAGCAGCTGGGCGCGATGTCGGACGACGAGCTGGCGGCGAAGACGCCCGTCCCGGCGAAGCCCGGCGAGGGCGGGAAGCCCGGCCCGGCGCCCGCGCCGGCGCCGAAGAGCGCCAAGGCGAGCGACAAGCCGGCGGCGACCACCGGCTCGTTCGGGGTGTTCGCCCGCCTCACGCTATCGGTGGTGCTGGGTCTGGCGATTCTCGCCTGGCCGTACGAGGCGCGCTGCGGGTTCGGCCTGGCCGCCTACCTGGCCGCCGTCGTCGTCGTGGTGAGCGGCGGATGGAGCGCCGTGTG
>JAGWRI010000068.1 GCA_028876525.1 Gemmatimonadota bacterium | reverse complement strand
CGGGGCGCCGGCCAGGAGCCCGACGACGAGGGCGAGGGCGGCGGCGCGGAGCGCGGCGGGAACGGGCGCGGCGAGGATGCGGCGGGGACCGCTCCAGCCGTACTGGAGCGCCGCGCCGGCGGCGCCGACGGCGATCGCGATGAGCCAGAGCATGCGGGCCCCCCTCCCCCCTTCCGCTTCCGGTGGCCGGGCGCAGACGCGGCGTCCCGGCGCGCCGGGCCGCTACCGCTGGGCGACGGTGGTGACGCCCTTCCCGCCGGTGCTGGCCAGGAGCTGGCCCATGACCCGGTCGCGCACCGAATCGAAGGAGGCCATGAGCGAGCGCGGGATCGGCTCGCCGCCCACGTTCCGCAGGGCGACCCGCGGATTGCGCTGCACGCCGTGGACGAGGAACTCGAAGTGGAGATGGGGCCCGGTGGCCAGCCCCGTCATGCCCACGTAGCCGATCGTCTGCCCGATGTCCACGCGGGCGCCGGCGTGGATGCCCTTGGCGAACGCGCGCAGGTGGCCGTAGCGCGACGAGAAGCCGTTGGGATGGCGGATCTCGATCAGGTTGCCGTACCCGCTGGCCCACCCCGCGCGGACCACGACGCCGTTGCCGATGGCCCGCACCGGGGTGCCGGCGTTGGCGGCGTAATCGATGCCCTTGTGGTCGCGCCAGAGCTTGAGGATGGGGTGGAACCGCTCGCCGAACCCGCTGGAGATGTACTTGAACTGCAGCGGCACGCGCAGGAACGCCGCCTTGAGCGAGCGCCCGGTCTGGTCGAAGTAGTCGCCCGCCAGCGCGTCGCTGGTGTAGTGGATGGCGTCGATCTCGGTGCCCGAGAGGTCGAGCTGCGCGGCCACGATCTCGCCGACGCGCACCAGGCCGTTGGAGAGGGTGCTCCGCTGGGCCAGCACGCGGAAGGTGTCGCCGGCCTGGAGGTCGCGGGTCATGTCCACGCGGTACTGATAGACGTTGTCGGCCAGCCGCACGACGAGCGCGGTGGCGGCGTCGCGGGAGAGCGTGCTGCCGGCCGCGTCGTAGACGGCCTGGTACAGGTTGGAGCGGATGGTGCCCTGGAGGGCGACCGTGTCGGTGGTCCAGGGCAGCCGCTCGTCGTGCTCGGTCCACCCCGAGTCGCCGCGCACGAGGTGGAGGAAGTGATCCACGGCGAGCTGGACCACGATCTCGGTGGGCTCAGAGTCGGTGGGCGCGGCGTTGAGCACCGCCACCGGCAGGCCGGTGGGAATGCGGCGCGGGTCGAGCGAGGTCGCGGCGGCCACGGCATGGCGGGCCGCGGTGTCGCTCAGGCCGCCGCGCTCGAGCAGGCCGACCAGCGATTCCCCGCGCGCCAGGCTGTCGAATTGGAGCTTCCAACTGGGCGTCGGCCCGGAGTCGGACAGCACGGCCGCCGCCGGCGGCTGGGCCAGCGGCGGCGTGGCCCGGATGGCCAGGGCGGCGAGAATCGCCACCACCCCGTAGGTGATGACGCGCGCGGTGCTGACCTTCAATCCATCTGCCTCCGGATGAAGGTCGGGATCTCCATGTCGCTCAGATCGCCCGACCCCTTGTCGCCGGCGGCCGGCCGCTGGGGCCGCTGCCCCTCGCCCGGGGCGGAACGCGCCGGCGCGCCGCCGGTGCGCGCCGGGCGCGTGCCGGGGAACGGAATCACCGGCGCCCCCTTGCCGAGCATCGGATGGTCGTGGGCCGGCGTCAGCCCGCTCCCCGCCGTCTTGTCGAACCCGGTGGCGATCACCGTGACGCGCAGCTCGCCCTGCATGGCGGGCTCGTGCACCGCGCCGAAGATGATCTCGGCGTCGTCCCCCGCCGCGTCGTGCACGATGTCGCTGATCTGCGTGACCTCGCCCAGCGTGAGGTCGCCGCCGCCCGTGATGTTGAGCAGCACGCCGCGCGAGCCGGCGATGGAGACGTTGTCGAGCAGCGGGCTCGAGATCGCCTGCTGCGCCGCCTCGATGGCCCGGTTCTCGCCGCGGCCGATCCCCGTGCCCATGAGCGCCGACCCGCCCTCGCGCATTACCGTGCGCACGTCGGCGAAGTCCACGTTCACCAGCCCCGGCTTGGTGATCAGCGTGCTGATGCCCTGCGTGGCGTGCAGCAGCACCTCGTCGGCCTTCTTCAGCGCATCCTGGAACGGGATGCCCTTGCCGACGACGGCCAGCAGCCGTTCGTTGGGCACCACGATCATCG
>JAGWRI010000067.1 GCA_028876525.1 Gemmatimonadota bacterium | reverse complement strand
GGCCAGCGAACCGATCGAGCCCACGCGCAGCTGGTCGTCGGATACGTTGCGCCAGGTGAGGCCCGCGTCGGTGGTCTTCCAGATCCCGCCGCCGGTGGCGCGCTCGGGGCTGGCGGTGGGGGTGGGGGCCTGCGCGCCGAGCGGCGCGGCGAGGGCGGCGAGGGCGGCGAGGGCGACGGTCGCGCCGAGCGCGCGCGCCGGATACGGGAAGCGAAGAGGGCGCATGATGGGCGAAGTGGAACGGGGTGGTGGGCCGCGCGAGGGGGGCCGCGGGGAGTATATCACGCGCCGGCGGGGCCCGCGACCCGCCCGGTTACCAGTCGCCGCGCTCGCTGCCGCGATTGTAGGCCAGGATCAGCGTGAACCAGATGCCCGCGTAGCCAATGAGCATTCCGCTCCAGAATACCGCCTCCGCCCGCGGGCGGTCGGTCATGTGGAACGCCACGAGGAGCAGGAAGCACCCGGCGAGCGACCAGCCCAGGCACTGGAGCGCGACCCGCAGGTACTCGCGCCGGTAGAAGCGCTCGATCGCCCGCTGCGCGGCGAGACGCTCGGCGGCGATGCGTTCGAGTTCGGCCCGGAGACGGGGAGAGCGGTCGGCGAGGGGCATGGCGCGCGGGACGGAGGGGAGATGCCGCCAGACCGTACCCGGCGCGCGCGCCCCGGTTCCCGCGGCGCTACCGGGGGTCCGGCACCACCCGGTATTCGATTTCCCGGAACATCGGCAGCCCGGCCGCCTCGATGATCCGCACCAGGTCGCGCCGCTCGTGGAACTCCAGGTCGTCGCGGTTGACCACGACGGCCGCCGGATCGAGCGCCGCCAGCCGCCGGAACTCGGCGTCGATGAGGCGGAACCGGTGCACCATCAGCTCCACGCCCTCGTGCGGCCGGTTGCGCTGGCGGATGTGCTTCTCGATGGTGCTCGTGCTCGACGTCAGACAGACGATGCGGTCGGGCTTCCACCAGTCGCCGATGGCGAGCACGGCGCGCAGCGCGTCGTGCGCCTCGGCCGGGTACTCGGCAATGTGGGCCTCGAGCGTGATCCGCGCGCCCTCGAAGAAGATGACGCGGCCCGGCCGGTCGTGCTCCAGGGCGTCGCGGTAGTTGGCGTCGTAGAGCCGGCCGAAGTACTCGGTCACGCCCACGGCGTTGCGCCCCGCCTCGATGTCGGCCAGCACGCGCGGATCCCAGACGCCCTTCTCGCCCTCGCCGTACGAGCCGTTGTGGTAGAGGTCGGCGAGCTGCCGCACGAGCGTGCTCTTGCCGATCCCGGGGCCCCCCACGATTGCCACGCGCATCTGCCGGACGTGTCCTCAAGAGTTTGCGCATTCTAAACGGTGCCGGGCGGTCTGGCAAAGGGAGCGCCGCGTGGCGATCATCCGGGAGGATGCTCCGTACCGGATCGGGACCGCGACTGGCCGCGGCGCTGGCCGCCGGCGTGCTGGCGATCGGGCTGCGCCCGGCGCCGCTGGGCGCGCAGATCGACACGCTGCGCTACCTGTTCCACTACGAACCGGTGGGCATCGGCGGGCCGCGCCTTGCCGTGGACGTCGAGTTCAGGGGCGAGCGGTCGGGCGTCACGCGGGTCGTGGAACCGTCCCGGTGGGCGGGGGAGGACAGCCTCTGGCGCTCCATCGAGCGCCTCGAGCCCGCGCCGGGCGCCGCCATCGTGTCGCGCGGCGACGGCTCCTTCCTGATTCGCCACCTGCCGGGGGCGCCGGTGCGCATCCACTACGTCCTGCGCCAGGACTGGACCGGGCCGCTGCGCTATCCGGTGATGCACCGCCCGGTGCTCGACGACGCGCGCATCCTGTTCAACCAGAGCAACGGGCTGGTCTTTCCGTCCCGCTCGCTTGGCGATTCGATCGTGCTCCAGTACCGGTGGACGGGCCTGCCGTCGAACTGGCGAATCCTGACCAGCTTCGGAGCCAAGGCGGACTACACGGGGCTCGTCTCGCTGCGCGAGTTTGCCGGCGCGTCGTTCGCGGCCGGCGATTTCCGGCTCGTGGCGGCGCCGGGCGGGCCGGGCGGCGTGACCATCGAGGCGCAGGGCGCGTGGCGGTTCGCCGACGCCGATCTGGCGCGGACGGTGCAGTCGCTGTGGGGCGCCGAGACGCGGTTCTGGGGCGGCGCGGCGTTCGACCATGCGTTCGTGCTGCTCCTCCCGATCGCCAACGGCGCGACGCTTGCCGGCGACGCGTTCACCGCCGGGTTCGTGGCGGCCGCCGACAGCACGACGGAGCTGGACGGGCTGGGGCGGTTGCTGGCGCACGAACTGTTCCACCTCTGGAACGGGCAGCGGCTGGCGGCGATCGAGACCGAGGCCCGCTTCAAGTGGTTCACCGAAGGGGTCACCGACTACTACGCCGACCGGATCTTCCGCCAGCTGGGGCGCTACGCCGACTCGACCTACCGCGGCCGCGTGAACGCGGTATTCAGAAACTATTATAGCTCGCCGGCCCGCGGCGATTCGCGGGCCGACGTCGCGGCGCGGTTCTGGATCGACCAGTCGGTGAAGCGGTACCCCTACGTGCAGGGGTACGCCCTGGCGCTGTACCTCCAGGCCAACCTGCCGCGCTGGGCCGGCGTGCCGTTCGACCTCGACAGCCTGATGGTCGGCCTGTTCCGCGGCGCCCACGGCCGCAGCATCGAGATCACCGACTCGCTCGTCGCGGGGGGCGCGCCGGGGCCGGCGCGCGACTCGGTGGCCGCGGCGATCCGGCGGTACGTCGACGAGGGGCAGATGATTCCCGCCGACCCCGACGCGCTGGGGCGGTGCGTCGCCGTCGAGACGCAGCCCGTGTACGCGTTCGACCTCGGGTTCAACGGCCCGGCCTCGATGCGCGACCGGGTGATTCGCGGCGTGCAGGCGGGCGGCCCCGCGGCGCGCGCCGGCGTCCCCGAGGGCGCGTCGCTGCTCGGCTACCGCTGGGACAGCTCCGATCCCACGGCGCCGGTGCTCCTCCAGGTCGACGATGGCCACGGTCCGCGCGTGATCCGCTACCTGCCGCGCGGCGTCCAGATGTTCCTCGCGCCGCAGTACGTGCCGACGCCGCAGGCCCCCGGGTGCCTCACGATCCGGCCGTAGCCGCCCCTAGGGCCGGGCGGTGCGGTCGCCGAGCAGCTTGGTGGTGAACCGCTGGCCCTCGCCGATCCGTTCCACCTCGACGGCCGTGGCCTCGGCGATCTGCTCGAGGCGCGCCAGGCGGTCGGTGATCTCCTTGAGCTGCGCGTCGCCGAGCGCGGCGGAACCGCGGCGGCGGGTGAGCAGCGTCAACGTGATCTTGGCCAGCGTGCCGAGCAGCGCCATCAGGCCCACGAAGGTCAGGATGTCGGTCAGCATCATCTCGTTCACGGCGGGGTCCTCTGGGTAGGAGCGGTCGCGCCGGTCAGTACGTCGGGCGCCCGGCGGGGGTTTCGCCGCGCGCTCAGGCGCGATCGGAATATCGCTGGCGGGCGTCGAGCACGTCCATCCGGAGGTCCGGGCGCCGCCCGCCGTACACGTTCGCCGCCAGCCACGCCAGCTCGGCGTCGCGGTCCTCGGCCGGGAGGTCGAGGTACCACGCCTTCGGACGCCCGTCGCCGCCCGGGTTCCAGCGGTACCGGCGCGCCTTGAGCAGGTCCTTGGTCTCGATCGGCGACCCCTCGGCCCACACCCGCACCGTGCCGCGGCGGGCGCTGTCGAGCAGGTGGCGCATGGGGAGCGCGCCGTCGGCGAACGGCGTGGCCAGGAGGTGCACCACGGCCCGGGCGTCCTGATCGGCGCGGTGGGCGCCGTAGAAGCAGGCGCACCGCTTCATGAGCAGGAACTCGAGCGACGACGACGAGAACCCCGCCTGCCGCCACCGCACGTCGCGGATCGAGCAGGCCCACGGCTTGTCGCGGAACGCGGGCAGCCGCCGCTCGGTGAACGGACGGTCGAAGTCGGCGTTATGGGCAATAACTAATGACGCGGACGCGAGCGCCTCGGCCACGGCGGCGTCGTCGATCCGCTGGCCGGCCACGTCGGCGTCGCTGATCCCCGTGAGCGCCACGATCTCGGGCGGGATCGGGCGCCCCGGGTCCTCGAACCAGGTGCGCGCGTCGCCCGCCTCGAAGATCCGGCCCGACTCCGGCGCGTAGGTGAAGGGAACGATCGAGAGCTGGATCACGGCGTCGGCGCGGGGGTTCATTCCGGTCGTCTCGACGTCCAGCGACAGGGCCGTGCGCACCGATTCGCCGGCCGCCGCCGGCCCGGCGTAGCGGCGCGGCGGATCGAACCGCCGGAGCACGTGGTAGTCGGGCGAGGCGTCGAGCCGGGCGGCGATGGCGGCGAGGTCGGTGTCGGACATGGGGGCGGTGGGCGGATGCTCCTATTTGGCCCAATGCGCGGCGCGGGGCAATGGGCCGCCGGTTGCCGTGGACCCCGCGGACGCGCCATGCTATGGACATGCCCCGCCCATCCTCCCGCCGCCTCGCGGCCCTCGCGCTCCTGCCGCTGTCGCTCGCCGCGCTTGCCCGTCCCCTCCGCGCCCAGTCCGCCGCCGAGCTGGCGGTGGCCGACTCGTCGCCCTTCCGCCCGCTCGTGCTCCCCACGCCCACCCGCGTGCGCACGGCCAGCGGGCGTCCCGGCCCCGGCTACTGGCAACAGAAGGTGGGCTACACGATCGCCGCCCGGCTCGATCCGCTGCACGACCTCGTGTCGGGGAGCGAGACCATCCACTACCAGAACAACTCCCCCGACTCGCTGCCGTATCTCTGGATGTTCCTGGAGCAGAATCTGTGCGCGCCCACGAGCGTCACCAACGTGCTCAACCAGCCGCCGCTCAAGTTCCTGGACAGCGAATTCGACTTCTCGTGCCAGGGATTCAGGGGCGGGCTCACGCTGGACTACGTCCGCGTGGCCGGGCGCGACGCGCGGCACGCCGTCTACGGCACGACGATGCGCGTGGACCTCGACCGCCCGCTCGCCCCGGGCGCCGCGATCGACCTCGAGGCGAAGTGGAGCTTCAAGGTGCCGGAGCAGGGCGGGGGGCGGATGGGACACGACGGGCCCCTGTACGAGATCGCCCAGTGGTATCCGCGGATGTGCGTGTACGACGACGTCCACGGGTGGAATCACGAACCGTACATCGGCGCCGGCGAGTTCTACCTCGAGTACGGCGACTTCGACGTCTCGCTCACCGTGCCGTTCAGCTACATCGTGGCCGCCACCGGCGAGCTGCAGAACCCCACCACGGTGCTCACGCCCACCGAGATCCGGCGGCTGGCCCTGGCCCGCACGTCCGACACCACGGTGCACGTCATCACCAGCCGGGAGCTGAGCGACTTCGAGGCCACCCGGCCGGTGAACGACGGGGAGCTCACCTGGCACTTCACCGCGCACGACACGCGCGACTTCGCATGGGCCGCGGGGCCCGACTTCCTGTGGGACGCCAGCGGCTGGGACCACATCCTCATCGAGACGCTCTACCGCCGCACCGCCGACAAGTGGCCCGAGGCGAATCGCATGGGGCGCGAGACGATCAAGTACTTCAGCGAGCAGTGGTACCACTACCCGTACTCGCACGCCACCACCGTCGAGGGCCCGATCCAGGGCATGGAGTACCCGATGCTCACCTTCGTGCCCAACAGCCCCACGCGCGAGGATCAGCAGTGGGCGCTGGCGCACGAATTCGGGCACGAATGGTTCCCGATGATCGTGGGGAGCAACGAGCGGCTGTATCCGTGGATGGACGAGGGGTTCAACACGTTCATCGACCTCCACAACGCCGCGCGCTACTTCAAGGGCACCGCCTACGGCGACACGATCGAGTCGCACCCGCTGCACCTCTACGATGCCCACGCGATCGCCGGCGAGGAGCAGCCGCTGATCGAGAACCCGACCGAAGTCCACGACCTGTTCTGGACCGGCTACCAGAAGCCGGCCCTGATGTTGCACACGCTGCGCTTCGAGGTGCTGGGCCAGCAGCGGTTCGACGACGCCTTCCGGGCCTACATCCGGGCGTGGGCGTTCAAGCACCCCACCCCGGCCGACTTCTTCCGCATCATCCGCGACGAGTCGGGGATGGACCTCGACTGGTTCTGGCGCGCCTGGGTCTATTCCACCGCCCGGCTCGACCAGTCGGTGGACTCGGTCGTGAACGCGCCCGGCGGCGCGCGCGTGTTCATCGGCAGCCACGGCACGATGATCATGCCCGTCGAACTGGCGCTCCGCTTCGCCGACGGCACCGGCGAGACCGTCCGCCTGCCGATCGAGATGTGGAACCTCGGCAGCCCGTTCGTCTATCGAGTGCCGGGCGGGAAGGCGGTGGTCTCGGCCGAGGTCGATCCGCGCCACGTCCTCCCCGACGTGAACCGCGCCAACGACGCCTGGCGGGCCCGGAATTGAGCGTCGGGCGGAGCCGTTCCGGTGGCCCGGGGCTCCGTCGCGGACGCCCCCGGGGCATTAGTCTAATTCTCTAATCTGCGCGTGGGGGACTACCCGATCGGGCCGGGGGGCGCTAAGAATCCACCAACGCCTGCCGCTCCGTTCCGAGGATATCGTGGCCGAACCCCGCGTGCTCAATCTCTGGCCGATGCGCGTGATCCAGATTTCCGTCCCGGGAGGGCCGGAAGTCCTGACCGTGGGCGAGGAGGCACGCCCGGGGCCCCTGCTCGACGAAGTCCTGATCCGGGTCGAGGCCGCCGGCGTCAATCGCCCCGACCTCCTCCAGCGAAAGGGCGCCTACCCGCCGCCCGCGGGCGCGAGCCCGATTCCGGGACTCGAAGTCGCCGGCACGGTCGTCTCCGTGGGGCCCACCGCCACGCGGTGGACGGCGGGCGACCGCGTCTGCGCGCTGGTGGCCGGCGGCGGCTACGCCGAATACTGCCTCGCCCCCGAGCAGCAGTGCCTGCCCGTCCCGGCCGGACTCTCGATGGTCGAGGCCGCCTCGCTGCCCGAGACCTTCTTCACGGTCTGGAGCAACGTGTTCGATCGCGGGCGCCTCGCGCCGGGCGAGGTGCTGCTGGTGCAGGGCGGCGCCAGCGGCATCGGCGTCGCCGCCATCCAGATCGCCGCCGCGCTCGGCGCGCGCGTGTTCGCCACCGCGGGCACCGCCGCGAAGTGCGCCGCCTGCGAGCGGCTCGGCGCCGAGCGCGCCATCGACTACCGCACCGAGGACTTCGTGCAGATCGTGCGCGACGCCACGCACCAGCGCGGCGCCGACGTCATCCTCGACATGGTCGGCGGCCCGTACGTGCCCCGCGAGCTTTCACTGCTGGCCGACGACGGCCGACTGGTCTTCATCGCCACCCTGGGCGGCGCCAAGTCGGAGTTCAACGTCCGCGAGGTCATGGCCAAGCGGCTCACCATCACCGGCTCCACGCTCCGCAACCGCTCGCCGTCGTTCAAGGGCGCCATCGCCGACAGGCTCCGCGAGCACGTCTGGCCGCTGCTCGAATCGGGACGGATCAAGCCGGTCATCCACAAGACCTTCCCGCTGGAGCAGGCGGCCGAAGCCCACGCCGAGCTGGAACGCGGGGCTCACGTGGGGAAGATCGTGCTGACGGTAGGCGGGTAGGAGCGTGGGAGGGTAGGAGCGCAACCGGCGTTTCGCAGTCATCCGTCCCACCCTCCTGCGATCCTACTCTCCTACTCTTCTACCGCTTCGCCCTGAGATACTGCTTCGGCCAGCCCACCTCCACGCCGAGCTGCTTCGCCGCGTGCAGCGGGAAGTACGGATCGCGCAGCAGCTCGCGCGCCATGATCACGGCGTCGGCCCTTCCCCCGGCCACGATCGCGTTGGCCTGCGCCGCGTCGGTGATCAGCCCCACGGCGCCCGTCGCGATGCCGGCGTCGCGCCGAATGCGCTCCGCGAACGGCACCTGGTAGCCGGGCGCCACCGGAATCGTCGCGTGGCGCACGTTCCCGCCGCTCGAGCAGTCCACGAGATCCACCCCGATCTCGCGCAGCGACCGGCCCAACACCACCGACTGCTCGACGTCCCAGCCTCCGTCGGTCCAGTCGGTGGCCGAGATGCGCGCGAACAGCGGCAGCTCCGCGGGCCACGCCGCGCGCACCGCGCGCGCCACCTGCAGCGGAAAGCGCATCCGGTTCTCGAGGCTGCCCCCGTACGCGTCGTCGCGACGGTTGCTCAGCGGCGACAGGAACTGGTGCATCAGATACCCGTGCGCCATGTGCAGCTCGACCACCTGAAAGCCCGCGTCGAGCGCGAACCGCGTCGCGGCCACCCACTGGCGCTCCACCTCGCCCAGCTCGGCGACGGTCAGCGCCCGCGGATTCGGGTAGCTCGCGTCGAACGGCACGGCGCTCGGCGCCAGCGTCTGCCAACCGCCCTCGGCCGCCGGCACCTCGCCGCTCCCCTCCCAGGGGATCCTGGTCGACGCCTTTCGCCCGGCGTGCGCGAGCTGCACCCCGGCCACGGCGCCCTGGTCGCGGACGAATTGCACGATCGGGCGCCACGCCTGGACGTGGGCCTCGCTCCACAGCCCGGTGTCAGCGGGGGAGATCCGCCCCGCCGGGCTCACCGCCGTGGCTTCGGTGAGCACGAGCCCCGCGCCACCCACCGCGCGGCTTCCCAGGTGCACCATGTGCCACTCGTTCGGGAGACCGTCCCGGGCGGAGTACTCGCACATCGGCGAGACGAAGATGCGGTTGCGGAACTCGATGCCGCGCAGCACCAGGGGGTCGAACAGCGGAACGTCGGACATGATCGTGGACGACTCGGATTCGGGAAACGGGCCGCGCCGCGGCCGGTGCCGCGCGCACGCATTCATATAGTAGCGCACCGCGCTCCCGGAATACGCGGCGACGGGGCCGGAGTTCCCGGCGCTCGGCCGATGGACTCCCCGCCAGCGCCGGTGTACCGTGTTCCATGCTCGATTCCGCCCCTCGATTCGACGCGGCCGCCGCGGCCGACATCGCCCGCCGCCGGTTCGGACTCGACGGCACGGCGCGCGCGCTGGTCAGCGAACGCGACCAGAACTTCGCGATCGAGGCGCGCGACGGACGACACGCGGTGCTCAAGATCGCCAACGCGCGCGAGACGCGCGCCCTGCTCGAGGCCCAGCAGGCCGCCATGGCGCACGTCGCCCCGGCGTTCGCCCGCGTGCCGCGCGTGCTTCCGGCGCTCGACGGCGCCGCGCTGGTGCCCGTGTCTGGCGCCGACGGACGGGAACACCTCGCATGGGCCGTCTCGCTGCTCCCGGGGCGCCCCCTGGCCGTGATCCCTCGTCCCTCGGGGCCGCTGATCGGCGACCTGGGGCGCGCCGTGGCCGGCCTCGACGCGGCGCTGCACGGCTTCGACCACCCGGCCGTGCACCGCGCGTTCGACTGGGACCTGGCCGCCGCGCGGCGCGTGGTGGACGAGCGCCTCGACGTGGTCCAGGACGCCGATCTGCGGTTCACCATCCGCCGTCTCTGCGACGCCTTCGACCGCCACACCGCGCCCCACCTGGCGTCGCTGGGGCGCGCCGTCGTGCACGGCGACCTCAACGACCACAACGTGCTGGTCGGGGGCGCGTGGGGCGCGGGGACCCGCGACCTTCGCGTGACCGGGATCGTGGACTTCGGCGACATGCTGGAGAGCTACGCCGTGGCCGACCTCGCCATTGCCGCGGCGTACGCGCTGCTCGACGCGGCCGACCCGGTGGGAGTCGTGGCCGCGCTGGCCGCCGCGTATCACGGCGAGCGCCCCCTCGACGATCACGAACTCGCGTCGCTGTTCGGGCTCGCGGCGCTCCGTCTCTGCCAGAGCGCCTGCATGGCCGCCGCGCAGCTCGCCGAGCGTCCCGGGCACGCCTACCTTGGCGTGAGCCAGGCCCGCATCCGCGCCGCGCTCCCGCGCCTGGCCGACCTGTCCTTTCCGCTGGCCGAGGCGGCCGTCCGCGACGCGTGCGGACTCGAGCCCTCGCCCGGCGGCCTCGTGGTCGCGTCGTGGCTGGTCTCGCACGACGGGGAGTTCGCGCCCGTGCTCGACGCCGACCTGCGCACCGAGCCGTGCCTGGTGCTCGACTGGAGCGTGGGAAGCCCGATGGTCGACGGCGATCCCGCGGCGCGCGACGAGGCTCACCTCACCCCGGCGGTATTCGGCGCGATGCGCGCCGCCGGCGTGCGCGTGGCCGTGGGGCGCTACGACGAGCCGCGCCTGCTCTACGCGACGCCGCTGTTCGCGGGCGGCGGCCGCATCACCGACGAGCGCCGCACGATCCACCTCGGCCTCGATCTCTTCGCCGACGCGGGCTCGCCCGTCTACGCGCCGCTGGCCGGCACGGTGCACGCGTTCGCCGACAACGCGAGCCCGCTGGACTACGGGCCGGTGATCGTCCTGCGCCACGAGACCGGCGACGGCACGGAGTTCTTCACGCTGTACGGCCATCTGAGCCGCGAGTCGCTGCGCGGGCTCGCCGTGGGCCAACCGGTGCGCCGCGGCGAGCGCATCGCCACCCTGGGCACGCCGGCCGTGAACGGCGGATGGACGCCGCACCTCCACCTCCAGATCGTCGTCGACCTGATGGCCATGGGGGTGACCTTTCCGGGTGTGGGTCAGGCCAGCCGCCGCGGCATGTGGCGCGCCCTCTGCCCCGATCCGAACCTGCTGGTGGGGATCCCCGCCGGGCGCTTTCCGTCGGCCGGGCCCACGCGCGCCGCCGCGCTCGCGGCGCGGCGGGCCCGCTTCGGCGCCAACCTGCGGCTCTCGTACCGCGAGCCGCTGCGCGTCGCGCGCGGCTGGCGCCAGTACCTGTTCGACGACACGGGGCGCCAGTTCGTGGACGCCTACAACAACGTCCCGCACGTCGGGCACGCGCACCCGCGCGTGGCGCGCGCGGCGTACGACCAGATGCGCGTCCTCAACGCCAACACGCGCTACCTCGGCGACGCCGCCGCGGCGTACGCCGAGCGGCTCACGGCGCTGTTCCCCGAGCCGCTTCGCGTCTGCTACCTGGTCAACTCGGCCAGCGAGGCCAACGAGCTGGCCCTGCGCATGGCCCGCGCCGCCACCGGCGCCCGCGACCTGATCGTGCTCGAAGCGGCGTACCACGGCAATACCAATACACTAATAGACATCAGTCCGTACAAACACGCCGGCCCGGGCGGGGCCGGCGCTCCGGGCTGGGTGCACGTCGCGCCGATCCCCGACGACTATCGCGGCGCCCACCGGCGCGGCGACCCCGACGCCGGCGCCAGGTACGCCGGGCGCGTCGGCGAGCTGGCCCGGGCGGTGCGCGCGGCCGGGCGTCCGCTGTGCGGGTTCATCGCCGAGAGCTGGCCCAGCGTGGGCGGGCAGATCGTGCCGCCCCCCGGCTACCTGGCCGAAGTCTACCGGCACGTCCGCGCGGCGGGGGGCGTGTGCATCGCCGACGAGGTGCAGACGGGGCTCGGGCGCGTCGGCTCCCACTGGTGGGCGTTCGAGACCCAGGGCGTGGTGCCCGACGTCGTCGTTCTCGGCAAGCCGCTCGGGAACGGGCACCCGCTGGCCGCGGTCGTCACGACGCGGGCCATCGCCGACGCCTTCGACACGGGCATGGAGTACTTCAACACGTTCGGCGGCAACACGGTGTCGTGCGCCGTGGGGCTGGCCGTGCTCGACGTGCTGCGCGACGAGGGGCTGCGCGGCCACGCCGCCGCCGTGGGCGCCACGATGCTCGGCGCGCTGCGCGCGCTGGCCGGCCGCCATCCGGTCATCGGCGACGTGCGCGGGGCGGGGCTCTTCCTGGGCGTCGAACTGGTGCGCGACCGCGAGACGCGCGAGCCGGCCGGCGCCGAGGCGGCGTACGTGACCGACCGCCTGCGCGACGTCGGCGTGCTCGTCGGCACCGAGGGGCCGCATCACAACGTGCTCAAGATCCGGCCGCCCCTGCCGTTCGACGAATCTGACGCGGAGCTGACCGTCGCCGCGATCGACGACGTGCTGCGCGACCTGTCGCCAACCTGACCGTTTCCAGCGGCGAATTCGCTCTTGCGTGACGCGGAACACCGCCGCATACTCCGTTGTATACAATTGCGATGCTCCCGCAGGCAATCGGCACCGCAACGGTGGAGGAGTTCATGATGGCTCGTCGTGCCACTGGCCGCATTGGGCGGCTCGATCGCGCCCCCGTCGGGCGCTCGTTCCTGGTCGCCGCGCTCGCCGCGGCCGCGGTGGCCGCCGCCGGCCGGCCCGCGCTGGCTCAGAGCGCCGGCAACGGCTTCCTGTTCGGCGCGCCGCACACCTCGTTCACGGTGCGCACCGGATACGACTTCGCCAGCGCCAACAGCGACGTCTACTCCACGGTGATCAGCGAGCTCACGCTCAACAAGGGCGACTTCAGCAGCCCCACCCTCGCCACGGATCTCGGGTTCAGTCTGAACCCGAGCGTGGACCTGGTGCTCGGCGCCGGCTACTCGCGCTCGGCGGCCCAGTCGCAGTTCCGGGGGTGGCTGGACAACAACAACCTGCCCGTTCAGCAGAGCACCTCGCTGACCCGGATCCCGCTCACCGTGAGCCTCAAGGCGTACCTCGGGCCGCGCGGCCGTTCCATCGGGCGGCTGGCCTGGGTGCCCAACCCCGTCGCGCCGTACGTCGGGGTCGGGGCGGGCACGATGTGGTACAGCTTCCGGCAGGGCGGCGACTTCGTGGACACCACCACCACCAACGTGTTCTCCACCGTCCTGGAGTCCTCGGGATGGACGCCCGCCGCGCAGCTGTTCGCCGGGTCCGACTTCGCGATCACGCCCGGCACGGCGTTCAACGTCGAGGCCCGTTACGAATTTGCGAAGGGCGCGTTGAGCCGGGATTTCGTCGGGTTCAATCGGATCGATCTGTCCGGGGTATCATTGACGGCGGGACTTACCTTCAGGTTCTGAGGAGTCGGCGTATGAGAATCCGAGCACTTTTCGCGGAGCGGGCGGCGGCCGCCGGACTGGCGTTGGCCGGCGCGTGCCTCGTGTTCGTGACGGGATCGGCGGGCGCGCAGGGGCCCGGTCGGCCCGGCGCGCAGTGGGACGCCTGGCTCGGCTGCTGGGAGCCGGCGGGCGCGCCGTCGGGCGCCAGGACGGCCCTGATGTGCGTGGTCCCGGCCTCGGGCTACTCGGCGGTGGACCTCCTGACCGTCACCGACGGCAAGGTCACCGCCACCGAGCACATCGACGCGAATGGCCAGCGCGTGGCCGACACGCGCGAGGGATGCGCCGGCTGGCAGAGCGCGCAGTGGTCGCGCGATCGCGAGCGGGTGTACCTCCGGGCCGACTATACCTGCGACAACGGCGTGCACCGGGTGTCGACATCGCTCATCGGGATGTCGAACGACGGCGAGTTCATGGACGTCCAGGGGCTGCAGGCCGGGACCCGGGGCGGCGTGCGCGTCCTGATGTACCGCGAGGCGCAGGATCCGGGGCCGCTGCCGCCGGAGGTCGCCGGCGCGATCGGCGACCGGGCGATGGCCGTCCAGGCGGGACGCGTGGCCGCCTCGGCGCCGCTCGCGGCGTCGGACATCGCCGAGGCATCGCAGCGGCTGGACGCGCCGGTGGTCGAGGCGTGGCTGGTCAACCGCGGGGGTGAAACGACGGTGAGCGCGAAGGAGCTCGAGGAGCTGGCCAACGCCGGCGTCCCGGGCCGGGTCACCGACATCCTGGTGGCGCTCGCGTATCCGCAGCGATACGCGCTGCGGCCGGGCGGCGCCCAGGGCGCGGGCACGTACGCGTCGGCGCCCACGCCGTCCCAGGTCGTGAGCGCGGCGGACACCATGCCGCAGCGGCCCTGTCCCTACTCGGCCTACGCCTGGGACTACTACGGGGCGTGCGCGTACTCGCCGTACGCCTTCGCGCCGTGGGGGGGGTACGGATCCTACTCCCCGTATGGGTTCTACAGCCCGTACAACACGTATTCGCCGTACGGGTACAACGGCGGCTGGAGCGGCTACGGGTACGGCTACGGGGGCTGGTACGGCTACGGGCAGCCGGTCATCATCGTGCAGCAGGGCAACCAGCAGCCCGCCTCGAACGGCCGGCTGGTGAAGGGGCGCGGCTACGTGGGCGGCGGGTCGGGCGGCGGGGGTGCCGCCGGCCGCTACGCCGGTTCGGGGTCGGGCGGCTCGTCGGCGTCGGCGAACGCCGGTTCGTCGTCGGCCGGCAGCAGCTCGTCGGGGTCATCCGGTGGCCGCACTGCCCACCGCACCGGCGGCGGTGGCTAGGCGCGCACGGCCCGGCCGGCGATCACGGTGACGTTGTCCGTGCCGCCACGGGCCAGGGCCAGCTCGACCAGCGAGCGGCACAGCTGCTCCGACGACTGCATCACCCGCACGTGGCCGGCGATCTCCTCGTCGGCCACGTGTTTCGTCAGGCCGTCGCTGCACAGCAGCAGCACGCTTCCGCGTTCACTGATGTCCAGCCGGTGCACTTCGGGGGTCGCCTCGTCGGCGCCGATGGCCCGGGCCAGCACGTGGCGGTAGGGCGACGCGGCGGCCTGGGTCGGCGGCAGGACGCCCATGTCCACGAGATCCTGGGCCACCGTCTGATCGCGCGTCACCTGGCGGAGCTGGCCGCCCGAGTAGAAATAGCACCGGCTGTCGCCGACCTGGACCACGAAGGCGGCCGGCCAGACGGCCACGGCCAGCGTGAGCGTGGTCGCCATCACGCCCTGCTGCCGGCTCTCGGCCTCGGCCTGCACCGCCGCGTGCGCCTTGCCGGCGGCCTCGACCAGCGACGCGAACAGCTCGGCGTCGGAGCCGCTGACCGCGGCGTGGCAGCAGCGCATCGTGGACGACACGTACCGCATCACCGACTCCACGGCGAGCTTGCTCGCCTGGCCGCCGTCGGCGCCCCCGCCCACGCCGTCGGCGACGAGCATCAGCGTGGCGACGCGCTCGCCGCGGGTGGGCAGCCGGCCCGGGTCGGGGAGGCTCGTCCCGTGGATCACGACCTGCGGGTGCACCGTGGCGAGCAGGAAGTGATCCTGGTTCTCCTCGCGCACCAGCCCCGGATGGGTCAGCCCGTAGAGGTCGAGCTCCTGGTCGCGCGGACGCTCGCGCGGGGACGCCGCGATCGCGCCGGCCAGCGAGGGAGGGCTGGCCACCGGCTACTGCCCGCGGCGACCGGACTTCTGCGACGTCGCGCGCGGCTTGCCCGCCGGCGCCGCCGGACGCGGCGCCGGCTGGTGGAGCTTGGGGTCGTCGATGCCGGGACGCGGGGGGCGCTTGTGCGAGAAATCCGGCACGTGCGTGCGGTGCTTTTTCACGGGGCCTCCTCCGGGCGGATTGCCTCCTTCTAAGTTGGCAGCGGCCGCCGGGCAAGGCCAGGGGGCGCCTCCCCGACGCGGCGGGGGTTCACTTCCCTCCGGGCCCGCCTTACCGTTCTTGGCCATGAGCACTCCTCGCATCGCCGAACTCCAGTCCCACGCCGGCCAGACGGTCACCGTGCGCGGCTGGGTGACCCACGTTCGCTCGTCGGGCAAGATCGCGTTCGCGGTCATCCGCGACGGCACCGGCGTGGCCCAGGCGGTGTTCGTGAAGAGCCAGCTCGACCCCGCGGTGTGGGAGGCGTTCGGCCGGCTCACGCTCGAGACCTCGGTGGCCGTGACCGGCCAGGTGCGCGCCGAGCCGCGCGCGCCCGGCGGCTTCGAGCTCGGCGTCACCGCGCTGGAGATCGTGGGCCCGAGCCCGAGCGACTATCCGATCCAGCCCAAGGAGCACGGCATCGACTTCCTGCTCGACCACCGGCACCTCTGGCTGCGCAGCCCGCGGCAGCGGGCCATCGCCGCGGTGCGTCACGAGCTCGAGCAGGCGGTCCAGGACTTCTTCTACGAGCGCGGGTTCCTGCGCGTCGACACGCCCATTCTCACGGCGGCCATCGGCGAGCGGAGCGGGCTGTTCTCCACCGAGTACTTCGAGGAGGGCACCGCCTACCTGGCCCAGACCGGCCAGCTCTACGGCGAGGCCGCCGCCGCGGCATACGGGAAAATTTATACCTTCGGCCCCACGTTCCGCGCCGAGAAGTCCAAGACGCGGCGGCACCTCACCGAGTTCTGGATGATCGAGCCCGAGGTGGCGTGGAACGACTCGAACGACAACATGCGGCTGCAGGAGGACTTCGTGTCCTTCCTCGTGGCCCGGGTGCTCGAGCGGCGGCGGGCCGAGCTCCAGGAACTGGAGCGCGACGTCGCCCGGCTGGAAACGGTGAAGCCGCCGTTTCCGCGCATCAACTACACCGACGCCGTGGCCGTCCTGCAGAAGAAGGGGAGCGCGGTCAAGTGGGGCGACGACCTGGGGGCCGACGACGAGGCGCTGCTCGTCGAGGACTACGACCGCCCCGTCTTCGTGATGAACTATCCCAAGGAAGCCAAGGCGTTCTACATGAAGGAGAACCCGGACGACCCGCGCACCGTGCTGTGCGACGACTGCCTGGCGCCCGAGGGGTACGGCGAGATCATCGGCGGCTCGCAGCGCGAGGACGACTACGACAAGCTCGTGCAGCGGATCAGGGACGAGGGGCTGCCCATGGACGCCTACGGCTGGTACCTCGAGCTGCGGAAGTACGGGACGTTCACGCACGCCGGGTTCGGGCTCGGGCTGGAGCGCACGGTGGCCTGGATCTGCGGGCTGCAGCACATCCGCGAGGTGATCGCGTTTCCGCGCATGATGTACCGGCTCAAGCCGTAACGGCGAGAAGCGAACCGACGCAACAGCTCAAACACGACGCCGGACGCCAGGCCTCGGACCTCAGTCGTGGGTCGAGGTGGAAGGAGCGACGGGCAGGGCCGGAGCCGCCTGCGCCCGTAGCGCCTTACCGAGTGCACTCAGCATCCGCCGTACCTGAACGACTTGACCGTCGAGATCGGCCTGGCAGTTCGTCGAGATCAGTCGCAAATCACGGGCGAGAATCAGGTGGTACTGCAGCTCGGTGACGGACGCGATCGCAACGTCCACGAACCGTACCAATTCCTTGGTCGAGCGGTGGCCGCAGCCCTCGGCGATGTTGGTGGACACCGAAGCGGCGGCTCGCAGGATCTGTGAGCGCAATCCGGCGTACTTCCCCCGCGGCATCGCCTGGACAGCGTGATGCACGGAGAGCGTGAGCTGGTGCGCCTTCTCCCAAACGACCAGCCGCCGGAAGTCCTGCATGGATCCTCGGCCGTGGAACCGAGGGGAAGAGTGGTTGCCGGGCCGCTGGCGATCGGCACCAGACCGTGGCCGGCCGCATCGAATCACCGCATCAGGCGGCAACCCGGATGCCCGGGCGCGTTGACCCCTGGCGTCTGTCGTCTGACGTCCGGCGTCGTGAGTCGGCAGTTACGCCCCTTCGCCGTCCGCCTCTTCCCGCTTCACCTCGTCCCACAGCCCGTCCAGCGCCTCCAGCCCCGCCGTGCTCAACTCCATTCCCCGTTGCTTCGCGCGGTCCTCGATCCCGCGAAACCGCCGCGCGAACTTGTCGTTCGCCCGGTCCATGGCGAGCGCCGGATGCACCCCCGCCTTGCGGCACAGATTCACCACCGCGAACAGCAGATCCCCCAGCTCCGCCTCCAGCCGGCTATGCGCCTTGTCGTATACCGGGCCGTGGGCCGGACGCGCCGGCACCCGCGCCAGCTCGGCGCGCACCTCCTCCAGCTCCTCCTCGACCTTGCCCAGCGGCCCGCCCTCGTCGGGCCAGTCGAACCCCACCCCCGCCGCCCGGTCCTGCAGCCGGTACGCCCGGTGCAGGCTCGGCAGCGAGGGCGGCAACCCGTCCACGAGACTCTCCCGCTGCTTCGCCTTCTGCCGCTCCCACGGTTCCCGCGCTCCGTCGCCGTACAGGTGCGGGTGCCGTCCCTTCATCTTCGTGACGAACCCGTCGGCCACGTCCTGGAAGGTGAACGCCCCCCGTTCCTCGGCCAGCACGGAGTGGAACAGCACCTGCAGCAGCAGGTCCCCCAGCTCCTCGCGCAGCTGCCGGTCGTCGCCCGAACGGATCGCGTCGTCCACCTCGTGCGCCTCCTCGATTAGATACGGGCGCAGCGACTCGTGCGTCTGCGCCGCGTCCCATTCGCAACGCACCCGCAGGTCCTTCATCAGTTCGAGCGTATCTTCAAGTGGCCGTTTCACTTGCCTCGCCTCCGCGCGTCCGATATACTACCCGCCCTGCGAATGATAGCTCAATGATGCGAGCCATGACGCGTGCCTGGGTCGAAGTCGACCTCGGCGCGCTGAAGCGAAACGCCGAGAAGATCGCCGCCGCGGCGCGCGTTCCCCTCCTTCCCACCATCAAGGCCGATGCCTACGGGATGGGGGCGGTGGGCGTCGCGCGCGCCCTCGAAGCCACCGAGCCCTGGGGCTACGGCGTCGGGACCATCGAAGAGGGCGAGGAGCTCCGCGCCGCCGGCATCGCGCGTCCGATCCTCGTCCTCACCCCGATTCTCGCCGAGACCTTCGCCGCCGCCCAGGCGGCGGGGCTGCGCCCCGCGCTCGGCGACGCGGCGGCCATCGCGGCGTGGGGGCCCAGCGGCGCGCCCTGGCACCTCTCGATCGACACCGGGATGAATCGCGCCGGCATTCCCTGGCGCGACGTCGGCCGCATTCGCGACGTCGTGGCCCGATTCCCGCCCGAGGGCGCGTTCACGCACTACCACTCGGTGCTCAAGGACCGCGCTTCGGTGGCCGTGCAGACGGGCCGCTTTCGCGACGCGCTGGCGCAGCTCCCGGCCCGCCCCGCGCTGCTGCATGCCGAGTCGTCGGCCGCCATCGAGCACGCCGGCGGGCGCTCGCCCTGGGACCTCGTGCGGCCGGGCGTGTTCCTCTATGGGGTCGGCACGGCCGAGGGCCTCGATCCGGAGCCCGTCGTCTCGGTGCGGGCGCGCATCGTGGAGCTGCGCGCCATCCAGGACGGCGACACGGTGAGCTACGGCGCCACCTGGCCGGCGCCCGGATCGCACCCCGAAGACTGGCCGCGCCGCATCGCCACGCTGCCCCTGGGCTACGCCGACGGCTACCGCCGCGCTCTGGGCAACCGCGGCTGGGCGTTGCTCCACGGCCGCCGCGTCCCCGTGGCCGGCGCGATCACGATGGACATGACGATGCTCGACGTCACCGACGTTCCCTGCGACGTCGGGGACGTCGTCACCCTGTTCGGCCGCGACGGCGGCGACTGGCTCACCGTGCAGGATGTGGCGCGGTTCGGGCACCTGTCGCCGTACGAGCTGCTCACCGAGCTGCACAGCCGCCTGCCGCGCCTGTACGGAGAGCCGCAGTGAGCAAGCGGGCCGCGGTCGTCGTGCTGGACGGCGTCGGCATCGGCGCCGCGCCCGACGCGGCGGCGTACGGCGACGTGGGCAGCGACACGCTGGGCAACCTGTCGCGCGCCGTTCCCGGCGGATTCGATCTCCCGCACCTCCGGGCGGCCGGCCTGGGCAACATCGCGCCCCTGGCCGGGGTCCAACCCGTGGCGGCGGCCACGGGAGCCTGGGGACTCATGGAACCGAAATCGGCGGGGAAGGACAGCACCACGGGGCACTGGGAGATGGCCGGCGTGCATCTCGCCCGGCCGTTCCCCACCTATCCGCGCGGCTTCCCGGCCGAGGTCGTGGCGGAATTCGCGCGCCGGACGGGGCGGGGCGTGATCGGCAACGTCGTCGGAAGCGGCACGGCCATCATCGACCGGTACGGCGAGGAGCACCAGCGCACGGGCCACTGGATTCTCTACACGTCGGCCGACTCGGTCTTTCAGCTGGCGGCCCACGAGGCGACGATTTCGCTGAGCGAACTGTACCGCGGGTGCGAGGCGGCGCGGGCCATGCTCGTGCCGCCGCACGATGTGTCGCGGGTCATCGCCCGGCCGTTCGTGGGGACGCCCGGGGCCTACACGCGCACCACGCACCGCCGCGATTTCTCCATCGCGCCGCCGGCCGAGACGCTCCTCGACGCCCTCGCCGCGGCCGGCGTCCCGCGGGCCGGGGTGGGGAAGGTGGACGACCTGTTCGCGGGCCGGAACGTGGTTTCGCGCCATTTCGCCGACAACGCCGAGGGACTGGTGGCGATCCGCGACTGGCTGGACGGCGGCGCCGGTGGGTTCCTGTTCGCCAATCTGCTAGATTTCGACCAGCAATTCGGGCACCGGAACGACGTTCCGGGGTTCTATGGGGCGCTGCGCCAGTTCGACGCCGCGCTTCCGGGCCTATTGTCCGCCCTCCGCGAGGACGACCTCCTGTTCATCACGGCCGACCACGGCAACGATCCGACCACGGCATCGACGGATCACGCACGCGAGTGCGTGCCGCTGCTCGTCGCCGGCCCGCGGGTGCGGCCGCGCGATCTGGGGCGGCGGAGCACGTTCTCGGACGTTGGGGCCACGGTGGCGGAGTGGTTCGGCCTCGACTTTCGCGGGTGGGGCACGTCGTTCCTGGCCGAGCTGGTGGCCGCATGACGGTGCGCCCGGCGCCCTCGAAGGGCGACGCGGAGGTGGCGCAGACGCTCGGGGCGCTGCGCGACCAGGCGGCGCGGGCCATGGAGGCGGCGTACGCGCCGTACTCCGGCTTCCGCGTGGGCGCGGCGCTGCTCAGCGCCGACGGCGCGGTGGCCGCCGGGTGCAACGTCGAGAATGCGGCCTATCCGGCGGGGGTGTGCGCCGAGCGGGTGGCGCTGGGCGCCGCCGTGGCGCAGGGCCACCGCGAGTTTCTCGCCCTGGCCATCGCGACCGAGGCCCAGGAGCCCACGCCGCCGTGCGGGGTGTGCCGGCAGGCGCTGGTCGAATTCGCCCCCGACCTCGTGGTGCTGAGCGTGACGCGCGGCGGCCGCGAGGCCCGGTGGACCCTGCACGAGTTGCTGCCGCACGCGTTCACGCCGCATTCCCTCGATCACAGTCGTCATTAGCCCCCGTGGATGGTGTTCGTGAACCTGCCCCGTAGCTCCCGCGTTGTGCTCTTCCTCGCCGCGACGGCCGTCGTCGGCGCGGGGGCGTGCAGCGACAACCTCGAATCGAACGCGGCGTGCCCGTCGCTCTGTCCGGGGCAGGCGGTCACCCTCCGCGACACCACGGTGGACGCCGTGGTGCTCGATACGACGGTGTCCGGGTTCCCGGCCATCGGCCAGGAGAACTACCTGCTGATCTCGACGCGCGGCGACACGATCGACACCCGTGGCATTTTCCGGTTCGATTCGCTGCCCACCACCTACCGGCGCGGCACCGCGCTGGTCGACTCCGCGATCAGCGGCGTGGACAGCGCCTACTTCGCCCTGCGCCGCGACACGTCGCTGGCCGTGCCCGGCGGGCCGATCACGATCAGCGTCTACGACGTGGACACCGGCAACCAGGACAGCACCGCCACCGATACCGCCGTGGCCGCGCTGGCGCCGCTGTTCAGCCCCGACCGGCTGCTCGGCTACAAGACCTTCGCTCCCGACTCGCTCGGCGCCGACACGATCAAGGTGCCGATTTCCGACGATTCGCTGTTCGCCTACATCAAGGCCGACAAGCGGCTGCGGGTGGGCGTCCAGGTCACCGGCGCGCGGGGGGCGCAGATCCGCGTCGGCACCGTGCAGTCGCTCACCCCGGCGGCGATCCTGTTCAAGCCCGCGCCGCACGGCGACACCACCGGCGTCACGGTCAGCAACATCCTGCCGCTGTCCATGACGCCCATCAACAGCCCGCTGATCAACGACCTGTCCGACTTCCTGCTCGTGGTGAAGGGGACGCCGAAGGTCCAGCAGTCGCTCCTTCAGGTGGGCGGCCTGCCGGGCAAGCGCGTGTACCTGCGGTTCGACCTCCCGTCGGCGATCGTGGACTCGTCCACCGTGGTGCGGGCCACGCTGCTGCTCAACCAGATTCCCAACCCGATCTCGCCCGACGCGCACGACACGACCGGCGTCTGGCCGCAGGCCATTCTCGCCTCGTCGGCCGTCACCGACCTCTCCCGCGCCCTGCGGCTGCTCGCCGCGGCCGGCGCCGTCGGGGTGGACACCCTCGAGCGCTTCTCGCCGGCCGACGGCGGCGAGCGGAGCTTCGAGATGGTGCAGCTGATCCGCGCCTGGCACACCAACCTGTCGGCCACCGACCCGCGCGCGCTGGCCATCCGCTCGCAGCTCGAGGGCTCGTCGGGCGCCGAATACCTGTTCACGCCGTCGTCCGGTCCGCTGGCGTTGCGGCCGAGGGTCCACATCGTGTACACGCCGCACGTGATCACGGGAAGCACGCCATGACGCCGCGCCGCCCGTGGGGCCTCGCGCTCGCCGCCCTCCTCGCCCTGGCGCCGTTCGCCGGCGCCCAGGGCACGCTCAGCGTGCAGGGGCTGGGCTATCCGCCGGGGCAGCTCAGCGCCCGCGCCATGGGCACCGGCGGCGCGCTCGGCGAGTTCGACCCGACGTCGACGGTGAACCCCGCCGCCCTGCTCGAATTCGGGAGCGCCGCGCTCACCATGCAGATGGCGCCCGAGTTCCGGCGCGTGACCGACGGGGCGAAGACCGCCAGTTCCAGCACCCAGCGATTCCCGATCTTCATCGGCGCGCTCCCCATGGGCGACCGCCTCATTTTCGGCGTCTCGTCGTCCACCCTGCTCGACCGGAGCTGGCAGACCACCACGCCGCAGAGCCAGGTGATCAGCGGCGACACGGTGAACTTCAACTCCACCACGACCAGCGACGGCTCGATCAACGACATCGCGCTCAGCGCCGCGTACATGCCGTTCGAGTGGCTCAAGCTGGGCATCGGACTGCACGCCGTGAACGGCCGCGACGTCGTGACCACGCGCCGCACGTTCGCCGACACGGTGCGGTACGGAAACACCGTCGAGCCGTTCACCAGCACCTTCACCGGCAATGCGATCTCGGCCGGCATCGAGGTTGCCGACCCGTCGCTGGGCGGCGTCGGCGTGTCGTACCGGCGCGGGGGACCGTTCGAGCAGGCCACCGGCGACACCCTGCTCGCGAAGGCCAGCGTCCCCGACCAGTTCGGCCTGGGCCTCGTGTACACCGGATTCACGGGCAGCGCGATCGCGTTCCGCACGGCCTACGATAGCTGGTCGCGGTTCGGCGCCATGGACTCGGCCAGCGGCGCCGCGATGAACTCGTGGGACACGTCGTTCGGCGTCGAGTTCAGCGGGCCGCGGCTGGCCGAGCTGCCGGTGCTCCTGCGCGCCGGCACGCGGTGGCGCAACCTGCCGTTCCCCGCCCAGGGGCATCAGGTGCACGAATCGTCACTCAGCGGCGGGCTCGGCCTCACCCTCGCGCAAGGGCACGCCAACTTCGACCTCGCCATCGTCCGCGCCGTGCGGAACGCCGGGCTCGGCATCGGCGAGACCGCGTGGACGATGAACGCGGGGCTCACCATCCGGCCCTGACCGGCGGCGTGGCGACCGACGCGCGCCCCGCCGACGCTCCACTGATCCTCGTCGCCGACGACGTCGAGGCCAACGTCGAGCTGCTGTTCGACCAGCTCCACGTGCTCGGCTTCCGCGCCATCGCCGCCGCCGACGGCCCCGCCGCGCTCGCCGCCGCGTTCGAGCACCGGCCGGACCTCTGCATCCTCGACGTCGCGATGCCGGCCGGCGACCTGGGATGCGACGAGCGCGACACCGGGTTCGAGGTCTGCCGCCGCATCAAGCGCGATCCGCGCACCGCGCGCACGCCCGTCGTGTTCGTCACCGCGCTCAGCGACACCACCGACCGCGTGAAGGCCATCGAGGCGGGGGGCGACGACTTCCTCACCAAGCCGCACAACCGCCTCGTGCTCGGGGCCCGCGTCCGCAGCCTGCTGCGCTACAAGGCCGCGATGGACGCCCTCGAGGACAGCACCCGGAAGCTCCGCGAGCTGGAAAAGCTGCGCGACGATCTGATGAAGATGATCGTGCACGATCTCAAGTCGCCGCTCACCACCGTGCTCGCCACGCTCGAGATGCTGCTCGACGAGGACTTCGGCCCCCTCACCGAGCAGCAGCGCCGCGCCCTGCTCGAAACCGAGGGCAAGGCCGAGGATCTGCTCGGGCTGATCGAAGACCTGCTCGAGATCCGCCGCATCGAAGAGACGTCCATCATGCTCAAGCCGGAGCCGATCGCGCCGGCGGCGATGCTCAACGAGATCGTGCATGAGTGGTCCACGCGCCTCCAGCAGGCCGCGTGCACGGCCACGGTGGACGCGGCCGATGACGCCCCGGTGTTCGAGGCCGACAAGGCCCTGCTGCGCCGCGTGTTCGGCAACCTCGTGCAGAACGCGATCACCCACTCGACGCGCGCCGTGGCCATCCAGCTCAGCGCGCGCCGCGAGGGCGGGGGCATCCTGTTCACGGTGGCCGACAACGGCCCCGGCATCCCCCCCGAGTACCACGAGATCATCTTCCGCAAGTTCGAGCAGGTGCACACGCCCAACGCGCCGCGCCTGCGCGGCTCCGGGCTGGGCCTCGCCTTCTGCAAGCTGGTCGTCACGGCGCACGGCGGTCGCATCTGGGTCCAGAGCGCCGGCGCCGGGCAGGGAAGCGCCTTCCACATCGCGCTCCCCCTGCGCCCGCCGGCGCCGGCGCCCCCGCCGGCATGAGGATCTACCTCCGCACGTTCGGCTGCCGCGCCAACCACGCCGACAGCGAGGTCCTGCGCGCCCGTCTCGTCGCCGCCGGGCACGAGGTGCAGGACGACCCCGCCGGCGCCGACGCCGCGGTGTTCAATTCGTGCGCCGTGACCGCCCAGGCCGAGGCCGATCTCCGGCAGGGCGTGCGCGCCGCGGCCCGCCGCGCCCCCGCGCTGCGCAGCGTCGTCATGGGATGCGTCGCCGGCCTCGACGACCGCCACGCCGCGCTCCGCGCCCTGCCCACCGTGGCCGAGATCGTGCCCGGCGGCGACACCGACGCCGTGGGCCGCGCCCTCGGCGCCGCCCTCGCGCCCGCCCCCGACGGGCGCCAGACGGGCACGCGGGCGCTGCTCCGCATCCAGGACGGCTGCGACGAGCACTGCACCTTCTGCGCCACGACGCTGGCCCGCGGCGCCAGCCGCAGCCGCCCCGAGGCCGCGCTCGTGCGCGAGGCCGCCGCCCTGGCCGAGCACCACCCCGAGATCGTGCTCACCGGTATCCACATCGGCAGCTACGGCGCCGACTGCGGCAGCTCGCTCGGCGCGCTGCTCGAACGGCTGGTGCGCGACGTGCCGGGCGCGCGGTTCCGCCTCTCGTCGGTGGAGGCGACCGAGGTGGACGAGCGGCTGGCCGATCTGCTCGCCGGGGGCGGCGACCGCGTCGCTCCCTTCCTGCACGCCCCGCTGCAGTCGGGCTCGGCGCCCCTGCTGCGGCGCATGGGGCGGCACTGGTACACCCCCGACGAATACGCCGGGCGCGTGGAATGCCTCACGGCGCGCCGCGCCGTGTTCGGCCTGGGCGCCGACGTCATCACCGGCTTTCCCGGCGAGACCGACGACGATCACGCGCGCACCGTCGCGCTGTGCGAACGGCTGCCGTTCACCTACCTCCACGTGTTTCCCTATTCGCCGCGCCCCGGCACCGCGGCCACCCGGCTC
>JAGWRI010000066.1 GCA_028876525.1 Gemmatimonadota bacterium | reverse complement strand
TCGACGGCACGGCCAGCCAGCCGACGCGGGCCGGCATCGGCTTCACGTCGGGGCGCTACGAGGCGGGGCCGCTGGAAGTCGACGCGACGGCCGCGGCGTCGGTGCTCCGCGCCCGGAGCTTCGCGGCGAGCGCGGGGGGCGAGGTGCTGTACCGCTGGCGCGGCGGCTGGGCGGTGGCGGCGCAGGCCGGGGTGCGGCGGGCCGCCGAGGGGGAGGGCCCGTGGACGGCGGGCGCGTCGCTGACGTCGGGGCGGTTCACGCTGCAGTACGCGTTCGAGTCGCGCGACGGGCGGCCGGGGGCCAATCGGATCGGGGCCTGGATCCGCTGACGTCGGGGCGGCGGGCCGGGCGCGTCAGGCCGCGGGGGCGCGCACGAGCAGCGCGCTGACCCGCTCGAGGAGCGAGGCGGCGCTGAACGGCTTCTGCAGGATGGGGGTCTCGGGGTCGTCGAGGGTCCGGCGCAGGGCGTCCTCGTCCATGTAACCCGACATGATGGCGATCACCGCGTCGGGGCGCTCGGCGGCGAAGGCGCGCGCCAGCTCGCCGCCGTTCATGCGCGGCATCATGACGTCGGTGAGCAGGAGGTCGATCTCGCCGGCGTGGTGGCGGGCCACGTCGAGGGCCTCGACGCCGTCGCGGGCGGTGAGCACCTCGTAGCCGGCGTCGCGCAGGATGCGCTGGGCCAGGACGAGCACGCCCTCGCTGTCCTCGGCCACGAGGATCGTGCCGCTGCCGCGGGCGACGACGCGCGACCGGGGCGCCGGCCGGGCGGGCTCGGCGGCGCCGTGGGCCGCCGGGAGGTGGATCGCGAAGCTGGCGCCCCGCCCCGGCGCGCTGTCCACCGTGATGAACCCGCCGCTCTGGGTGACGATGCCGTAGACCATCGACAGCCCCAGCCCGGTGCCGCGCCCGCGCGGCTTGGTGGTGAAGAAGGGCTCGAACAGCCGCGCCCGGACTTCGGGCGTCATACCAGTTCCCGTATCGATCACGCGCAACACGGCGTAGCGCCCTGGCGCATGGCGCGCCTCCGGCGACGCCTGGAGGGTCTCGACCGCCGTCTCGATGGTCAGCGTGCCGCCCCGTTCGGCCATCGCGTCGCGGGCGTTGAGGGCGAGGTTCAGCAGCACCTGCTCCATCTGACCGGGGTCGGCGCGCACGATGGGCAGCCCGTCGGCCAGCCGGGTGGCCACCGTGACGCCCTCGCCGAGCAGGCGCTGGAGGATGCGGGCCAGGTCGGCGACCACCGTGTTCAGGTTGAGCGGCTCGGGGCGCATCACCTGACGCCGGCTGAACGCCAGCAGCTGGCGGGTGAGCGTCGCCGCGCGGTCGGTGGCCTTGCAGATCTCCAGCACGTCGGCGCGCCGCGGGTCGTCGGCCCGGATGCTCTGGAACAGCACGTCGCTGAATCCGCGGATGGCGGTGAGCAGGTTGTTGAAGTCGTGGGCCACGCCGCCGGCGAGCTGCCCCACGGCCTCCATCTTCTGCACGTGGCGCAGGTCTTCCTCGAGCTTGCGGCGCTCGGTGATGTCGCGGGACACGGTGAGGAAGCCGGTCACCGCGCCGCCGGCGTCGTCCACGATCGCCTGGTGCGTGGTCTCGAACCACACCGGCGTCCCGGCGCGCCCGTGCATGCGCAGGGTGGTGGTCTCGACGCCGCCCCGCGCCGCGAGGCGTTCGTGCACCGCCCGCAGCCCCGCCACGTCGTCGGCATCGCACAGCTCGTCGAACCGGCGTCCCTGCAGATCGGCCGGGCCCACGCCGAGCAGCGACTCGCACACCGGCGACACGTACTCGAACCGCCCGTCGCGGGTCAGCCGGGCCAGCATGTCGCGCGAGTGCTCGGTCACGAACCGGTAGCGCTCCTCGCTCTGCCGCAGGGCTTCCTCCATGGCACGGCGCGCGGTGATGTCGCGCGCCACCGCCGCCAGCCCCACCACCTCGCCGTCGCGATGGTCGAGCTGCACGTTCTGCCCCACCCAGACTTCGCGGCCGTCGGTGCGCAGCGCCGGGAATTCCCAGTACGTCACCGGGACGCGCTGGCGGATCTGCCGCGTGTACAGCTCGATGGCCTCCTGGCGGTAGTCGGGGCGCACGAAGTCCAGGTACGAGCGCCCCACGATCGTGCCGTCGCCCATGCCCAGCACCCGCGACGCGATCGGATTGGCATAGGTGAAGATCCCGCGCGGATCGATGCGGTAGATGCCGTCGGTGGCGCTCTCGACGAGCAGCCGGTAGCGCTCCTCGCTGGCCCGCAACGACGCCTCCACCCGCTTGCCCTCGGTGATGTCGCGCGACGTCACCGCCAGCCCGTCGTCGAGTTTGACGATCTGGTGCCGCAGCCACTCCGCCTCGATGCCGGGGCCGGACACGCGGAGCTCCTCGTCCAGCGACTCGCCGGTGTCCAGCACCCGGATGGCGCGCGCCAGGAGCCCCGTCTCGCGCACCTGCGGCAGCACCTCGGTCACGAGGCGGCCAAGGAGCGCCTCCCGCGGCCGCCCGAGCAGCCGCTCGGCGCGGTGGTTCAGCTCGGCCATCCGGAGGTCCGTCACCGCGCCGGAGGCGTCGCGCACGGCTTCGAGCAGGATGAACGCGTCGAGACTGGCCGCGATGGCGGCGCGCAGCCGCCGATCGGCGTCGGGCGAGGAGAACGAAGTCATCGAGCGGGCGGAAAATCGGGCCGCCGGCGATCCTGCCGCCGGCACGGTTGCCGGCGTCGGCGGAACACCCTGTATTATACCGCTGGACGGCCGGGAACGCCGCCGGACGCGCCGTTCCCGGCGCGGGGGAGGAAACGTCATGGGAGGGTTCGGCCGGCGATGGGCGTGGCGGTGGGTTCCGGCCCTGGCCCTGCTGCTCCCGCCGACGTCCGCGGGCGGGCAGGCGCCGCGCGATTCGGCCCGCATCGACCGCGCGATGCACGACGCCCAGCGCGACTTCGAGTGGCACCGGCGCATGAATCTGAGTTGGACGTCGGGCGGATCGGGTGGCGCCTGCGATGCCCGGATCGGGCGCTTCTGCTACTGGCACGGCACGACCCCCGACAGCGCGCCCCCCGAGCCGGCCACGATCGTCCGGGCGCGCGACGAGCTCATTGCCCGGCTCGACAGCGCCGGCGGCCGGCTGCCCGGCGACGGGTGGATTGCCGGCCAGCGCGTGCGCTACCTGCTCGAAGCGGGGCGGACCGACGACGCGCTCCTGGCCGCGCGCGCCTGTCGCGCCGCCCTCTGGTGGTGCGACGCCCTGCAGGGGCTGGTGCTCCACGTGACTTTGCGGTTCGCCGCCGCCGAGTCGACGTACGACCGCGCCCTGGACGCGATGCCCGACCGCACGCGCTGCCGCTGGACCGACCTCTCCACGCTCCTCGACGGAGCCGCCGCCGACCGGTACCGGCACCTGGGGTGCGCCGAGCGGGGGCCGTTCGACCGGCGCCTCTGGTGGCTGGCCCAGCCCTTCTATTCACTGGGCGCCAACGACCGGCGCACCGAGCACTTCGCCCGGCGCACGATGGTGGAGATCGCCCGCCAGTCCGTGTGGCCCGTGGCCGGCTCGTGGGGCGACGACCTCCGCGACCTCATCGTGCGCTACGGCTGGCCCCGCTGGTACGAGCGCGTGCGACCGGACATCAGTGCCGATCCGAATTTCTCGGTGATGGGCCACGACCCGCAGCCCAGCTTCGCGTTCTTTCCCGATGGGCGGCTGCTCGATTCGGCGTACGACGCCCGGCCGTCGGACTGGAATCTGCGGGCCGATCGGGCGCCCTCCCGGTACGCGCCGGCGTATCTGGAAGCCGTCGAACCCGTATCGGTGCTGCTGTCCCGGTTCAGGCGCGGCGACTCGATGACCGTCGTGGCCGCCTACGAGGCCGAGCGC
>JAGWRI010000065.1 GCA_028876525.1 Gemmatimonadota bacterium | reverse complement strand
GCCCGAGTCCTTGAGCACCACGTCGAACTCGGTCTTCTCTTCGGCCGCCGGAGCCGCCGCGCCGCCGGCGCCGCCGGCCGCGGGGGCGCCGCCCACCGGGGCGGCGGCGATCGTGACGTTGAACTTGTCCTTGAAGGCCTCGATCAGCTCGGACAGCTCGAACACCGACATGTTGCCGATGGCTTCGAGAATCTCGTCCTTGCTCAGCGTCGCATTAGCCATTGTCGTTCTCTCCTCGTAGTTCCCAGGGTCCCCTGGGGCGTTGGTCAGGCGGTACGCCTGGGAATTATCAGGCACCCTCACGCTGCGTCTTCAGCGCGTCGAGTGCTCCAGCGAACATGTACAGCAGGCCGTTGAGCGCGCCCACGAAGGCGGCCAGCGGGGACTGCAGTCCGGCGCCCAGCTCGGCGAGCATCTGCTCGCGCGACGGCATGGCCGCCAACTTCTTGACCTGCTCCGCGTCGATCGCGCGGCCGTCCATCAGGCCGCCCTTGACCACCGGCTTCTGGTCGTTCTCCTTCGCGAAGTCGGCGAGCACCTTGGCCGCGGCGAGCGGGTCCGTGGACATCACCAGCCCCGTGGGCCCGTGGAGCTCCTGGGTCACCAGCCCCGCTTCCTGCGCCGCGCGCAGGGCCAGGGTGTTCTTGATGACCACGTATTCCACCTTGGCCTTGCGCAGGCGGCGCCGAAGCTCCGTCATGCGCTTCACGTTCAGCCCGGTGAAGTCCGTGTAGTAGAGCGTGCTGGCGCCCGCCAACTTCTCCTTTAGCTCGGCGACGAGCTGTTCTTTGTCGGCTCGGTTCATGGCTCGTTACCGGTAAGGGGTGGTGTCGATGGTCACGCCGGGGCCCATGGTGCTGGACACCGCGACGTTGCGGACGTAGACGCCCTTGGTCGCCGAGGGCTTGGCGCGGACCACCTGGTCCATGAACGCCGTGAAGTTCTGCTCGAGGGCATCGAGCCCGAACGAGACCTTGCCGATGGCGGCGTGCAGGTTCCCCGCCTTGTCGACGCGGAACTCGATCTTGCCGGCCTTCGTTTCCTTGACGGCGGCGCCGACGTTGAACGTCACCGTGCCGGCCGTGGGGTTCGGCATCAGGCCGCGCGGCCCGAGGATCCGGCCGAGCTGGCCCAGCTGTCCCATCTGGTCGGGCGTCGCGATGAGCACGTCGAAATCGAGCCAGCCGTCCTTGATCTTCTGGACGTACTCGATGCCGGCGTAGTCGGCGCCGGCGTCCTGCGCCTCCTTGAGCTTGTCGCCGACCGCGATCACGAGCACGCGCACCGACTTGCCGGTGCCCGCGGGGAGCACCACGGTGCCGCGCACCACCTGATCGGCGTGCCGCGGATCGACGCCGAGGCGCACCGCCACTTCGACCGTCTCGTCGAACTTGGCGAACGCGCCCGACTTCACCAATTCCAGTGCCTGACGGGCCTGGTAGGCGGCTTTGATGTCGCGGCGCTTGGCCGCCGTTTCGTACTTCTTGCCGTGGGTGCGCATCAGTCGGCCACCTCCAACCCCATCGAACGCGCCGCGCCGGCAACCATGCTCATGGCGGACTCGATGGAATCGCAGTTGAGATCGGGCATCTTGATCTCGGCGATCTTGCGCAGCTGCGCCCGGGTGACGCTGCCCACTTTGTTGCGATTGGGCTGTCCAGACCCCTTCTCGAGTCCCAGTTCCTTCTTCAGGAGCACCGCGGCAGGCGGCGTCTTGAGAATGAAGGTGAAGGACTTGTCGGCGAAGATGGTGATCTCGACCGGCAGGATGATCCCATCCTGGCTCTGCGTGCGGGAGTTGAACTCCTTGCAGAAGGCCATGATGTTGATGCCCTGCGGACCGAGCGCCGTGCCGACCGGAGGCGCGGGGTTGGCGCGCCCGGCCGGGATCTGCAGCTTCACGAACCCGGTGACTTTCTTGGCCATACGACTCCTGTTGCGTTGGCCGCGACTCAGCGCGCGGCAAACTCCCACTGTTGTTTGAACCGTCGGAGTGGTGGCCGACGAACTGCAACCTTCAGACTGCTGACGCCTGCTGCCAACGGCTCACTGCCACCTGCCGACCGCCGGCGAGGCGTCGGCGGTCTACCGTTGGCCGTCGTCAGTATGCCTTCAACTGCAGGTAATCCAGTTCCACCGACGTCGGCCGTCCGAACAGCGACACCGACACCCGCACCTTGCCCTTGTCGGGCATCACTTCCTCGACCGTGCCGTTGAAGTCGGTGAACGGACCCTCGGTGATGGCCACGGCCTGGCCCACCAGGAACGGGATCTCCTCCACCGGCGCCTGCTCCTCGACTTCCTCGGCGATGCCGAGCAGCCGGTTGACCTCGTCCGGCCGCAGCGGCTGCGGCAGGCGCTCCTGCCCCACGAACTTGATCACGCCCTGAATCGAGTTGATGACATGCAGGGTTTCCTGGTTCATGTCCATCTCGACCAGCACGTACCCGGGGAACAGCTTGCGCTCCACCGTGACCTTCTTGCCGTTCTTGATCTCCACCACTTCCTGCGTCGGCACCAGCGCCTGCCGGATCGGACGCACCGCCGACTCGCGCGGATCCTGATCGATCTTCCGTTGGACCAGCGACCGGACCTTGTTCTCGTGGCCGGACGTGGTCTGGATGGCGTACCAGCGATGCTCCATGGCGCCTTACCCGAACAGGCGCGGCAGGAGATTGACCAGCACCCCCTGCAATACGAAATCCATGATCGTGATCGCCATGCCGATGAGCAGCACGAAGATGATGATCGCGATCGTGGCCGACCGCACCTGCGGCAGATCGGGCCACGTGACCTTGCGCATTTCGGCCATCACCGACTGGTAATACGCGATGCTGCCCCGGATGAGCCCGGTCTTCGGCTCACCCCCGGTGGTCGTCACATCGGCCATGATTACTTGGTTTCCTTGTGCACCTGGTGCTTGTTGCAACGCGGACAGTACTTCTTCCACTCGACCCGCTCCGGATGCACCCGGCGGTTCTTCATGGTGAAGTAGTTCCGATTCTTGCACTCGCTGCACGCGAGGATGATTTTTTCGCGAGGCATCTCAAGTTCTCGTGTTGACCGCGCCCGTCACGGCGCGGGTCCCGCTTCCTGCCAGCGTCCTGCCAGAGCTCGCGATCGGGATTGAACCGATGACCTCACCCTTACCAAGGGTGTGCTCTACCGACTGAGCTACGCGAGCAACTCCGGCCCTGCCCCGCGCCCGACGGCGCAGGTCCCACCGAAACCACGAGCCGCCACGACTGCTGCGGCGGCCCGCCGAGCGTTCACCCTGCCAACTTCTCGTATACCTGCCGGCTCCGTGCAGAGCGGGAGACGGGGCTCGAACCCGCGACATCAAGCTTGGACGGCTTGCGCTCTACCAGCTGAGCTACTCCCGCGTTCCCCTTCTCCCTGCCACACGATGACCGCACCGTGCTCTCACCGATGGTGGGGGAAGGATTCGAACCTTCGAAGGCATAAGCCGGCAGATTTACAGTCTGCTCCCGTTGGCCGCTTGGGTACCCCACCGCGCGTCGCGCCCACTCCCGCGCGCCGATCCCGCGCACGACCTCGACTCAGAGCTGACGGCGAGAATCGAACTCGCAACCGCCTGATTACAAATCAGGTGCTCTGCCAATTGAGCTACGTCAGCAACCGGGCAGTTTTGCGCGAGACTCGTAGAATACCAGGCCACACGACAAGTGTCAAGCCGCGCTCCACGCATTACTTACGTGGAAACGCCTGATTACCCGCCTACCCCACCGGCTTCCACTTCGTGCCCCCAGGCGTATCCTCGATCGCGATACCACGCGCCGTCAGCTCCTGACGGATCCGATCCGCCTCCCCGAAGTCCCGCCGCTGCCGCGCCTCTCGACGCGCCGACAGCCGCTCCTCCACCCACGCCGCCAACGCCGGGTCGGCCACCGTCCGGTCGGGGATCAGGTCCAGAACGCCGTTCATGATCTCGAACGCCCGCCGCGCCGCCGCCAACGCCCCGGCGTCCCTTCCCCCACGGTCCAACTCCGCATTGGCCGAGTTAATGAACGTGAACAACGCCCCGGTCGCCTTGGGAGCGTTCAGGTCGTCGAACAGCGCGGCCTTGAAATCGACCACCGCCGCGTCGGCGGACGCCGCCAGCGCCGGGGTCCCCCCGGCGGCCTGGCCGAGCCGTTCCGCGAAATCCCCCACCCGCCGCACCGCCTCGGCGCTGGCGTCCAGCGCCTCCTCGGACAGGTTCAGCTCCTTCCGGTAATGAGCACTGAACACGAAGTGCCGGATCGCGGCCGCGGACACGTTGGCCTCGCGAAGCCCCTGGACGGTGCTGACGTTACCCACCCGCTTGGCCATCTTGGCGCCCTCGGTGAGCAGGAAGGCGCCGTGGCACCAGCAGCGGGAGAACGGCGCGCCGGTGGCGGCCTCGGACTGGGCGATCTCGTCTTCGTGGTGCGGGAAGATGAGGTCCACCCCGCCGGTGTGGATGTCGAGCGTCTCGCCGAGCAGATCCATGGCCATGGCCGAGCACTCGAGGTGCCAGCCGGGGCGCCCGCGCCCCCACGGTGAATCCCAGGCGGCGCCCACCCGCTCATCCTCGGCCTTGGCCGCCTTCCAGAGCGCGAAGTCCTGCGCGTTCTCCTTGGCGTAGTCGTCCTGCGCGACGCGCGCCCCGGCCTTGATCTCGCGCGTGTCGAGCCGGGACAGGCGGCCGTACTGCGGGAAGCGGGCGATGGCGAAGTACACCGAGCCGTCGTCGGCCTGGTAAGCCACGCCCGCCCTCACCAGCCGCTCGACGAGGGCGATCATCTGCGGGATGTACTCGGTGGCCTTGGGATACGCCTCGGCGGCCTCGATGCGGAGGTAGCTCCGGTCGGCGTGGAAGATCCCGGTCACCGGCTCGGTGATTCCGCGAATCTGCGTTCCCTGCTCGTTGGCCCGCTTGATGATCTTGTCGTCGACGTCGGTGATGTTCATGACCTGCCGCACCTTCCAGCCGCGCAGGCGAACGGCGCGGCGCAACAGGTCGTTGAACAGGAAAGTGCGGAAGTTGCCCAGGTGCGCCGGGTTGTAGACCGTGGGGCCGCAGCTGTAGAAGCGGACGGTCGTGCCGTCGGCCGGGGCGAACGGCTCCACCCGGCGCGTGAGCGTGTTGTAGAGGAGGAATTCGGGCTCGGACATGGGCGTGCTCACAATGTAGCGCTCGTCACCGGGGAGGGGACAAGCTAGGCGCGCCGGTGCGCGAGGGTCAACGGACGCGCGGCGCGCCGGACGATTCGGCAACGCGGGCGGGCGGCTGGCGGGCGTCGGCGCGGCCGGCGTCGGGGTCGCCCAGCCGCCCGTCGCACGCGACGCGGACCTCGCGGGCGAGGGCG
>JAGWRI010000064.1 GCA_028876525.1 Gemmatimonadota bacterium | reverse complement strand
TCAGTGCCCGCGCGTCGTGAGGTACACGACCGCGATGGCCGACACGAGCACCGCCGCGACGCCGGCCCAGATCCACCCGGCGCGGATGCGCCCCGACGCCGGCAGCGCGCCCGCCGGCACGGGCGCGCCGGTGGCGATGGCTTCGAGCACGGGCAGCAGCACGCCGGCGTCGCGCGGGCGGCGCGCCGGGTCCTTTTCCAGGCACTGCATGACGAGCGTCTCCACCGCCGGCGGAAGGCCGCCGCGGCGGCGGCCCAGCGGCTCCGGAGTGCGCGTCACGTGCGCGGCGACCACCTGCTGCGTGGTGGCCGCGGCAAAGGGCGGCCGGCCGGAGAAGATCTCGTAGGCCACGACCCCGAACGCGTACAGGTCGGCGCGGGCGTCGATGTCGGGGTCGGCCGCCGCCTGCTCCGGGGCCATGTACGCCGGCGTCCCCACCGTCGTGCCGGGCGTGGTGAGCCGCGAGCGCGATTCGTCGGCGTCCGCCGCCTCGGTCAGCGCCCGGGCCACGCCGAAGTCCATCACCATCGCGTGGCCGTCGGCCAGCAGGATGTTGCCGGGCTTGATGTCGCGGTGCACCACGGCGTGGCGGTGTGCGTAGGCCAGCGCGTCGGCCACGTCGCGCAGGATGTGGCAGGCTTCGGGGATGGCCATCGGGCCGCTCTCCAGCCGATCGCGCAGGGTCTCGCCCTTCACGTACGGCATCACGTAATACAGGAAGCCGTCGGCGGCGCCGGAGTCGAACAGCCCCAGGATGTGCGGATGCGTGAGCCGAGCCGAGAACTCGACCTCGCGCAGGAAGCGCTCGCCGGCCAGCGTGGCGGTGAGCTGCGGCTTGAGCACCTTGATCGCGACCTCGCGGTGGTGCTTGAGGTCCTCGGCGAGGTAGACGGTGGCCATCGCCCCGGCGCCGATCTGGCGGTCCAGGCGGTAGCGCTCGGCGAGAGCGGCGGAGAGGCGCTCCAGGGAGTCGGCCACGATGCTCTATTTTGGCGACGGGCGGGCCGACACGCCAGCGGCAACGGCCATCACTTCCGTTACGGCGCCGAATGTGGCAGTTTGGCTCCTCGCATTCCGCATTCCCCCCGCGTCCGCCCTCCCCCGACCCGTTGACACAACCGAAGATCGCCCGCCGCACGCCGGGCCGAGGCATCCAGGTGGCCGGACAGCCGCTGGAGGCCGAGCTGGCCCGGTTCTTCGGCTACGCCCACGACGTGCTCGTCGTCCTGGATGCCGGGGGACGAGTGCTGCTGATCAGCCCTTCGGTGAAGCACGTGCTGGGGCACGCGCCGCAATCGCTGGCCGGCCGGCGGCTGCTGGGCATGACCCACCCCGACGACCGGCCGGCGGCCAAGGACTACGTCCGGGCAGTGCTGCACGGGCGGGCGGTGGGGGGGCTGGAGGCCCGGCTGTTGCACGCCGGCGGCGGGTGCGTGCCGATGCGCTGGTCGCTGACGCTGGGCGCCGAGGGGCGGCTGTACGCGGTGGGGCGCGACCGCACCGACGAAGTGCGCCACCACCACATGCGGCTGCGCAACGAGGTGGCCGAGCTGCGGCTGCGGACGGCGCTGGAATTGCACGACGGGATTCTGCAGACGCTCACCGGAGCGACGCTGCAGATCGCGGTGGCGCGGCGGCTGGTCCACGACGACCCGGGCGGCGCCGAGCGGGTGCTGTCGGAGCTGGGAAAGAGCGTGGCCGCCGAGCAGCAGGAGATGCGGTTGTACGTGGACGAGGTGAAGGGAGGCCCGAGTCCGGCCTGGGCCGACGAGAGCCTGGCGGCGCCGGAGCGGATCGCGGCGCTGCTCGACCGGGTGGGGGCCATCTGGGGCGTGGCGACGCACTTTCACGCGTCGCTGGGCGACGATCTCCCGGCCGAGGCCGTGCGCCGGCTGCTGCGGATCGTCCAGGAAGCGACGGTCAACTCGGCGCGGCACGGCGCGGCACGCTCGGTGTCGGTGACGGCGGCGGTCGAGCGCGGCGAGATCGCGATCCGGGTGGCCGACGACGGGCGTGGATTCCCCTTCCTGGGGCGCTACGAGCACCAGGCGCTGGCCGAGCAGCGGCTGGGGCCGCTGAGCCTCAAGCACCGGGTGGAGGAGGCGGGGGGCCGCATCGCCATCGACTCGACGCCAGCCGGCGCGACGGTGTGGGTGTGGATTCCGGCGCGCCCGCGAGACGACGCGTGACGCTGCGCCTGGTGATCGCGGACGACCACCGCGTGGTGCTGCACGGACTGGAGGCGCTGCTGGCGCTGGAGCCCGATCTCGAGGTGTGCGCGCTGTGCACCGACGGGGTCGAGGCCGCCGAGGCGGTGGAGGAGCACCGCCCCGACGTGCTGGTGATGGACGCGACGATGCCGCACCGCGGAGGGCTGGACACGCACCGGCAGCTGCGCGAGCGGGGGCATCGCGTGCCCACCGTGATCATGGCCGCGACGCTGAGCGACGAGACGCTGCTGGATTGCCTGCGGAGCGGGGTGGACGGGATCATCCTCAAGGAGTCGGCGGCGTCGGTGCTGGTGGACGCCATCCGCGCCGTGGGGCGCGGCGAGGGGTGGATTCCGGCGGCGCTGGCGGCGCGGATCCTGAAGCTGGCCGGTCGCGAGCAGGTGCGGGCCGGCGAGGGGCTGACGCCGCGCGAGAAGGACGTCGTGCTGCTGGTGGCGGCCGGGAAGTCGAACAAGCGGATCGCGCACGACCTGGGAATTGCCGAGAGCACGGTGAAGCTGCATCTGCGCAGCGCATTCGCCAAGCTGGGCGTGACGAACCGGGTGCAGGTGAGCCTGGCGGCGCGCGAGCGGGGGTGGATCTAGGGCTCGGGCCGCAGGCCGTCCGTGCCCCGGGGTGGTTGCGCCAGAGATGGCACTCGGCGGCAGCGAAGACCGACGGCGTGATGACGCACAAGAGACGGAGGGAACGGAGTACGACGGAGAAATGAAAAGGGGTTGGAAACTGCGCTGTTGCTTCCCCAGGTCTTCTCCGTTTCCTCTGTCCTTTCCGTCCCTTGTGGTAGTTCGAGTTGTTGTCGCCCGGACGGTCGAGCTGCGTCCCGGGCGGTACGAAGCGCGGCCCGCTCAGCGCTTCACGACGTTGTAC
>JAGWRI010000063.1 GCA_028876525.1 Gemmatimonadota bacterium | reverse complement strand
TCGCCGAAGTACTCGCCGTACAGCACGCCGAAGATGACGGCGAACGCCGCGCACGGGCCCGCGATCGCGGCGGCCGCGCGCCAGATCGACCCCGCCGGAGCCCGCCGGCGCACGAGGAGCGCCAGCCCGGCGAGCACCACGCCGTACCCGACGTCGCCGAGCATCATGCCGAAGATCAGCGGGAAGAAGACGGCCACGAACGGCGTGGGGTCGATCGTGCCGTACCGGGGCAGCGGGAGCAGGGCGATCAGGGTCTCGAACGGCCGGAACAGCCGCGGATTCGAGAGCACCACCGGCGCGTCCTCCTCGCCCCACTGCTCGCGGGCCACCGTCTCGATCACCACCGCCGGGCCCGCGGCGCGCCGGACGTTCGTCGTGAATTCCGGCACGCTCCGCTCGGGAAGCCAGCCCTCGATCGTGAAGGCGTGATCGGTCACCCCCGTGCGCTCGCGGGCGTGCGCGGCCGCGAGCCAGTCCTCGATCGCCGAGCGGGCCCGCCGCAGCTCCGCCCCATCCCGCTCGGCCAGCGCGCGCCGCTCGTCGGCGCACCGCTGCAGATCCACCGGGATCTCGACCAGCCGGGCCAGCATCCTCGGCACCGCGTCCTGCAGCGGCATGTCGCGGTAGCCCTCGGGAAGCGGCACCTCGGGCACGCGCGCCTCGGCCAGCCGGGCGTCGAGCTTCTCGCTGAACTCCCGCGGCAGCACCAGCAGGATGGCGAGGTCGCCCCCCGGCAGCTCGTGCGCGCTCATCGTGAACTCGGCGCCGACCTGCTGGCGCAGGGCCGACGCCAGCGCGTCCACCGTGGGCCGCGCCGCCGCGGGAATGACCACGGCGTGGCTCGTCAGCCGCGGCGTGGCCGCCACCTTGCGCACGGCGGGCAGCACGGCCGCCAGGAAGTCGCGGTAACGGGCCACCAGTGCGCGCTCCTCGCTCAGCGCCGTCTCGCGGCTGCGCAACGCGCGTCCCCGGCGGGCGGCGCGATGCGCCAGGCGGGCCCACCGGGCGAACTCGGCCGGCCCGGCCGGGCGGGGGGCCGCCCGGCGCCCATTCGCCGAGAGCAGGCCCAGGGCCTCCGTCACGTCGCCCAGAACGCGACTGAGCTGCTCCTCACGCCGCTGCGCCGCGGGATCGAGCCGGCCCTGCGTGATCCCGGCCCGGGTGGGCGTCTCGGCGAGCTGCATCTGGCCGAAGTCCTGCACGGCGCCGAGCGCCGCGTCGAACCGGTCCCGCGGTCCGAGCACGCGCAGCCGTGCCATCGGCACGATCATGGAACATTGGCCACCGGCGCCACGAGAAGCGCCAGACGCTCGGCAATCGCCGAGATGCGCGCGGCATCGGCGTCGGCGAACAGGCGCGCGCGGCGCTGCGCCTCCGCCTCAATCGCCAGCGCGTCCTGCGCGCGCTGGGCCGCCGCCCGCGCGTCGAGCAGCTGCAGCGTTTCGGCCAGCTCGCGCTCCGCCTCGTCGTCGGCGGCCTTCGCGGCGGCATGGGCTTCACGCACCAGCCGCTCCGCTTCGCGCTCGGCGTCCTGGAGGCTCGCCGCCACGGCCCGTTCGGCGTCGAGCAGCGCATCGAGCGCCGACTGGTCGCCGGCCGCGGTCCGTTTCGGTTTCCGATATGACCACATGGGTGTCTCCGCCGGCCCGGGGGCGGAATTCGGAGCCCCCTTGGTACGTACGCGCGGAGTGAAAGGGGCGGGCATCGGGAGTGTGCCGCCCGGGCGTCGGGGATTCTCCGGCCCCGCCGTTGCCGGACTCAGCCCCCGCCGCCGAACGACGCCGGCCGCTTCGCGAAGAAGGCGTCCAGCCCCTCGGCGAAGTCGCGCCCGTCGGCGGAGCGGGCAAGGTGCCGCAGCTCCTCGTCCAGATGGTAGTCCAGCTGGTCCACGCCGGCCGCCTGGTTGATCAGGCTCTTCGCCACGGCGTACGACCCCGTCGGCCCGGCGGCGATTCGCTGTGCGATGTCCCGCACGCGCGCGCCGAACTCTCCCGCGGGAAACACGTCGTTGACCAGGCCCAGATCCAGCGCCTTGGCCGCCGTGAGCCGCGGGTTCAGGAACACCAGCCCCATGGCCGTGCGCAGGCCGAGCAGCCGCGGCAGGAAGAACGTGGAGCTCTCGGCTCCCGTCAGCCCCGTCTTGTGGTACGCCCACTCGAAGGTCGCGTCGTCGGAGGCGAACACGAGGTCGCAGGCCATCGCGATCCCGAAGCCGCCGGCGGCGGCCACGCCGTCCACCGCGGCGATGAACGGCTTGGGCGCCCGCTTGATCTCCGAGATGGCGCTGTGGAGGTATTCGAGAATCTCCTTGAATCCCTCGCCGAAGCCCGGGGGCGCGGCGGCGCCGTCGGGGCGCAGGTAGCCGAAGTCCTCCTGCGATCCCCGGGCCCGGATGTACTTGAGATCGGCGCCGCTGCAGAAGATGCCGTTCGTGCCGCGCACGATCACGCACCGCACGTCCCGGTCGCGGGCCAGCTGCAGCCCCGCCTTCCGGAAGTCGCGCGCCGTCTCCACGTCCATCGAGTTGAAACGCTCCGGCCGGTCAATGGTCAGCAGGCCGACGGGGCCGTCGCGCTCGACGCGGATGTGCCCCGTCGGCATGGCGTCGCTCAACAGATGCGCGGGAGCAGCTCGCCCTCGTACTCGGAGAGCAGCCGCTTGCCCAGCCCGGTGTCGAGCACCACGTCGCCGGGACGCGTGGCCACGCATTCCCCGACCACGGCGGCATTTGCTCCGGCCGGATGCCGGCGCAGGGCCGCGAGCACCGCCTGCACCGCCGCGTCGCCCCCGCGCACCCCCAGCACCGCCTTGCCCTCGTTGGCCACGTGCATCGGGTCGAGCCCGAGCATCTCCGCCACCGCGCGGACCACGGGGTTCACCGGCACCAGCTCCTCGCGAATCTGCATGCCGACGTTCGCCTTCTCGGCCATTTCGTGCAGCGCGCTCGACAGCCCGCCGCGCGTCGGGTCCTTCATGGCCGACACGGCGCCCGGCCGCGCCGCCAGCGCGTCGCGGATCATCCGGTTGATCGGCGCGACGTCGGAGTACAGCTCGGCGTCGATCGCCAGGTGGTGCCGGTGGGCCATGAGCGCCATGCCGTGGTCGCCCACGTTGCCGGTCACCACGATCCGGTCGCCCACCGCGAGCCCCGAGTCGCGCACCAGCGTGTTGGCAATCGCCACGCCGGTGGTGTTGATCACCACGCCGTCCAGCTCGCCGCGGCCCATGACCTTGGTGTCGCCGGTGACCACCGTGGTGCCCGCTTCGCGGCAGGTGTCGACCATGGACTGCTGCACGCGCTCGAGATCGGAGAAGGTGAACCCCTCCTCGACGATCAGCGCGCAGGTGAGCCCCATCGGCTCCGTGGCGCCCATCATCGCCAGGTCGTTCACCGTGCCGGCCACGGCCAGCCGTCCGATGTCGCCGCCGGGGAAGAACGCCGGCTGCACGACGTGCGAGTCGGTGGTCACGATCAGCCACCGGTCGCCCAGGCGCAGGGCCGCGCCGTCGTCCATGGCCGCGATGCCGTATCCGTCCACCGCGACGTCCACGAAGCCGCGCGTGAGCGTCTCCTGGATCAGCCGGCGCATGGCGCGCCCGCCGGCGCCGTGCTTCATCACGATCGCCGGATCGCGGCGCCCCGAGTGCCCGCGCCCCGCCTCGTCGGCCGCCGCGCGCGTCATAGCCTGGGATGCCCGCCGTACTGGTGCCAGATGCGACAGGTGCCCTCGCTGCTCACCATGCAGGCGCCCACCGGCGCGTCGGGCACGCACTCCTTGCCGAACAGCGCGCACTTCTCGGGCGACGAGACGCCGGCCATGATGTCGCCGCACATGCAGAGCTGGGTGAGCGCCGCGGGCGCCTGCGTCCACAGCCGCTTGAGGTCGATCCGGAACCGCCGGCGCGCGTCGAGGTGCGCGAACTCGTCGCGGAGCCGCAGGTTCCCGTTGGGCACGTGGGCGATGCCGCGCCAGTTGCCGCCCGTGGTGCGGAACACGCGCCACAGCTCCTGCTGGGCAATGCGGTTCCCCTCTCGCGTCACGCAGCGCGGGAAGGCGTTCACCACCGCGCGGCGCCCGTCGCGCACGAGCTCCACCAGCTGGGCGATGCCGGCCAGGATGTCCAAGGGTTCGAACCCGGCCACGACCACCGGAATGCCGTGGCGCTCGACGAACCGCTCGAAGATTCCCCACCCGGTGATCGTCGCCGCGTGCCCCGCGGCCAGGAACCCCTCGATGCGCGTGTCCGGCATCTCGGCCACGATCTCCATGACCGGCGGGATGTACTTGTGCGCCGAGAGGATCGAGAAATTGGCCGGCGGATTGGCCACCGCGATCGCCGCCGTGGCCACCGCCGTCGTCTCGAAGCCGCTGGCGAAGAACACCACCTCCTCGTCCGTGCCGCCGGCGATGTCCACCGCCTGCGCGGCGCTGTACACCACGTCCACCTTGCCGCCCATGGACTGCACCTCGGCCAGCGAGCGCACCGTGCCCGGCACGCGCAGCATGTCGCCGTAGGTCACCACGCGCACGCCGTCCTCGGCCAGCACCACCGCCTCGTCCACCTCGGGAAGGTCGGTGACGCACACCGGACAGCCGGGCCCCATGATCACGTCCAGCCCGTCGGGGAAGGTGTGCCGCAGGCCGAATTTCGCGATTGCCTGTTCGTGGCTGCCGCAGACGTGCATCACGGTAACCGGCGCGCGGCCGATCTGCTCCACCATGCGGCCGATCGCGTCGGCCAGCGCGCGGGCGCGCGCGGGGTCGCGGAACTTGAGCTCGTCGGCGCCGGTGGGGCGCTCGGCGGGGGCGGCCATTTCAGCCACCGGAGCCCCCGGAGTGGAGCTGCGCGGCGTCGATCTCGCTCCGCACGTCGGCGGCCATCATGTCGTTCTCGGCTTCGCGGAGCAGCACCTCGTACAGGGCGAGCGTCTCCTCGATCTCGTGATCGGGGATTCGTCGGATCGCGAACCCCACGTGGTTCAGGACGTAGTCGCCGGCCTGCACGGGCTCGTCGATGACGTCGAGACGCGTCTCACGCCGGACGCCGAAGAAATCCACCTGCGCGATCTGGCCGTTCACGGCGACGACCCTGCCGGGCACACCCAGGCACATCGTTCCTCCATGGTCGCGGCGGGCCCATCGGGCGCCGTCCAATGGGGCCAAGGTTGGAACGCCGCGGCGCAGCGTCAGTCAGGCGACCGGGCAATCCGCGTCAGGCAATGCCCGACCGGCGTTCTCGCACATCCCGTGCCGGGCTTCCGACTACGCCCGCGTCCTGCGGCCACCCACAAATCTCCGGAATTCACCGACGGCTGCCCAATCGGGGGCGCGGCAGATTGGCCCGCGCAGGGAGAATACAACGGAAGCAGCACATGGGACTCCCCCGGCAGCACACCTCAAACCGCTCCAGTCCAGCGCCCGACCGGCGTGTGGAGAGTGAACATATGCAAAAACATATTGGTCCGATGCTCGGCCGGCTCTCGGCGCTCGCCTTGGGCGCCGTGATCGTGGCCTCCTGTACGAGCGAGAAGATCACGTACAAGAGCACGCCCAGCTACACCACGCCGCCGGCCGCGGCGGGGAACTTCGTGGGCTATGCCGACACCGTGAAGAAGCAGACCGTGTGCGGCAACTGCCATGTCGACAAGCAGACCGACTGGGCCGCCACCAAGCACGCCAACGCGTGGGCCGACCTGCAGGCCAGCGGCCACGCCGGCGCGTCGTGCGTGCCCTGCCACACCGTCGATTCGCGCGGCAACGCGGCCCCCGACACGCTGGTGGGATTCCTCGCCACCAACGACGCGCGGTACAAGGACGTCCAGTGCGAGAACTGCCACGGCGCGGGGCTCGACCACGTGACCACGCCGACCCTGTCCAACCGGCCGCTCGCGTCCATCGCGGTGGATACGGGACTGGCCAACGGCTGCGGCGAGTGCCACACCGGCACGCACGACCCGTTCGTGGACGAGTGGGTGCAGACCAAGGGCGCCGGCCACGCGCACCTCGAAGCGCACGCCCTGGGCAACGCGTCGTGCACGTACTGCCACGTCGGGCAGGACGCGCTGGCCAAGTGGGGCATCAACACCAACTACGTCGAGGCGTCGCAGGACGCGACCAACCCGATGGGCATCACCTGCGCCGTCTGCCACGACCCGCACGGCGGCCCGAACACCGCCCAGCTGCGCTACGCGATCAACGTCCGCGACACGTCGCAGAACCTCTGCATGCGCTGCCACCAGCGGAACGGCAAGCCGGCGGCTCCGGCCAGCAACTACGCGCCCATGTCGCCCGAAGGCCCCGTCCTCCTCGGCTTCGCCGGCTACTTCCCGGCCGGCTACACCGGGCCGGACACCATCGTCGCCACCCACGGCTCGACGGCCAACGCGAACCTCTGCGTGACCTGCCACATGCCGACCATGACGGTCAACGACGCCAGTGGCAAGTTCGTGAGCAGCTACACCGGCCACACCTGGGCCGCGGCTCCCTGCCTCAACGCGCAGGGCGTACCGACCAACGGTGACTGCGACATCTCGCAGCGGTCGTTCGCCGCCTGTGCCGGCAGCGGCTGCCACGGCAGCCCGGACGTCGCGCGGTCGGCCTGGACGGCCGTCACCGGCCGCCTGGCGCTGCTCGACTCGGCGCTCAGCAGCCAGCTGGCGCAGATTCCGTCCACCGAGTTCAAGAAGACCACGATGAACTCGGCCATCGGCGGCAAGTACAACCTCATGCTGGCCGAGAAGCCGGGCAGCGAGGTCCACAACCCCTTCCTTATGGAGACGCTGCTCACGACGAGCATCAAGCAGCTCCAGGCGGACTACGGGGTGAATCCGAAGTACAACGTCAGCCTGTCGCTGCAGCTCAAGGATCCGGCGGCGACGCAGAAGTGAGCGGTGCCCGTTGAGGGTCCCATGGTTTCGGCGGGGTGGGCGCGTGAAGCGCCCACCCCGCCGTGCGTTTCCGGGCCGGCGAGCCTTGATGGGGCCCGAAGCAACCGGGGCTGGCTCCATCAGGCAAACCCTGGTACCATCGGATGAGCGGGAAACGCCAGGGTAAACATATGACATTCATGTAGGAGGAACCCCTTCAAATCTCCGGCAACGACCGACGGTTCGGTGCACACGTCTCCGGCACATTGCACCGCGCAGAGACAAGTTGGGTCGGAGCTGGCATGCCGAAGCACGAAGCAATGGAAGTGCAAGAGTCTCACCCCTCGCCCCCCCCCACGGAGTGCGGAGAGATGCGTATGAGAAACGCCATTCGTCCGGATCTGGGGCGGCTGACGGCGCTGCTGGTCGGCGCAGTCGTCGCCTCTTCGTGTACCAGTGAGAAGCTCGTCTACCGGAGCGAGCCGAGTTTCACCGCGCCGCCTGCGGCCGCGGGAAACTTCGTCGGGTACGCGGACACGGTCACGAAGCAGACCGTGTGCGGCAACTGTCACGTCGAGAAGCAGGCCGGCTGGGCCGGCACGCTCCACGCCACGGCCTGGGCGGATCTGCAGGCCAGCGGGCACGCGGGCGCGAGCTGCGAGCCCTGCCACACGGTGAACAAGAACGGCAATTCCGCGACCAGCGACTCGGTGGGCTGGGTGGCCACGCACGACGCGCGGTACAAGGACGTGCAGTGCGAGAGCTGCCACGGGCCGGGCCTGGCGCACGTCACCGCGCCGTCGCTGAGCAACAAGCCGCTGGCGTCGATCGCGGTCGACACCGGGACGACGATCGGCAACGGCTGCGGCGAGTGCCACAACGGCACGCACCATCCGTTCGTCGAAGAGTGGAAGCAGTCGCTCCACGCCAACCCCGAGGCGCACGCGGTGGGCAACGTGTCGTGCCAGCCGTGCCACACGGCGCAGGGCGCGCTGTCCACGTGGGGCATCACCACCGATTACGTGGAGCGGGACCAGGTGGCGACCAATCCGCAGGCCATCGTCTGCGCCGTGTGCCACGACCCGCACGCCAAGAACAACGACCACCAGCTCCGGTTCCCGATCGACGTGCCGGACGAGTCGCAGAACCTGTGCATGAAGTGCCACCACAAGCGCGGCACGCCGGATCTCACGGCGGCCTCGCGTGGCGCGCACTCGCCGGAGGGGCCGACGCTGCTGGGGTACGCCGGCTGGATCCCGCCCAACATGAGCACCTCGGGCACGGACACCATCATCGCCACGCACGGGTCCGAGCGGAACCCGAGCCTCTGCGCGACCTGCCACGTGAGCCGCTTCGCGGTGACCGACCCGGCCACCGGCAGCTTCGTGTTCCAGGCCACCGGGCATCTGTTCCGGGCCATTCCCTGCCTCGACGCCAAGGGCATGCCGACGACCGGTGACTGCGACGTGTCGCAGCGCACCTTCGCGGCGTGCACCGGCAGCGGATGCCACGGGTCGGGCGACGTCGCGCGGTCGGCCATGCTGGCCGTGGAGCAGCGGTTCGCCCTGCTCGACTCCACGCTCACGCACATGATCGCCAAGATCCCGGCGAACCAGTTCAGCGATACCGACGGCAAATACACCACGGGCGAGGGCGTGAAGTTCAACCTCAGCCTGTCGCGGGCCGCCGGTGCGTACGTGCACAACCCGTTCCTGATCGAGGCGTTGATGACGGCGTCGATCAAGCAGATCACGATCGACTACGGCATTCCGATGTCGGACAAGGTGAACCTGAACAACCTCCTGCCCACGCTCATGCACTGAGCGGGGGCCGGTGGCCGCAGGACGCAGTACCGCAGCACCACTCGGGGCGGGCCGGGGACGTATTTCCCGGCCCGCACCCACGCCGGGCGACCGCCCGGCGCGCCGGACGTTTCGACTCGAGGCTTTCCGCCGGGAGCGAAGACAACCACGATGCATGCCATCCGATCGGGGATCACCGTGCTCGGCCTGCTGGCGCTGGCCGCCGCGGGAGCCGCCGCCCAGGGCGCGGTGATTCAGGGATCGAGCTCGATACAGCTTCTCGACATGCGGCCGGTGGTCACCGACAGCGTTCCCTTCGCCGCCACCGACTCCGTCTCCGCGGTCCTCCGCAGCACGCCCAACGGCGTCGTCACCACCTGCGTGCCCGGCGACGCCTACTGCTTCTACTACCGCTCGGCGGCGCGGGCCAATCTCGTGGCCCTCATGCAGAACCTCGACGTCACCGCGTGGGGCCTCCGCCCCGGGCTGAGCTTCCATGCCCAGCTCCGGGCCCGGACCGCCGAGGGCGACGCCCGTGAGTTGTGGCCCCAGGCCACCCAGACCTTCGACGTCCTCGACGCCTACGTCGAGTACGACCGCTCGCCCTGGAACGCGCGCCTCGGCCGCCAGTGGGTCAGCTCGGGCCTGGGCGTGTTCAACTTCGACGGCGCCGCGGTGACCGTGCACCCGCTGGACGAGATCGGCATCAACCTCTACGGCGGCGGAACGCTGGTCCAGGGGCTCGATCGCCCGCTCGATGCCGCCGTGCTCGCGCCGGTCGAGGACATCCCGCCGGTGGACCGGTCGTTCCTGGTCGGCGGGCAGGTCCAGATCCGCCCCAGCGCCGACGGCGTGATGCGCTTCCAGTACCAGCGCGAAGTGCGGAGCGACCGCGGCGCGCTGTACTCCGAGCGCGGCGCCATGGCCTTCCAGTACCGATTCCCGCATGTCTCGCTCGGCGGTCTCGTGACGCGCGACTTCGCCACCGAGACGTTCAACGACGTGGACGCCAACCTGGCATTCGATCCCTGGCGCGGCATCGCCCCCCGCGTCGAGTTCCGGCACTACGTGCCCTACTTCGACCTGTGGACGATCTGGGGCGCCTTCTCGCCGGTCGGCTACAACGAGGGCACCGCGGCGTTCAACTGGGCCAGCGCCGACGCCCGCCTCGCCCTGGGGCTCACCGGCGGATACCGGTCGTACGACAATACATATACCGGCGTCGCCTGGCTGCCGCTCCGCACCAGCGGGTGGCGGGTCGGGGCCACCGGCGCCCTGCGCGCCTCCGACGTCTGGTCGGTGCAGGGCAGCTACGACATGGACATCAATTTCGGCGCGTCGAGCACCGACGGCGACGTTTCGGTGCGCTGGCAGCCCAGCGACCGCGGCTCCCTCGCCCTGCACGGCACGGCGTTCCAGAACATCTACGAGTTCACGGTGGGCGAGGGACGGGTGGTCGGCGCCGGACTCGAGGGCGCCTACCAGCTGCGCCCCGACCTGCGGTTCGTGGGCGACGCCATGCTGTACCACCACACGGGCAAGAACCAGCCCGACCTCGCCAACTGGGACCAGCGGCGGGCCAGCGTGCGCCTCGAGTGGCGCCTGGGCGGCGAGCCCGGCAGCGGAGGCGGCGCCTGGACCGTGGGCCCGGTGAGGCGCCCATGAATTTCCGCCGCCGATTCCTCGTCGTGCCCGCCGTGCTGCTCGCGGCGGCCACCCTCGCCACGCAGCAGCCGCGGCGCGGCACCTTTCCGCACGCCCGGCACGCCAAGCTCTTCCCCACCTGCGCCGGCTGCCACGCCGGGATCCTGACCGGCGACTCGGCCGAGATGTTCCCCAGCCCCGACGTCTGCGCCCAGTGCCACAACGGTACCGACGTGCGCCGCGTGGCGTGGAGCGGGCCGGTGCGCGCCGCCACGAATCTCCGGTTCTCGCACGCCGAGCACGCCGCGACGTCGGCCACGGCCGACGGCGCCGCCGTCGAGTGCGCGAGCTGCCACGGCCAGCAGGCGGGCCGCGACACGGCCTGGATGCACATCGCCGGCGCGCAGCCCGAGGCGTGCATCGCCTGCCACCAGCATCGCGCGAGCGAGCACCTCGCGGCGGGCGCGGTCTGCTCCACCTGCCACGAACCGCTGGCCCGCGCCACGGCGCTCTCGGTGGCGGCCATCGCCGCCTTCCCCAAGCCGGCGTCGCACGGCGACCCCGACTGGCTCGCCAGGCACGCCCCAAAGAACGACGCGCAGATCGCCCAGTGCGCCATCTGCCACGCCCGCGAAAGCTGCGAGCGGTGCCACGTCAACGCCGACCAAGTCCCCGCCATCCAGAAGCTGGCCAGCGACGCGCGGGTTGCCGACCTGGCCCGCGAGCGGGCGCCGGCGTACTTCACGCCGGCCTCGCACCGCGACGCCGGGTGGGCGTACGGCCACGGGCACGACGCCCGGGCCGGCGCGCAGAGCTGCGCCGTGTGCCACACCCAGTCGAGCTGCCTGACCTGCCACATCGGATCGCTCGGGCGCGAGGTGATCGCCCGGCTGCCGGTTGCCCGCGCGGGACGGCCGAGCGGCGTGCAGCTCGTCGATCCGGCGCGCGCCAGCCCGTCGGCCGGCGGCTCGGCGATGCGACCCTTCGACGCGTCGGCGGTGACGTTGCTCGCCGCGGCCGGCGACACGGTTCGGCTCAAGCTCGTCCACATGCACCCGGCGGGCTTCGCCACCAACCACAAGGCGGCCGCGGCCAGCGGACAGTTCGACTGCCAGGGGTGCCACCAGCCGCGGGACTGCACCGCATGTCACGACGGCGTCTCGACGCGGGGCAACTTCCACCCCGGCGATTTCATGTCGCGGCACGCGACCGCCGCCTACGCGCAGGAGCAGAACTGCAGCACCTGCCATCGCGTGGAGACGTTCTGCCGCTCGTGTCACCAGAAGAGCGGCATCGCCACCACCGGCGGAGTGCGCGGCCCGGCGCACACCGGGCAGCCGCTCTGGCTGCTGCAGCACGGGCAGGCGGCGCGGCAGGGGCTCACCAGCTGCACGGCCTGTCACCAGCAGCGCGACTGCCTGCGCTGCCATTCCGACCTGGGTCTGCACGTCAATCCGCACGGCCCGAACTTCAATCCGGAATCCATGGGCTCGAAGGACAAGCAGATGTGCCTGGTGTGCCACGTGACGGATCCGCTCAAGAAGTAACGGGGGCGCGCGGGGGCCGGACAATCCCCTACGCGCCCTCGGGGCAATGCCGATTGGTGATCGCATGACGCAGGCGCTGTTTACACGCGGCTGGACGCGCGCCCGGGCGGTCGACGAGCGCCGGAACATGAGAGATCCGAGATTTCGTTGCTCGTGAACGCATAGCGGGAAGGTGGTCTTGAAACGACTGGGAGCGCAGGGCGGTCCCCCACGGGCCGCGGTTGACGCCCGCAACACGTTCCGGCACCACGCGATGGGCGCGCTCGTCGCGCTGCTTGGCGCGGCGATCCTCGGCCTGGTGCCGGCGGCGCCGGCGTCGGCCCAGCGGGCCACGGGCGTCGTCGAATGCCGCAACTGCCACGCCAACCGCGACTTCCTGGTCGGCAAGGCGGCCACGCTCAAGGGCGACTCGGCGCTGTACATCACCGATTCGCTGCTCCACGACTCGAAGCATGCCACGCTGAGCTGCACGAGCTGCCACCCGGCGTTCGCCGGCGGGTATCCGCATCGGGACACGTCGGTGGTGGCCGTGCCCTGCCAGAGCTGCCACGAGAAGGAGGGCGCGGACTACGCGCGCTCGGTGCACGCGCCCGACGCCGCCACGGGCGGCAGCGCGCCGTCGTGCGTGACCTGCCACGGCGCGCACCACGTCCTGGCTGCCGCCGACCCGCGCTCGCCGACGTATCCGCTGAACGTCGCCGGGCTGTGCGGGGGGTGTCACGCCAACGCCAAGATCATCGGGACGTACTTCGGGGCGCCCGACCAGGCCCAGGCCCGGAATGCGGTGCCGCAGTACTACAAGACGGTCCACGGCATCGCGATGACCAAGGCCGGGCTCGTCGTGTCGGCCACTTGCAACGACTGCCACGGGTCGCACCTCATCCTGCTTCCCGACTCCGCGCAGTCCACCATCAACCGCGTGAACATTGCCCGGACCTGCGGGCGGTGCCATGCCGGCGTGCTGGCCACCTTCGACTCGTCGTCGCACGGCCAGGCGCTGAGGTCGGGCGCCAGGACGCCCACCGGACACTCGGCGCCGGTGTGCATCGATTGCCATCCCGCGCACCAGCTCGTTTCGGCCTCCGACCCGGTCTGGTTCCGCGGCGTGGTGAAGGAGTGCGGCGCCTGTCACGAAGAGGAGTACGGCACCTACTTCGAGACCTATCACGGGCAGGTGACCGAGCTCGGCTTCGGAATCACCGCCAAGTGCAGCGACTGCCACACGGCGCACGCCATGCTGCCGGCCACCGACCCGAAGTCGTCGGTCTATCCGACCAACCTCGTGGCGACCTGCGCCCAGTGTCACCCCCAGGCCAACGCCAACTTCGTCAAGTACCAGCCGCACGGCGATCCGCGGAACCGCGCCAGGTACCCGCTCCTGTTCTGGACCTGGCTGTTCATGACCACGCTGCTGGTGAGCGTGTTCGCGTTCTTCGGCGTGCACACGCTGCTCTGGCTCGGACGGCTCACCCTGAACCGGCTGCACGGGCGGCCGCTCAACGGCCATCCCGAGCGCCCCGGGAAGGAGGGGCAATCATGAAGTCGCCGATGGCGGTTTCCGATCGGGGGCAGGGCCCCTACCTCCGGCGATTCGGTCCCGTGGAGCGCACCATCCACGCCCTGGTCATCGTGTCGTTCCTCGGCCTCGTGCTCACCGGCGTGCCGCTGCGGTTCGCGTACGCGCCGTGGGCCGCGCCGCTCATGAAGGCCCTCGGCGGGCCGGGTTCGGCCGGGTTCGTCCATCGCGTGTGCGCCGCGATCACCTTCGGCTATTTCTTCCTCCACCTGCTGCGCGTGACGTGGACGCTGTTCCACACCGACGACAAGAAGTCCATCGTCTGGGGGCCGAACAGCATGGTGCCGCAGCCCAAGGATCTCCGCGACGTGATCGGGATGTTCCGATGGTTCTTCGGTCGCGGCCCGCAGCCGAAGTTCGACCGCTTCAGCTACATGGAGAAGTTCGACTACTGGGCGGTGTTCTGGGGCGTGGCGATCATCGGCGGCTCGGGGCTCCTGCTCTGGTTCCCGACCTTCTTCGCCCGCTTCCTTCCCGGCTGGCTGTTCAACGTGGCCACCATCGTGCACGGCGACGAGGCCCTGCTCGCGCTGGGCTTCATCTTCACCATCCACTTCTTCAACGTGCACCTGCGTCCGGGCAAGTTCCCCGTGGACCTCGTGATCTTCACCGGGCGGGCGCGCGCGGAGTACTTCGAAGAGGAGCATCCGCTGGAGTACGAGCGGAACGTGCGCGAGGGGCGGCTCGAGGGGCTGGCGGCCGAAGCTCCGTCGCGCGCCACGTATCTGTGGTCCATGACGTTGGGATTCGGGGCCCTGGCGGTCGGCGTCTTCCTGATCGTGCTGGTGTTGTACGCGCTCGTGAGCTGAGGAGGGCGGGGCGTTGGTGCGGCGTCGGATGCGGTGGGGTCTCGCGGTCGGACTGGCCGCGCTCGGCATCGGAGCGCGGGCGGCCGGCGCGCAGCGCCCAAGTCCCACTGCCGTGGACTGCCTGACGTGCCATCCGAGCGTCCACGCCACCATGGTTGGCGCCGGCGAGAAGACCGCGGCCCGATGCCTCACCTGTCACGACACCGCGCACGCCGCGATTGGCAAGCTGTACACGGGCGCCGGCACCGATTCCGCGGTGCTTCCCGACCGGATGTATCTGGCGCGCGTGGCCTGCCGCGAATGCCACACCGCAGCCGAGCGGGCGGCGCCGGCGGGCGGTTCACGAACCGACGCCCTGACGCGCGCCTGCACGAGCTGTCACGGCGCCCGATTCGCGTGGATGCTTCCGCAGTGGACCGCGGCGATGCGCCGCCACACGCGGCTGGCCGCGGCCTACGTGGCGGCCGCGGCCGCCGACACGGCGCTGCTCGCCACGCCCGGCGCGCGGGGCGCCATCGTCGCCGCGCGCGCCGACCTGTCGCTGGTGAC
>JAGWRI010000062.1 GCA_028876525.1 Gemmatimonadota bacterium | reverse complement strand
TTCACCACGAAGCCGGCGGGCAAGGGCACGGGGCTCGGCCTGTCCACCGTGTACGGCATCGTGCGCGACGTGCGCGGATTCGTGGACGTCGACAGCGTCGTGGGCGAGGGGACGACGTTCACGGTGTACCTGCCGGCCATGCCGCCGTCGGAACAGGCGGGGCACGCCACTCCGTTCGGCGGCACGGCGAGCCTGTCGGGCGGAACCGAAACGGTGCTGCTCGTGGAGGACGACGACGGGCTGCGGGGGTCGCTCAAGCGCGCGCTCAAACGCCGCGGCTACGAGGTGCTGGAGGCGGCCCATGCGGGCGAGGCGCTGCGCATGGCCGGCGAGCAGCACGGGCCGATTGACATGGTGATCAGCGACATCCACCTCCCGGGCATGGATGGGCGAGACCTCGTGTTGCGTCTCGCGGAATCGCGTCCCGCGATCAAGGTCCTGTTCATGAGCGGCTCGTCCGCCCCCCCCGACGATACGCGCGGGCGCTCGACCGGCGGGCACGCGTTCATCCCGAAGCCGTTCACGCTGGACGACCTGGCGGGTCGCGTGCGCGAGGTGCTGGACGGCGACTGAGCGGCGCCGCCCCGGGAGGGCCGGGCGTCCGTTCCTGGGACGCCGAATCCCACAACCGGCCACCGCGGACTGAATCCCGCCACGGTGCATCGCCGTAACTCCTTCGGGGCGAAATGTTTGCCGGTGCCGCTCGGCGGCATGCGCCTTGCTACGGTCGGCGGTGTCCAATACGCGTCCTTCGCGGAGTCTCCGATGCGCAATCGCTTCCTCTCGTTGGTGGTCCTGGCGACGTTCGCCGCCCCGCTGTCCCTGATCGCCCAGGCCGACGGCGGTGCGCCACAGCCGATCTCGCTGGCCGATGCGGTGAGTCGGGCGCAGGCCAGCTCGCCGCTCACGGTACAGGCCAGGAGCGCGTCGCGCGTGGCGGACGCCACCTTCACGAGCGCCATTGCCGCCTTCCTGCCCAGCGTTTCACTTGGCCAGTCGGCGTACCGGGTGAACGGCCAGAACTTCTTCCAGGGGTCGCTCATCTCCACGTCCAGCCAGTGGAGTTACCAGAAGGGCTACAGCATGAACCTCACGCTGTTCGATGGCGGGCAGCGGATTCTGCAGTTCGTGCAGGATCGTGCGAACAAGGTCGCGGCCGATCAGAATCAGGTGATCCAGCGCTACGCCATCGCGCTCAACGTGAAGCAGCAGTATTTCGCCGTGCTGGCGGCCCGCGAAGCGGAGGCGGCGGCGGAACAGCAGCTCGCCGAGGCCAACGAGCAGATGGCGGTGACGGCGGCGCGGATCGCGGGGGGCGCGGCTCCGCGCAGCGACTCGCTGGCCAGCGCGGTCACGGTGGGCACGGCCAGGCTGGCGCTGATCACGGCGCAGGGGCAGCTCGTGACCGCGAACGCCGCGCTCACGCGGGACGTCGGGGGCGACCACGAAGTGACGGCCACGCCCGCCGACACCGCCCTGGTGCCCGACATCGGGGTAGACAGCGCGACGCTGATCCGCCTGGCGCTGGCCGGCCCCGGGGTCCGGCAGGCGCAGGAGGTGCTGAACGCCAACCACGCCGGCCGGTGGGCCGCGATTGCGCGCTACCTGCCGACGCTCGGGGTGCAGTACGGGTACAGCCGCTTCTACTCGACTCCGCACTTCATCCTCGGGGGCGGATCGCCGGTGAGCAACCAGCAGCTCTACTACTACGCCAGCTACTCGCTGTTCGACAATTTCCGGCGCGAGGTGAACCTCGTCACGGCGGGCACGAACGCCGACATCGCGAAGGCGCAGCTCCGGGACGCACAGCTGGCCGCGCGGGAGAACGTGGATCAGTACCTGGCCCAGTTCCGCACGGCCGAGGCGACCATCGAGCTGCAGCACCTGCAGATCGAGGCAGCGCAGGCCAACGTCGCGGCCTCCGACGCGCAATACCGCGCCGGCGCCAAGACGCTGCTGGACGTCCTCACCGCGCAGAGCACGCTGGCCACGGCGCGGCAGAACCTGATCCAGGCGCGGCTCGCCGCGCGCACCGCCAAGGCCCAGATCGAGGCGCTGATCGGCAAGGATCTGGAGTAGCGCGGGGCGCTTGACGCCCCGCGGCCCGGGGGATATTTCACGAGCGTCGTGCGCCCCTGCGCTCCCCCACGCGACGCGCGACGCCCGTGAACGATCCGCGACCCTTCTCGTGACGCGTGCCCGCACGCGTCGGGAGCATTCCGTGGCCAATCCGCTCGACCGCGCCGACGAATCCGGCTCGGCCCCCGCCTCCAGCCCCGCCGACCAGGCGCCTGACGCCGAGTCCCCTTCGTCCGGCGTCTCGCGCCGCGACTTCCTGGCCCGCGCCGGCCGCTACGGCTGGGCGCTGGGACTCGCCGGCCCCTTCATTGGGAAGTCGCTCCTCCCGCGCGCCATCGCCGGGCGCCCAGTTGCCGCGCCGCCGGCCCCGCCGTCCAAGCGCGCCTTGGCCGACGGCATCGTGCGCACCCGGCCGCTCGGTGCGCCGGTGGACCCCAAGCTCTTCTCGGGGCTCGAGTGGCGGCTGCTTGGCCCGTTCCGCGGCGGCCGCACCGACGCCGTGACCGGCGTGCCGGGCCGCCCCAACGAGTTCTACTTCGGCGCGGTGAACGGCGGCCTCTGGAAGTCCATCGACGCCGGCCGCGTGTGGGAGCCGGTGTTCGACGGGCAGCCGGTGGCGTCCATCGGCGCCGTGGCCGTGGCCCCGTCGGCGCCCGACACCGTGTACGTGGGATCGGGCGAGTGCACGCTCCGCGACTCCACCGGTTTCGGCAACGGCGTATACAAGTCCACTGATGGCGGCACGTCGTGGACCCACCTCGGGCTCGACGAGACGCAGCACATCGGCAAGATCGCCGTGCACCCGCACAATCCGAACGTGGCCTTCGTGGCCGCGATCGGGCACTTCTACGCCTCCAATCCCGAGCGCGGCGTCTTCCGCACCAGGGACGGCGGCAAGAGCTGGCAGAAGGTGCTCTACAAGGGGCCCGACGTGGGCGCGATCGAGGTCCAGATCGATCCGTCC
>JAGWRI010000061.1 GCA_028876525.1 Gemmatimonadota bacterium | reverse complement strand
TGCCCTGGAACACCCGTTCCGACGACGACCTCGACCTCAACCATGCTTCGACGGTGCTCGACGAGGACCACTACGGGCTGCCCGACGTGAAGGACCGGGTGCTGGAGTTCCTTGCCGTGCGCCAGCTGCGGGCGCAGCAGATGGCCGACGAGCTGAAGAAGACCGGCGAGATGCCGATCGTGAAGATGCAGGCGACCCGCGAGGACGCGACGCCGTCGCTGGCCAAACCCGACGACGACCGCGCGATCACCGACGCCAGGGAAGCCAAGGCGCGGGCGATGGCCAAGGGGCCGATCCTGCTGTTCGTGGGCCCGCCGGGCGTGGGCAAGACGTCGATCGCCAAGTCCATCGCCCGCGCGCTGGGGCGCAAGTACGTGCGCGCCGCGCTGGGCGGCGCCCGCGACGAGGCCGACATCCGCGGCCACCGCCGCACCTACGTGGGCGCGATGCCGGGACGCATCGTGCAGGGCATGAAGCAGGCGGGCACCAAGAACCCCGTCTTCCTGCTCGACGAGGTGGACAAGCTGGGCGTCAGCTTCCAGGGCGACCCGGCGAGCGCGCTGCTCGAGGTGCTGGACCCGGCGCAGAACGACACCTTCACCGACCACTATCTGGGCGTGCCGTTCGACCTGAGCGAGGTGCTGTTCGTCGCCACGGCGAACTTCATCCAGAACATCCCGGGGCCGCTGCTCGACCGCATGGAGGTCGTGGAATTCGCCGGGTACACCGAGCGCGAGAAGGCCGAGATCGCCAAGAAGTACCTGATCCCGCGCCAGCTCGAGGAGAACGGCCTGGGCGACAAGGAGATCACGTTCGACGACGCGGCCGTGATGGCCATCGTGAGCAAGTACACGCGCGAGAGCGGCGTGCGCCAGCTCGAGCGTCAGGTCGGGGCCGTGGCCCGCAAGCTCGCCCGCCGCATCGCGGCCGGCCAGACGACGCCCGTCGAGGGCCACCTGATCACCGACGCGGTGGTGCGCGACCTGCTCGGCCGGCCCCGGGTGCACCCCGAGCACGCCGCCGAGGAGAGCGAGGTCGGCGTGGCCACGGGGATGTACTACACCCCGGCCGGCGGCGACATCATGTTCGTCGAGGCGGCGATTCGCCGGATGTTCACGGCCGCGCCGGCGCAGCCCGAGGACGCCAAGGTCCAGGTAAGCGGGTGGGGCAGCCTGTCGCTGATCCTCACGGGCCAGCTCGGCGACGTGATGAAGGAGAGCGCGCGCGCCGCGCTCACGTACGCCGCCACGCATGCCGACACCCTCGACATCCCGGCCGAGAAGCTGGGCTCGATCGAGGTCCACATCCACGTGCCCGCGGGCGCCATCCCGAAGGACGGCCCCTCGGCCGGCGTGACCATGGCCACCGCGCTGGTGAGCGCGATGGCCGATCGCCCGGTGCGCAAGGACGTGGCGATGACGGGCGAGATCTCGCTGCGCGGCCGCGTGATGCCGATTGGCGGGCTCAAGGAGAAGGTGCTGGGCGCGCACCGCGCCGGGATCACCCACATCGTGCTGCCCAGGGACAACGAGGCCGACCTCGAGGACATTCCGGAGGACGTGCGCCAGCAGATGACGTTCCATCCGGTGGGCACGCTGGACGAGGTGTTCGCGGTGGCGCTGCTGCCGGCCGCCGGCGGGGCGGAGGCGGCGCACGCCGTCGAAGAGCTGGCCGACGAGATGGTGGGGGCGTAGGCACGAACAGCGCCGGCAAGAACCGCGCCGACAAACACAGCGCCGGTAAATGCAGCGCGGACAAGAACGGCGCCAGCAAGGACAGCGGCGGATTTGGCACGGCCTTCGGCCCCGTAACCAGCGGACGGCGCGGCGAAGCCGCGCCGGTCATGCGCAGTTGACTGTCGTTCAGTTCCCAGCGCTCTTTTTGCCGGCGCCGTATTTGCTTGCGCGGTTCTTGCCGGCGCTGGTCTTGCAGGCGCCGTGTTTGTCGGCGCTGTTTGTACTTATCGTAGGATCAATGTCCCCCACTGGGGGACCCGCCACGGATTCTCCCTCGTCGCCACCGGTCCGGTGCCGGGCACGAAGAACTCCGTGTACACCTCGTCCGGCGGCGTGAGCGGCGTGGCCGGCTGCCCCGTCGCCCGGTCGTAGTCGCCGAACACGAGGTCCGGCGCCGGCGGGAACTGGCCGGCGCTGCGCCCGGCGTAGTAGTCCCGCACCATCTCGCCCCACACCGGCGCGGCCAGCGAGCCGCCGGCCACGCCCAGCGCGATCGGCTGGTTCTGGTCGAACCCCAGCCACACCCCGGCCACCAGGTGCGGCGTCATCCCCACGAACCACACGTCCACGTTGTCGTTCGTGGTTCCCGTCTTGCCCGCAATCGGCACGTCGTCGGGCACCATTTCCCGCGCGATGCGCCCCGTGCCGCGCAGGGTCACGTCCTTCATCATGTCGCGCACGATGTAGGCCACCGCCGGGTCGAGCACCCGCACCGGCGTCGAGTCGGCCGGCGCGTACACCGTGCGCCCGTACTGGTCGTCGATGCGCGTCACGAGCCGCGGCGTCACGGCCAGCCCGTTGGTCGCGAAGGCCGAATACGCGGTCACGAAGTCCAGCGGGCGCACCACCGAGGCGCCGATCGCGCTCGACGGCACGGGATCGATCGGCGTGCCGATGCCCATGCGGTGGGCCAGCGCGGCCACCGAGTCCATCCCCACCATCTGCCCGAGCTGAATCGCCACCGAGTTGCGCGACTCCACGAGCGCCTGGCGAATCGTCATCGGGCCGAGGAATTTGCCGTCGTCGTCCCGCGGCTGGTACAGGGCGCCGCTGGGAAGCACGATCGAGAGCGCGGTGTCGGGCACGATCGTGTTCGCCGCGATCCCGTCCTCCAGCACCTTCGCGTACACGAACGGCTTGAACGACGAGCCGGGCTGCCGCTCGGCATTCACGGCGCGGTCGTACTGCGACGCGGCGTAGTCGCGCCCGCCCACCAGCGCGCGCACTTCGCCGGTGAACGGGTCCACCGCGACCACCGTGCCCTGCAGGTAGTCGGTCCGGTTCGGGTGCGCGGGGTCGAACTTCGGATGCCGGTATCCGGGCCGCGCCTCGACCTTGGCGAGGCCGTCCGCCAGCGCCCGCTGCGCATCGCGCTGCAGCGCCGGATCGGCCGTGGTGAAGATGCGGAACCCGCCCTGGCGCAGCGGCACGCCGTGGGCGCGCGCCGCCTGCTCCACCGCGTCCACGAAGTACGGCGCGCTCACCGAGAAGCCGGCATCGGCCACCGTGCCCAGCGCCTCGGCCTGCGCCTGCGCCGCCTCGGGCCGGGTGATGTAGCCCTGATCGGCCATCAGGCCGAGAATCAGGTTGCGCCGCTCGCGGTTGCGGTCGGGGTGGCGCACCGGATCGTAGCCCACGGGCGACTTGGGAAGCGCGGCGAGCGACGCCGCCTCGGCAATCGTGAGCTGCGAGGCGTGCTTGCCGTAGTAGTGCCGCGCCGCTTCCTCGATGCCGCACCAGCGGTGCCCGAAGTTGATGCTGTTGAGGAACGCCTCGAGGATCTGCGCCTTGTTGTAGTGCTTTTCCATCTCGCGCGCCGCCGCCTGCTCGCGGAGCTTGCGCGCGATGCTGCGGTCGCGGCGGTCGATCTGCTCGGGGTGGAGGTTGCCCACCACGAGCTGCGTGATCGTGCTCGCCCCGCGCACGTCCCCCTCGGTCACCACGTCCTTGAGCGCCCCGGCAATGCCCACCAGGTCCACGCCGTTGTGCTCGTAAAAGCGCTTGTCCTCCACCGAAATGAACGCCTCGGGGACGTACCGGGGCAGCGTCGAGAGCGCGACGCTGGTGCGCCAGTCGGTGCCGATCTCGCCGATGAGCGACCCGTCGCGCGCATACACGAGCGACGACTGCGGCAGGGGCACGATTTCCCACGGCTGGGTGCGGACCGGCCCCACGGCGGGCGCGCACGCCGGACGCTCGTCGGGCCGCTGGGCCCGGGCCGGCGCGACCGCGCCCGTCAGCACTCCGGCCGCGAGGGCCAGCATCCGACCGGCCAGCGCGCCGGCGGCGGTTCTCCGATGGATCATTCTGCCGTGTAAGATACCCATGCCCCGTACGATGGTTGCCCGGCGCCCCGCGTCCGGCGAAGCTTAGAGCGTCCATGACCGCACTCCTGCATCTCGCCATCGCGCAGTTCCGCCCCCGCAAAGGCGACTACGCCGGCAACCTGGCCCGGCTCGGGGCGCTGTTCGCCCAGGTGGACGCCCGCGAGCCTCGCCCCCAGGTGCTCTGCCTGCCCGAATCGGCGCTCACCGGCTACTTCCTGGAAGGCGGCGTGCGCGAGCATGCCGTCACGGCCGGCACCCTGGCCGAGGACCTCCAGCGCACCTACCGCGACGCCGTGCCCGGCGACAGCACGCTGGACGTCGCGATCGGGTTCTACGAGCGCTGGAACGGCAAGCTGTACAACGCCGGCGCCTACCTCACGCTGGGCGGCGCCGAACCGGCCATCCATCACGTGCACCGGAAGATGTTCCTGCCGACCTACGGGCTGTTCGACGAGGAGCGCTTCGTGGAGCGCGGGCGGGAGATCCGGGCGTTCGACGCTCCGTGGGGGCGCGCGGCCATTCTCATCTGCGAGGACGCCTGGCACAGCATGACGGCAACGGTGGCCGCGCTGGACGGCGCGCAGGTGCTGTTCGTGCCCACCGCACCGCCCGCCCGCGGCCCGTGGCCCGACGGCGAGAACGGCCTGCCGTCGAGCGTGAGCCGGTGGGAGCGGCTGGCCCGCGACATGGCCGACGAGCACGGCGCCTTCGTGGTGCTGGCGAACCTGGCCGGGAGCGAGGGGGGCCGCGTCTTCCCCGGCGCATCCATGATCGCGGGCCCCAAGGGCGAGGTCCGCGTGCGCGGTCCGCTGTGGACCGAGGCGCTGGTCACTCACTCGATCGACTTCGACGACGTGGGACGCGCCCGCGCCGACCAGCCCCTGCTGGCCGACCTCGAGGTCATGGCGCCGCACCTGCGTGCCTCGATGGAGCGCGTCGAGCGGCGCGAGCCGACGCCCCTCGTGTTCGATCCGCCGGCGCAGCGGCCGACGCGTCCGCCGGCGCCCGCCCGCGCCGGCGCCGCGCCCGCACCCCTCCCCGTGATCAGCGCCGCCGAGGGGCAGTCGGCCCCCGTGCCCCTGGAGATCGACCCGGCGCTCACCGAGCAGTGGCTGGTGGAGTTCCTGCGCGACGAGATCCGGCAGCGCGGCTACGCCAGGGCCGTGGTCGGCGTGTCGGGCGGCGTGGACTCCGCGGTAACGGCGTTCCTGGCCGCTCGGGCGGTCGGAGCCGAAAACGTGATCGGGGTGCGGATGCCCTACCGGACGTCGAGCCCCGAGAGCAGCGCCCACGGCCAGCTGGTGATCGACGCCCTCGGCATCGAGGGGCGCACGGTGGACATCAGTGCCGCCGTGGACGGCTACCTCGCGACCACCCCCGACGCCGACGCCCAGCGGCGCGGCAACGTGATGGCGCGGATGCGCATGATCGCGCTGTTCGACCTGTCGGCGCGCGACCAGGCAATTCCGCTCGGCACCGGGAACAAGACCGAGCGGATGTTCGGCTACTTCACCTGGCACGCCGACGACGCGCCGCCGGTGAATCCGCTGGGGGATCTGTTCAAGACGCAGGTCTGGGCCCTGGCGCGCCACCTGGGCGTTCCCGACGCGATCGTGCGAAAGCCGCCGACCGCGGATCTCGTGGTCGGCCAGACGGATGAGGGGGATTTCGGGATCAGTTACGCCCGGGCCGATGCGATTTTGAACTGGCTGTTGTGCGGATATTCCGACGCCGATCTGGTGGCCCGCGGCTTCGACGCGGCCGAGGTGGCGCTGGTCGTGAAGCGCGTGGCGCGGACTCACTGGAAACGGAAGCTGCCCACGGTGGCGATGGTGAGCCCGACGGCCATTGGGGAGAGCTATCTGCGGCCGGTCGACTACTGAAACGGCGCCAACTGGAAATTGAAGGCCGAAAGCCGTGAGCCGTGAGCAGCTACGCCGGCACCTCGCGGCTCTCGGCCAACGGTCCTGCGCCTTCCGCTGCCGTTGGCGCCGTTCTGCGCTTCAGGCGGCCTCGGCGTAGGCAAGGCTCACCGCCCGCCTTGCGCAGCGCTTGAGCGCCCGATGCACCGTTCTCGCGTAGTGGATGAAATTCATGCCCGCCCAGGGGAACCGGGCAAAGAATTCGTGGGGCAGCAGGTCGCTCTTCAGGCGATTGCAGCGAACGCAGGCCAGGACGAGGTTGCCGGGGTAATGGGTGCCCCCCTTGGCGAGCGGATGCACGTGGTCCAGCGTGGCGTTCTCGAAATCGAGCGCCGTGCCGCAGTACACGCAGCGGCGGCCGCAGTCGCGCATGGCCGCACGCTTGAGCGCGCGCTTCTGGTTGGCGGGATGGGCCCGGCGGGCGCGCCGCGGCGCTCGCGGGACACGGGGGAGGGAGACGTGGTGATAGTGCCGACGGCCGGACATTTCACCTCGCTGAAAAAGAGGACACCCCGCGACGGGACAGGAGTCCCATGGCGGGGTGTCGCGGTGGCCTCGACGGGCTGGATTCGGATGGCGGAGCACATGCGGCGCGCTCGCGCTCGCACGGGACAGGCGACTCGTCGCTGTCGGACCGGTGTGCTCATCGGCCTCCGGTGGCTGGCGGACCCAGCGTCCGTCGGCACATAAATGTGATGTGCTGACGGATCGCGCAAGACTTTTTTTCGTGACGCCGGCCACGCCCCGGTAACGGGTGTCCCTTCCCGGCGACTCGGGCGCCGGGGGTCGTGCTTTCGCCGACAGACCGAGGCCCCGACTCACTGTTTCACGGCCCGACGGCGGGCTACTTTTCCAGAGACGGCAGAACCCGGCGGGGGCTGCGGCCCCCATGAGTACCCGAACGGATCTCACAATGGCCACTTCGACCAAGGCGGAGCGCCGCGGCACCAGCGAACTGTCGCGCGCCCAGCTGCTCGCCGCGTACAAGACCATCCTCCTCTCGCGCCGGATCGACGACAAGGAGATCCAGCTCAAGCGCCAGAACAAGATCTTCTTCCAGATCTCCGGCGCCGGGCACGAGGCCGTCTGCACGGCGGCCGGCATGGTGCTCAAGCCCGGCCACGACTGGTTCTTCCTGTACTACCGCGACCGCGCCCTCTGCCTGCAGCTCGGCGAGACGGCGGCCGAAATGCTCTATTCCGCGGTCGGCGCCGCCGCCGACCCCAATTCCGGCGGCCGCCAGATGCCCAGCCACTGGGGCAAGAAGGAGCTGAACATCGTCTCCACCTCGTCGCCCACCGGCACGCAGTTCCTGCAGGGCGTGGGCGTTGCCGAGGCCTCGCTCCGCGCCAACCTCCTGGGCATCACCGACGGATTCGAGAAGGACGAGGTCGTGCTCATCACCACCGGCGACGGCACGACCAGCGAGGGCGAATTCTGGGAGTCCCTCAACACGGCCGCCAACCTCAAGCTGCCCGTGGTCTACCTCGTCGAGGACAACGGCTACGCCATCTCCGTCCCGGTGGAGGTCAACACCGCCGGCGGCAGCATCTCCAAGCTGGTGAGCGGATTTCCCGGGCTGTTCGTCCAGGAGGTCGACGGATGCGACCTCGTGGCCTCGCACGCCGCGATGCAGAAGGCGGTGGACTACGCCCGCAAGCGCCGGGGCCCGGCGCTGGTCCACGCCCACGTCATCCGCCCGTACTCGCACTCCCTGTCCGACGACGAGGTGATGTACCGGCCCCCCACCGAGCGCGACGCCGATGCGGCGCGCGACCCGGTGACCCGGCTCCCGCGGTGGCTCGTGGCCGAGGGCATCGCCACCGAGAAGGACATCGAGAAGATCAAGGAAGAGGTCGAGGTCGAGCTGCTCGCCGCCACCGACGACGCGCTGGCCCAGCCCCAGCCGGCCCCCGAGACCATCTACGCCCACGTCTATTCCGAGGACGTCGATCCGACCTCGGAGCAGTTCGACACCGAGGACGACCCGCAGTTCTCGGGCAACGAGACGACGATGGTGGACCTGCTCAACGCGTGCATGAAGGACGAGCTGCGCCGCAATCCGAAGATGCTCGTGTTCGGCGAGGACGTGGCCGACGTGTCGCGCGAGGAGTACCTCGACAAGGTCAAGGGCAAGGGCGGCGTGTTCAAGGTGACCTGGGGGCTGCAGAAGGAGTTCGGCGGCAATCGCGTCTACAACACCCCGCTCGCCGAAGCGAACATCGTGGGCCGCGCCATCGGGCTCGCGCTCCGCGGCTTCAAGCCGGTGGTCGAGGTCCAGTTCTTCGACTACATCTGGCCCGCCTACATGCAGCTCCGCAACGAGCTGTCCACGATGCGCTGGCGCTCCAACGGCCTGTTCACCGCGCCGGTGGTGGTGCGCACCACGTACGGCGGCTACATCCGCGGCGCCATCTACCACTCCCAGACGGGCGCCTCGCTGTTCACGCACTGCCCCGGCCTGCGCGTGGTCTGCCCGTCCACGGCGCTCGACGCCAACGGCCTGCTCCGCACCGCCATCCGCAGCGACGACCCGGTGCTCTTCCTGGAGCACAAGCACCTCTACCGCCAGACGTACAACAAGGCGGCGTATCCCGGGCCGAACTTCATGATCCCGTTCGGCAAGGCGAAGGTCGTGCGCGAGGGCACCGACCTGACCGTCGTGACCTACGGCGCCACGGTCCACCGCGCCTTCACGGCCGCCAACCAGGTGGCCGAGGAGTCGGGGCTCAACGTCGAGGTGATCGACCTGCGCACCCTGTCGCCGTGGGACCGCGAGACGGTGTTCGCCAGCGTCCGGAAGACGGCCCGCGTCATCGTGGCATACGAAGACTCGGAATCGTGGGGGTACGGCGCCGAGCTCGCGGCGGCAATCGCCGACGAGTGCTTCCCGTGGCTGGACGCTCCCGTGAAGCGGGTGGCCAGCGCCGACACGTACGTCGGATACGCCCCGCAGCTCGAGGACGCCATCCTGCCGCAGGTGGACACGTTCAAGGCCGCCTACCGCGAGATCATGGCGTTCTGACCGAACCGGCCGGCCCGGCTGTGATGCACGTGCTTGACAGCCGGCGGCCTCTCGTGGGACGTTATCTGCCCCGGGGTCCCGCCCTCGTTCCCAGCGCCTGGGATGCGGCGGGCCCCGGGGCCTCTTCATGCGTGCCTCGACCCGATATGCCGCCTACGCGCTGCTCGTCCTGAGCGGCGTCACGTGCACCGACGGTCCCACCGCGCCCCACGCGCGCGGCGGACTGGCGATGCTCGAGCTCGCGCCCGCCTTCTCGCTGCAGGCGCAGCGGACGGCGCGGGATCTGTCGGCGTTCGGGCTCGCCGTGGACAACATCCACATCCACATCGACCACCCGCCCGCCGCCCCGTTCGACACGGTGGTGGCGGTTCCCGCGGGCGCCGACTCGGTGACCCTCGACCTGCCGGTCATCCTCAACGCCCCCACCGAGCAGCTCGACGTCCAGATCGAGCTGCGCCAGGGGAATACGGTGCTGTACAGCGGCACGCAGGTCGTGACCGCGTCGGTGGGCACCGTCACCAACCCGCCCCCGGCGCAGATCCCCATCGAGTACGTGGGCCCGGGCGCCGCCCTGCACAATTTCTCCATCGCGCCGCACGACACCGCGATCCTCGTGTCCGGCACGGTGCCCTTCCGGGTGACGGCCACCGACAGCACGGGCAAGGCGGTGGTCGGCGTCGACATCCACTGGACGGTGAGCAACGCCGCCCTGGGCACGGTGGACCAGGCCAGCGGCGTGTTCACCCCTGCCGGCGGCTCGGGCACGACGTTCGTCGTCGCGGCCACGCCGAACGGGCTCCGCGATTCGGCCACCGTGATCGTGTCGGTGCCGCCCGCCCGGCTCGTGCTGGTGAGCGGCGGGTCGCAGACCGGCGCCGCCGGCTCTGCCCTGCCGCAGCCCGTCGTGGTGCAGGTCCAGGGGGCCAACGGCTCGCCGGTGGCCGGCATCGCCGTGGCGTTCGGCGGCGGCACGGGGGGCGCGACGGCCAACCCGGCCACGGCCATCTCGGGCGCCGACGGAAACGCGCAGACCGCGGTCACGCTGGGGCCGGGCGCGGGCGCCCAGACCATCGTCGCCACGGCGGCCGGCGTGAGCCCGCTCGCGATTCCGGCCACGGCGGTGGCCGGGGCCGCGGGCGTCATCGCGAAGGTGTCGGGCGACGCGCAGGCCGACACGCTGGGCGCGGTGCTCCAGCCCTTCGTGGTGAAGGTGACCGACGC
>JAGWRI010000060.1 GCA_028876525.1 Gemmatimonadota bacterium | reverse complement strand
GGCGTCCCGGGCGGGGCGCGGCGCTGCTGGCCGCGGCCCTGCTCTCGGCCTGCGCGCCGGGGCACGGCCGCCCGGCCAGCGTCGCCCCGACGCCGCAGGGCCCGGTGTGGCCGGTCGAGACGCGCGAGGACGTGGACCTGTGGCTGCACGGCTACGCCCTGCTCACCCGCGACGCGGCGCAGGTGCCGGTGTTCCGCCGCGGGTACCGCGACTCGGTCGAGGCCCTGCGCCGCCGCGCCAACGTCCTCACGGCGCTCGACGCCAACCATCAGAAGCTCGCGACGCTGATGGCCCAGAATCCGGAGATCGCCAACGGACAGTTCCTGCCCCTGTACTTCGATTCGTGGGACCAGATGACGGCCGCGGTCCACGCCTTCCTCGGCGCCCAGGGGCAGCCGGCGCTGGCCGATCCGCCGGACCGGCAGCACGTGGCCCTCATCGCCTCGATGTTCCCCACCGCCCAGGACCGCGAGTGGCTGCGCCTGTTCACGCAGGCGCTGGGCGACGAGTCGCAGCACTTCTTCCACGGCTACTGGACGGCGCAGGAAGAGCGCCGTCGCCCGTTCGTGGTGGCCGCCGATTCGCTCTGGCAGTCGCTGCGCCCGCGCTTCCAGCAGTTCCTGACCAGCACGCACCAGGTGAATGGAGACCTCGTGCTGTCGCTCGCGCTGGCCGGCGAGGGACGCACGCTGAACGCCACGCCGCAGCACAACGTGATGGTCGTCGGGCTCCCCGACTCGCGGGCCGAGGTCGACGTCCCGATCTACGGGTTCGCGCACGAGGCGGTCCAGACGATCACGGCGCAGGCGATCGGCGAGAACACCACCGTGGCCCAGCAGCGAAGCGGCGAGGCCGGCGCCTATTCGGCCACCGCCGCGGTGCGCGGCGGCGCGATGCTCATCGAGCGCGCGGCGCCCGAGCTCCTGGACGGCTACATGCGCTTCTATCTCGCGCAGGCCGGGATGGCGGCGCCGCCGGGGAACGCCGAGCCCGCGTTCACCGCCGCGTTCCAGCTGCCCAGCGCCATCCTTGCGTCCATCGACCGCCTGGTCGGCGCGGCCCTGGGCGGAAGCTGAGCCCGGCCGGGGCCCGTATATTGGTGTCATGGCCGACGCCCCGGTCCCCAATCCGCTCCTCCCGCCGCTCGACCGCGCCGCGCTGCAGCGCGTGCTGGCGCGCGCCGCTGAGCTGCAGGCGCGCGGCGGCGACCCGGGCGACACGCTGACCGACCAGCAGATCCTCGAGCTGGGCAAGGAAGTCGGGCTCTCGGCGCAGCACCTGCGGCAGGCGCTGGCCGAGGAGCGCGGGCGGACCGAACGCCCGGGAAGCCAGGGCCTGCTGATCGGGCCGCCGCTGGTCTACGCCGAGCGGACGGTGCGGGGCAGCGCCGAGCAGGTGTTCGCCGCCCTCGACGTGTGGATGCAGAAGGAGGAGTGGCTCCAGATCAAGCGCCAGTTTCCCGACCGCATCGTATGGGAGGCGCGGCGCGACTTCGAGGGGGGCGTGCGCCGCATGCTCAACGTCGGCGGCCGGGGCTATGCGCTGTCGCGCGCGACCGACGTCGGCGCCACGGTCGTGCCCGCCGACGAGGGACGCGTGCTGGTGCGCCTGGACGCCGACCTCTCCGGTCACCGGCGCAACGCCGTCGGCGGGATGCTGGCCGCGACTTCGGTCGGCGCCGCGGGAACGATCGTCGGCCTCGCGCTCCACATCGCGGCCGTCGCCGTGCCCGTGCCGCTCATCGGGTTCTGGGCGGCGGGCTACTTCGCGGCCCGCGCCACCCACGGCCGCGCGCTGGCCCGCGCCCAGCTCACCCTGGAGCAGTTGCTCGACCGGCTGGAGCGCGGCGAGCGGGCCGATAATCCGTCGCTGCTGCGCATGATCGCCCAGGCGGCGGGCGCGGCGCCGCGCCGCTACTGATCCGTTCCGCCCGACAGCGCCACGCGCACCGGCCGCCGGCCGGCCCGCGTGGCGAGCCACCCCAGCATCCGGTTGCTCATCACCCCCGCCACGCTCAACGCGATGAGCGTCTTCACCTCGGCGCGTGAGATCTTCACCACCTCGCGCCTGGCGAGCGCGTCCGGGTGGCGGGTCACCTCGCGGAGCGTGGCGTAGGCGAACACCAGCGGCAGCACGCAGAACAGGCGGATGGCAATGGCGCGCCGCGGAATGCGCAGCAGGTAGTCCCGCGCCTCACCGAGATCTTCCCAGGCCAGCGCGACCAGGGACGCCATCGCGGCCCGCGTGGCGCCGGCGTGCGACTCGGCGAGAATGGTCGCGTGGCTCCCGCCGTGTTCGGCGAGCAGCCGCTCCGGGACGTAGATCGAGTTCTCGTGCTCGGCGTCGCGGGCCACGTCCTTGAGGATGTTCACCGTCTGCAGCGCCTCGGCAAACGACCGGCTGCGCTCCCGCAGCAGCTCGTACTGCCGCGGCCCGATGCTCGGCGCGTGCTCGTGCCAGAGATCGGTGAGCATGTAGCCCACGGTTCCCGCGACGTAGTAACAGTATTCGCGGTATTCCTCGAGGCTCTGGATCCGAATGCCCCGCGGGTAGAGAAGCACGAATTTCCGCATGCCGAGCGCCATCTCGGCCACCCACCTCCGCACGTGGTCGCGCGTGGCCGGCGCCAGCGACCGGAAGACGACGAAGACCAGGTCGGCGTGGCGGATCAGTTCGAGGTGCGCCGGATCCCCGGGCAGCGACCGGACCAGGGCGGGGAAGGCGTCGGCGGCCGCCCGGTCGGCGAAACAGTCCAGGAAGCGGTCGAACAACGCGGCCTTCTCCTCGGCGGCGACGGCCGGCGCGTCCTCGATCGTGTCGGCGATTCGGCACAGGAGGTAGGCGCAGTTCACGGCGCGTCCCAGCTCCCCGGGCAGCACCTTGATGCTGAGCGCGAAGGTGCGCGAGACCGACGGGAGCACGGCGCGCGAGAACCGGCGGGCCTGGTCGAGGCGCGGATCGGCGGCGGAGCTGGAGTCGGCGGCGGACACGGCGGTGGCGGGAGTCGGCGTCGGGGAAAGCGGTGCGTTAAACTTCGGCGTTGCCCGGTCAGCACCAAAGCTATCGCGCCGGGTGGTCCGCCGCCGTCGACCGGCGCTCTCCCTCTGCCAGGATCCCGTTCGCGTGAGCCTCCCCGCCCCACCCGGATTTCGCGGCGCCTTCCGCACCGACGACGCGGCCCGCGCCGTGTACGGCGAAGCCGCCGGCATCGCGCGCTGCTGGCCCGCCGCCGTCGCCGTCCCCGCCGACGCCCGCGACGTGCAGACGCTCGTCGGGTGGGCGCACCGCGAGCGGACCGCACTGATTCCCCGCGGCTCGGGGAGCGGCATGGCCGGAGGCGCCGTGGGCGAGGGAGTGGTGGTGGATCTCAGCCGGCTCCGGACCCTCGGCGACGTCAACCTGGAAACGCGCACCGTGCGCGTGGGGCCCGGCGTGTTGCGGGCGGAAGTGGACCGCGCGGCCCGCGCCGTGGGACTGCGCTTCCCCGTGGACCCGTCCAGCGGCGCGTTCTGCACCGTGGGCGGAATGGCCGCCACCAATGCGGCCGGCGCGGACACCATGCGCCACGGGCCGATGCGGAACTGGGTTCAGGCCCTCACCGCCGTGTTCGACGACAGCTCGTCGGCCGAGCTCCGGCGCGGGACGCCGGCGCCGCGCGAGATCGCGGCCGTGGGACGCTTCCTGCGCGACGCGCACGACGCGATCCTGCGCCGCGAGCGGGTCACGCCCTCGGTGCACCGGGGCGTGCTCAAGGACTCCTCGGGCTACGCCACGGCCGCCTACGCGTCGAGTGGCGACCTCCTGGATCTGCTCGTGGGCAGCGAGGGCACGCTGGCCCTGTTCACGGAACTCGAACTGCGGCTCGAGCCCATCCCGGTGGCCAGCGCCAGTCTGCTCGGCGAATTCCGTTCGCTGGACGGCGCCGTGCGGGCGGCCGCCGAAGCCCGCAAGCTCGGCGCCGGCGCGTGCGAGCTGCTCGATCGCACCTTCCTCGAAGTCGCCGCGTCGGGAGGGGCGAGCCTGCCCGTCGCCGCCGGGGCCGAGGGCGTGTTGCTGGTGAAGCTCGAGGGGGAGACGACCCGCGACGTGGGCGCCCGCGCCCGGTCCATCGAGCAGGCCTTCCGCCGGCTGGGCGCCTCGGCGGTCAACCTCGCGCTCGACGCCGGCGCGGAGCGCGACCTCTGGGAGCTGCGCCACGCCGTGAGTCCCATCCTGTCGCGCCTCGACCCGTCGCTCAAGTCCATGCAGTTCGTGGAGGACGGCGCCGTTCCGCCCGAACACCTGGCCGACTACGTGCGCGGGGTCCGCGCCGCGCTGGAGCGCCACAAGGTGAAGGGCGTGATCTTCGGCCACGCGGGCGACGCCCACATCCACGTGAACCCGCTCATCGACGTGAGCCAGCCGAACTGGCGGGCCAGGCTCGAGGGCATTCTCGACGCCGTGGTCGCGCTCACCGCGTCGCTGGGCGGCACCCTGACCGGCGAACACGGCGACGGCCGGCTGCGCACGCCGCTTCTTGCCCGGGTGTGGACCGACGCGGCCCGCGAGCGGTTCGGGCTCGTCAAGCGGTGCTTCGATCCGGCGAACATCCTGAACCCGGGCGTGAAGGTGCCGCTCGCCGGCCAGCGGCCGTTGCGCGACGTCAAGTACGACCCGGAGCTTCCCGCCCCGCCCGCCGCGGCTGCCCGCGCCCTCGACCGCGTCGAGCGCGACCGGGCGTATGGAGAATTCCGGCTGGCGCTGCTGGAGGCGCCGGTGGATTCTTGACCGGCGGCCGACCTCGTCTCCCCGAACCACTGACTCACCGTCACACCGACCCGCCTCCCATGCCCGAGTTCTTCTCCGCCCCCCGCGTCACCCTGCTCGCGCAGCCGGCCTTCTCCGCGCCCGCCCACCTGCCCGTCGAGTGGCAGGGGGAGAGCACCGACGGCGAGCGGCTGACGGAGTTCGCCGGCCGGCTGTGCTACATGAGCCAGCACAACCCGGCCAAGCGGGCGACCCGCGACTACATCGAGAACATCAAGAAGCAGGGGCACGGGAGCGTGCTGGAGCACGCCACCTACTCGCTCCTCCTCGAGGGCGTGAGCCGGTCGCTCACCCACGAGCTGGTGCGCCACCGGGCCGGATTCGCCTACTCCCAGCTCTCGCAGCGGTACGTGGACGAGTCGCAGGCCGCGTTCGTCGTGCCGCCGGCCATCATCGGCGACGAGGCGCTCGAAGGCGCCTGGCGGGCCCAGATGGAGGCGGCGCAGGCCGCGTACGTGGCCCTCGTCGAGCAGCTCATGGCGCGCTACGGCTGGGTGGCCGACCGGGTGCACCGGCGCAAGATGGCTCGCGAGGCCGCGCGCGGCGTCCTGCCGAACTCCACCGAGACGAAGATCGTCGTCACGGCCAACGCCCGCGCCTGGCGCACCATGCTCGAGCTGCGGTCGAGCGAGGGGGCCGAGATGGAGATCCGGCGCGCCGCGATCGCCATCCTCCGCCTGCTCCAGGCCACGGCCCCCGGCTTCTTCGCCGACTTCGAGGTCTACGAAGCCGAGGACCGTCGCGAGGCCGCGCGCATCTCGTACCACAAGGTGTGATCCGGACCGCACGCGCGGAGTTTTTCCCGTTGCGCGACGAAATCCGTCGGCGTATCTTGGCGCGTCTCTTCGAGAATGGATGACGCGCATCGGCTTCGCGTACAACCAAAAGCCCGACTCGACGCCCGCGTCGCCCTCTGCGACCGACGCGGTTGACGCCGACGACGAGCCGCCAGGTACGCGCCGGGACCAACGCTCCCGGCCCTCCTCCGCTGAACACTCCAACCCGTTCACCGCGACCGGCGGTGGCACGGGTGTTGTCGCGCCCCCGGCACCCGCCCCCCATCCCGCGGCCGCCGGCGTGTCCGACGTCTACGCCGAGTGGGACGCGCCCGAAACCATCGACGCCGTGGCCCGCGCCCTGTCGGCCCTCGGCGAGGTCGTGCGCCTCGAGGCCGACGCCGACTTTCCCGCCCGCCTGCGCGACGCGCGTCCGGACATCGTGTTCAACATCGCCGAGGGGCTCCACGGCCCCAACCGCGAGGCGCACGTCCCCGCCATCTGCGAGTACTACGGCATCCCGTACTCGGGGAGCGACCCGCTCACCCTCTCGCTCTGCCTCCACAAGGGACACACGAAGCGGATGCTCGCCGCGCACGGCATTCCCACCGCCGCCTTCACCCTCGTCGAGTCCGAGGCCGACCTCGAGCGGCTGGCCGCCGATCCGCGCACGGTGTACCCCCGGTTCGTGAAGCCCGTCCAGGAGGGCTCGTCCAAGGGGATCACCGAGCGGAACCTCGTGCGCGACGCCCACGAGCTCCGCCAGCGGACCCGCGAGCTCCTCCGCGACTACGCCCAGCCGGTCCTCGTCGAGGACTACCTTCCCGGCGCCGAGTTCACCTGCGGGGTGCTGGGCAACGGCCCGGCGGCGCGCGTGCTGCCCATTGTGGGCATGCGCTTCGACACCCTGCCCGCCGGCGCCGCGCCGATCTACGGGTACGAGGCCAAGTGGATCTGGGATCGCCCCGACCGGCCGCTGGACATCTTCGAATGCCCGGCCCGCATCCCGGCCCCGCTCCGGACGGCCATCGAGGAGGTCGTCCTCGCGGCCTACCACGCCCTGGGCTGCCGCGACTGGTCGCGCATCGACGTGCGTCTCGACGCCCACGGCACGCCCCACGTCATCGAGATCAATCCGCTTCCCGGCATCCTGCCGGACCCGGCGGACAATTCGTGCCTGCCCAAGGCCGCGCGCGCGGCCGGGCTGTCCTACGACGAGCTGATCCAGGCTTGTCTCCTCCACGCTGCGGAGCGGCAGGGCGTGGCACTCGAACGCGGGAGCGTGCCGTGAGAATCGCCATCCTGTTCGATGGGGCGTCCGCCATCGCGACCTTCCCCGACCTGGCCATCCTCGAGAACGTCGAGGCCATCGAACGGATCCTCGTCGCCGAGGGGAATTCGGTCACCCGCCTCCCCGTCCACGCCGACGGCCGCTGGATCGAGCGCCTGCGCAAGGGCCGGTTCGAACTCGCGTTCAACATGTGCGAGGGAATCGACGGCGTGGCCGCCCTCGAGCCGGCGGTCATCGCCGTGCTCGAGCTGATGGCCATTCCATACACCGGCAGCTCCAGCTTCACCACCGCCCTCTGCCTCCGCAAGCACGCCGTCAACGGCCTGCTCACCAACGCCGGGCTCCCCGTGCCGCGCTTCGCCACCGTGCGGCGCGGCGAATCCTTCCAGTCCATCGGCTATCCGGCCATCTGCAAACCCGCGGCCGAGGACGCCTCGATCGGCATCGAGCAGAAGTCGGTCGTCCGCTCGCGCCGCGCCCTCGAGCGCCGCGTCGAGGCCATGCACGAGCGGTGGAACGAGGTGCTCGTGCAGCGGTACGTGGACGGGCGGGAGGTGAACGTGGGAATCCTGGGCGATGCCGTGCTGCCCATTGCCGAGATCGACTTCGGCGGCATGCCCGACGGGCTGTGGCGCATCGTGAGCTACCGGTCCAAGTGGGAACCGGGGTGCGAGGAGGACGCCGGCACCGCCCCGCGGTGCCCGGCCGACCTGCCCCCCGACCTCGCGGAGCGCGTCCGGGAGCTGGCGCTCGAGGCCTGGCGCCTGGTCGGCGGCTACGGCTACGGGCGCGTGGACCTGCGCATCGACGCGCAGGGACGCCCCTGGATCCTCGAGGTCAATCCCAATCCGGACATCGCACCCGACGCCGGGCTGGCCCGGATGGCCAGGACCGCCGGCATCAGCTACCCGCGCCTCATCCGCACCGTGACCCAGCTCGGGACGCGGCGCCGGATCGACGTCGGCGACGCCGACCGCCTCTGGGCGCTGGCCTTCCAGCTCTCCGGCGGCGTGGACCCCACGCTCGACACCGATCTCTTCGACGCCGCCCGCCAGGCCTCCTGATGGTCACCCTCGGACCGCTCGACGCCTCGCACCGCGGGGCGCTGCTCGACCTGCTCCGCGCGACGGGCGCCTTCTCGCCCGACGAGGTGGCGGTGGCGCTCGACTTGGTGGACGGGGCCGCCGGGACGCCGGGAACCGGGACGCCCGATTATGAGTTCGTCGCGGCGTTCGACGTCGACGGGGGGCTGGCCGGCTACTGCTGCTACGGCCCGACCCCTGGCGCGCAGGGCACGTACGACGTCTACTGGATTGCGGTGCACCCCCGGCAGCAGCGCGCCGGGGTGGGCGCGACGCTGCTGGACGAGGTCGAGCGGCGGCTGGCGCGGCGCGGGGGGCGGTTGATCGTGGTCGAGACTTCCGGCCGGTCGGCGTACGACGCCACCCGGCGTTTCTATGGAGCGCGCGGCTACCGCGTGGCGGCGCGCCTCCGGGACTTCTACGCCCCGGCCGACGACCGGCTGGTGCTCACGCGTGAGCTTGGCGGTTCCCCTTCACCCGCGATGCGCGGAGTCTGACGGCCATGAGCGACTGGCAGCAAATCCTCCACACCGGCATCGACTCGCTCGACAAGCTGGCCGAGCGGTTCGGCGACGACGTCATCGACGTCAAGGCGCTCCAGCCGGCGTTCGACAACTTCCAGATGCGGATCACGCCCAACGTGCTCGAGCAGCTCAAGGACGCGGGCGACCCGATCTGGAACCAGTACGTGCCCACCGTCCAGGAGCTGGAGATCGTGGACGGCGTCATCGACTCCCTGGACGAGGACGGCGACTCCCCGGTGCCGAACATCACGCACCGCTATCCCGACCGCGTGCTTTTCCTGGTCAGCCCCGTGTGCGCGTCGTACTGCCGCTTCTGCACCCGCCGCCGCAAGGTCGGCGACCCCGAGAAGATCCCGCTCAACCAGTACGAATCGGCGTTCGAGTACATCCGGAATCATCCCGAGATCCGCGACGTCATCATGAGCGGCGGCGACCCGATGATGCTCTCCGACCGGCGGCTGGAGTACTTGTTCCAGCGCCTGCGCGAGATTCCCCACGTCGAGATCATCCGCATCGGCAGCCGCATCACCTCGCACCTCCCGGAGCGGATCACGCCCGAGTTCTGCGAGATGGTCAGGAAGTACCATCCGGTGTACATGAACACGCACTTCAACCACCCCAGCGAGCTCACGCCGGCCACGGTGGCGGCGCTCGGCCGGCTGGCCGACGCCGGCGTGCCGCTGGGGTGCCAGACGGTGCTCCTGCGCGGCGTGAACGACAATCCGGAAACCATCAAGGAGCTGATGCAGAAGCTCCTCAAGGCGCGGGTCCGGCCGTACTACCTGTACATGGCCGACCAGGTCGCGGGGGGCGAGCACTTCCGCACCATGGTCGAGACCGGACTGGAGATCGTGAAGGCCCTGCGCGGCTGGACCTCGGGGCTGGCCGTGCCCCACTTCTGCATCGACGCGCCCGGCGGCGGCGGGAAGGTCCCGCTGCTCCCCGAGTACGTCGAGAAGATCACCGAAGACGAGGTGATCTTCCGGAACTACGAGGGCAAGCGCTTCACCTACAAGCAGCCGCGGCTCCCCGTGGCCGCCGAGGCGTGCACCACGGCCCCCGACTCGGAGCCCGTGGTGCTTCCCATCCAGATCGCGAAGCCGGCCAAGAAACCCGCCCGGGCGCGCCGCCGCAAGACCGGCTGAGCGGGCGCGCGATTCGCGGTCGAGCCGGCGGACGCCCCCAGCGTCCGCCGGCTTCGTGCGTCATCGGCTGCGGATCACGATCGCGCCGGCCACGTTCCCCGTCCCGAACCGCTGCGTCGCCTCGGTCGGGCCCAGATAGCGGATCTCCTTGATGCCGGCCAGGGGGATCTGCCGCAGGTCGGCGACCCCGCCGATCGGGACGCCGTCCATGTACACCTTGATCGCGTAGCTCGACTGCTGCGTGAGCGACGAGCTGCCCGACCCGGCGCGCTGGACCAGCATCTGCGGGCGCAGGTGCTGGATGGCGTCGTAGGCGTTGCTGTACGGCGCGCTGACCAGCTCCGACTCGGTGATGACGTCGGGGTTCCGCAGCGGCGCGCTCGAGGCACCGGTCGCGCCGCCGCTCGCGCAGCCGGCGGCCATCGTCAGGCACAGGAGCAGAGCGGAGAATCGCATGGGGAGCGGGAGCAGAGGGAACGACCGGGGCCGCGGCGGCGGCCCCCATGGCCGCCGCTCCGCGCCGCCCGTCAGCGCGAGACGATCAGGATGACGCCGCCGGGATTTCCGGTTCCGAAGCGCTGCATCGCGCGGGACGGATCCAGATAGCGGATCTCCCGGATCGTGGACAGGGGCACGCCGCGCAGGCTCGAGATGTCGCCCAGCCGGTTGTCGTCGAGATAGACGTGCACGGCGTAATCGTCCGAGTTCCGTTGCGCCGCCGAAATGGACGACGACTCGGCCGCCAGCCGCGGCCGCAGCATCGACGGGCGGACCTGCTGGATTGCGTCGTAGGCGTTGGCCGCGCTGGCACGCTGCAGCTCGGCCAGCGTGATCACGTTGGGGTCGGGGGCCGGCCCGCCCGCGGCCCGGCCAGCCGTGCCCGCGCACGCGGCGAGCGCGAGCCCCGCCGCCAGCGACTGCAACTTCCGGAACTGCATCGTCGATCCTCCATGTGGGCGTCCGCCCGTCAGGT
>JAGWRI010000059.1 GCA_028876525.1 Gemmatimonadota bacterium | reverse complement strand
TGATACCGCGGTGAGGAAGGGGAAGAGCGGTGCGATGCGATCGAGGGCGAAGCCAGTCAACCGCCCATCGCTCCACAATTGCATCCCTCGTGGCCGGCTGGCATCAAGAACGGAGGGTGTGGATGAGACGATGCAGACGAAACGGATGAGACAGACCTGGCATGGGGGCTGCAGGGAGAGACTCGGCGCGCATGACGACCCGTGTTCTTCGTGGCAGCCTCTCGCATTGCAGTACCCGCATCATCCGGCAGTCGTCCGGATCATCTGCCGTTCACGTCCTCCGTTCTTGATGCCCGGCCCCCTACGGCTTCGGCGGCGTCGGGTCGTCCCAGTTGATGATCGCGTTGAACACCATGTTGAACTCCCCATGGTTCTGCCACCGGTAGATCGGGTTGTTCGCGAACATGATCACGCGCCCGTGGCCGTCGTACGCCTTCGAGATGTCCACCACGAACGGCTGGTCCTTCAGGTTGCCGGCCCCGGTCATCAGGCCGCTCAGCACCGCGCTGTCGCCGCCCACGTACTCGGCCAGCACGCGGGACGAGTCGGCCACCCCGATCCGGAACACCTGCGCGCCCTGGTTGAACTTGATCGGAATCGTGTCCGCCCCATACCCATAGAAGATCGGGCTGTCGGTGCGGGTGATCTTCGCCATCACGAGCGGCTTCTGCGCCGTGACCCCCGCCGGACTCTGCGCGTAGACCGACCGCGCCAGCCCGAAGTCGATGGGATAGTTCACCGCCTGCGCCGCCGTGATCAGCGTGCCGCCGGCGTCGAGGAACGCGTCGATCGCATCCACCCCCGCCTGGCCGAACCCGCCGCTCATGTCCGGCGTCGAGCCATACATGCCGAGGAACCTGTACTTGGCGCTCTGCTCGTACGGCTGCGGGTGCTTCGCCTTGGGCGCGAACACGGCCGCGCGGTTGATGTTCTGCGCCGCCATGACGATCACGTCAAAGTCCTTCTTCAGGTTCCCCTGCTCCAGCCGCTCCTTGAAGATCAGGTCGTACGGAATGTGGAACTTGTCGAACGTGAACCGGTACCAGCCCAGTTCCTGCGTGCCGCTCCACTGCGAGTAGATCGCCACGCGCGGCACGTCGGCCGCGTGCGCCGGCACGCCAGGCAGCGACGACAGCGCCGCCGCGGTGAGCCCGAGCGAATCCACCATGTGCCTGGCCGCGGCGAGATCAGCCGCCGACCCGGTCACGATGAACGAGCCCGCCGGGAACTTCACGCCGTCGGCCGTGAACGCGCTCTCGGCCACCTCCATCGGCACGTCCTTCAGCAGGTAGCGGAACGCGATCATGTTGTTCGAACCGTAGTGCGCCACCGCGAGCCCGGCCGAGCCGCCGCCGGCCACGGTGCCCACCACCTCGGCCTCCTTCACCGGCGTCACCGCCGCGTCGAGGATCGCCTTGTCGTCGATCTGCCGCACCGCGACGTCGAACGCCCAGCCCATCGACCACCCGCTGTCGTCGTACGTGGTGAGCCGCGGGTCGGGAAAGACCTGCTTCTCCAGCAGGTTCTTGGCCAGCCGTCCGTACGGCTGGTCGAGCTTCACGACGTACGAGCCGGCGGGGAAGGTGTCGTTTCCCACCACCGTCTGCTGTCGCAGCACGCCGACCTCGATGCCCTGCGCGCGAAGGATGTTCACCAGCGCCGCCGGCTTGGTCATGTCGGCCGCCTTCGGGATCACGAACGCGTACGGCGCCCGCTCGCTCCCGTCGTCGAGCGAGTGCCTGGTCATCGTATAGAAGTCTTCGAGCACCATCTGCGGGAACATGGACGCGAGCTGGAGCGCCGAAAGTGCCGCCGTCTCCATGTAATTGGTGTTGTCGCGGCGGGTGAACGTCGCCACGCCGTTGGCCGGCACGGGAAGCCCGCGGTACCACTCGCGCGGCTGGCCCGGGCCGGCGCCGGTGGGCAGACTCTCGCCGCGGCCGCCGAATCCTCCCCGCCCGCCGCGTCCCCCGCGCCCCGCCGGCTCGGCGTTGGCAATCGCCTCGGACATCGAATCGGCCGGGATGTCGTGCCCCGACTCGGTCTCGTACATCTCCATCATGCCGTTGTGATTGTAGGCCACCGATCCGAGGTAACCCGGCGACCACCCGTCCATGAAGGCGTGCGTGTACACGCCCGGCATGCCGTACTTCGTGAGCTGCTCCAGCTGGTAGTTCGCGAAGAACGGCAGCTCGGTGAACAGGATCGGATCGAGATTCGGATTCTGCGGCGGCCCGCCGCTGTAGATGTACATCAGGGCCTCCGCCTCGTGCATGTCCTGCAGGATCGGCGGGTGCGCCGTGAAGTACCAGTCGGTGATCGCGCGCATCTCCTGCTGCGAGAGGTTGATGTCGCGGTTGTTGTCGTGATACACGTACTTGCCCCAGTACGGCAGTCCGCCCTCGAGACTGCTGCCGCGTCCGAACGGGCCGGGCGTGGGCCCGGCGGCCGGCCCGGCGCCGCCTCCGCGTCCGCCACGCCCGCCCCGCCCGCCGCG
>JAGWRI010000007.1 GCA_028876525.1 Gemmatimonadota bacterium | reverse complement strand
CGAGCCCGGCCGCGGCGAGGCCGGCGCGGGCGCGGCGGGCGGCGCGGCTACGGCGCATGGCGCAGGGCGTGCTGCAGGAGCACCGTGGCGGCGAGTGCGTCCACGTCGCCCTTGCGCTCCCTCGGGGAGCCGCCCATCTCGTGCACGGCGCGGAGGGCGGCGGCGGTGGTGAAGCGCTCGTCGAGGAGCCGGACGGGGAGGCCGGTGCGCCGCTCGAGCTCGGCGGCGACCTTGCGGACCTCGGCGGCGCGCGGCGTGTCGTCGCCGGCCTGGTCGAGGGGCAGGCCGAGCACGAACGCGCGGGCTTCGAGCGCCTGGGCGCGGCGGATGAGCTCGGCGATGGGCGGGCGCTTGCCGGCGCGCCGCACGATGTGGCCGGCGGGCGACGCGATGGTGCCGGTGGGATCGCTGATCGCGAGCCCGACACGCCGTTCGCCCCAGTCCACGGCGAGCCACCGGCCCCGATCGGCGGCCACGGTCAGCCGCCCTGCGCCATCTGCGCGAAGAACTCCCGGTTGTTCTTGGAGCGGCCCATCTGCTTGAGCAGGAACTCGATGGCTTCCGGTTCGGGCATGTCGGCGAGGAAGGTGCGGAGCAGGGTGACGCGGTTCAGCTCCTCCCGGGTGAACAGCAGCTCTTCCTTGCGCGTGCCCGAGCGGTTGATGTCGATGGCCGGGTAGATGCGGCGCTCGGCGATCTTGCGATCGAGGATGAGCTCCATGTTGCCGGTGCCCTTGAACTCCTCGAAGATCACCTCGTCCATGCGCGAGCCGGTCTCGATGAGCGCGGTGCCGATGATCGTGAGCGAGCCGCCGTCCTCGATGTTGCGCGCTGCGCCGAAGAACTTCTTGGGCTTTTCCAGGGCGTTCACGTCCACGCCGCCCGACATGATGCGGCCCGAGTGCGGCATCACGGCGTTGTGGGCGCGGCCCAGGCGGGTGATCGAGTCGAGGAGGATGACCACGTCCCGGCCGCTCTCGACCAGCCGCTTGGCCTTTTCGATGACCATCTCGGCCACCTGCACGTGCCGCTGCGGGGCCTCGTCGAAGGTCGAGCTGATGACCTCGCCCCGAACGGTGAACCGCATGTCGGTGACTTCCTCGGGGCGCTCGTCGATGAGGAGCACGATGAGCGCGACCTCGGGGTAGTTCTCGGCGATGGCGTTGGCGATCTTCTGGAGGAGGATCGTCTTGCCGGCCCGCGGGGGCGACACGATGAGGCCGCGCTGGCCCTTGCCGATCGGGGCGATGAGGTCGAGCACGCGCATGCTGAGGTCGCCGCTCGTCACCTCCATGCGGAAGCGGCCCTCGGGGTAGCGCGGGCGGAGGTTGTCGAACGCGACCCGCTCCTTGGCCGCTTCGGGGTCGCCGCCGTTGACCGACTCGACCTTGAGCAGGGCCAGGTAGCGCTCCCATTCCTTGGGCGGGCGGACCTGCCCCTGCACCGTGTCGCCCGTCTGCAGCCCGAACCGCTTGACCTGCGACGGCGACACGTAGATGTCGTCGGGCCCGGCGAGATAGTTGTAGTCCTGGCTGCGCAGGAACCCGTAGCCCTCGGGCAGCACCTCGAGCACGCCCTGGCCGCTGAGCAGCGCGCCGTTGGCCAGCAGCGCCTGTTCGATTCGGAAAGTCAGATCGTGCCGCTGCAGCGTCTCGATGTCGTCGAGCGCCAGCTCCTGCGCCATCTCGATGAGGGCGGGGAGCGGCTTGCGCTTGAGCTCGGCGATGCTGACGAGAGCCGGTGACGGGGACGGCGAGGACATGGAACGGCGGCCGCTGGGGACTTCGCGTTGACGAGCGGGAACTCGGGGAGGGTCGGGGCCGATGGCGGATCGGCCGTGGGGTCCGCTGGGGGAGGGAACCTCGGAGCGGATGCGTTCGGGACCCGCCGAACGCGGACGTGCGTGAAGAGGTGGAATGACGCGCGCGACAGGATTCGAACCTGTGACCTTCGGCTCCGGAGGCCGACGCTCTATCCAGCTGAGCTACGCGCGCGGGTAGACACGAAACCTAGCCGGGGCGTCGACGCGGTTCAAGCGAGCGGGCGTGGGGACGCATCTATCGGGGCCACCCCGTCCCGTCTATAATGCGAAACGGCCCGCCGCGCGCCCGCGACCTCTCCGGGGCGCCCCATCCGCGCCGTTCCCGAACCTGCTTCCGCGCTCCCCCACCCCGGCTCATGCCGCGCTTCATCCTGGGCATATCCGCGTTCTATCACGACAGCGCCGCGTGCCTTGTGCGCGACGGCGAGATCGTGGCCGCGGCCCAGGAGGAGCGGTTCACCCGCGTCAAGGGCGACGCGGCGTTCCCCTCCGGGGCCATCGCGTCCTGCCTCGCCTCGGCGGGAATCGCCGCGCGCGACCTCGAGGCCGTGGCGTTCTACGACAAGCCGCTGCTCAAGCTCGACCGCGTGTTCGAAACCTTCCTCTGGACGGCGCCTGCCGGATTCGCCTCGTTCCGCCACGGCGCCCCGCTCTGGGCCCGCGACCGGCTGGACATCGAGGGCGCCATCCGCCGCGGGCTCGGCGACTATCGGGGGCGGGTGCTGTTCACCGAGCACCACGAATCGCACGCGGCGAGCGCGTTCTATCCGTCGCCGTTCGAGCGCGCGGCGATCCTGACCGTGGACGGCGTGGGCGAATGGGCCACGGCGTCCATCGGGGTCGGGCACGGCGAGGGCATCGAGCTGCGGCAGGAGCTGCACTGGCCGGACTCGCTGGGGCTGCTCTATTCCGCGTTCACGTATCACGCCGGCTTCAAGGTGAACTCCGGCGAGTACAAGCTGATGGGGCTGGCGCCGTACGGCCAGCCGGTGTACGTGGACGCGATCTACCGCGAGCTGGTGGACCTGCGCGACGACGGATCGTTCACGCTCAACCAGGCGTATTTCGACTATCTGGGCGGGCTCACGATGACGAACCGCGCCTTCTCGGCACTGTTCGGCGGTCCCCCGCGAGCGCCGGAGGCGAAGCTCACCCAGCGCGAGATGGACCTCGCCCGCTCGGTGCAGGCGGTGTGCGAGGAGATCGTGCTGCGCATGGCGCGCACCGCCCGGCGGGAGACGGGCGAAGCCGACCTGTGCCTCGCCGGCGGCGTCGCGCTCAACGCCGTGGCCAACGGGGCGCTCCGCCGGGCGGGCGTGTTCGACCGCATCTGGATCCAGCCCGCGGCCGGCGACGCCGGCGGCGCGGTGGGCGCCGCGCTGGCCGCCTGGCATCAGTATTTCGGCATGGACCGGCGGGCCGACGGGCGCCACGACGCCATGCGCGGCGCGCTCCTCGGCCCCTCCTACGCGGCCGACGAGATCGAGCGCTCGCTGGCGTTCCTCGACGCGAAGTGGGAGCGACGCGACCGCGCGGGCGCCGTCGCGCGCGCGGCCGAGCTGCTGGCCGCGGGGGAGGTGATCGGCTGGTTCGACGGGCCGATGGAGTTCGGGCCGCGGGCGCTCGGCGCGCGGAGCATCCTCGCCGATGCCCGCGACCCCGGGATGCAGGCCCGGATCAACCTCAAGGTGAAGTTCCGCGAGGGGTTCCGCCCGTTCGCGCCCAGCGTGCTGGCCGAGCACGCCGCGGAGTACTTCGACGCGGCCGGCGAGTCGCCGTACATGCTGTTCGTCGAGCCGGTGCGCGAATCGCGGCGGCTCCCGCCGCCTCCGGACGACGGCCGGTGGGGGATCGAACGGCTCAACGTCCCGCGGTCGGACGTCCCCGCGGTGACCCATCTCGACTACACGGCGCGCCTCCAGACGGTGACCGAAGACCGGGCGCCGGGGTTGCATGCAGTGTTGGCCGCGTTCCACGGTCGCACCGGCTGTCCGCTGCTCGTCAACACTTCGTTCAACGTGCGCGGCGAGCCCATCGTGTGCACGCCCGCCGACGCCTACGACTGCTTCATGCGCACCGATCTCGACGCGCTCGTCATGCCGCCCTTCGTCCTGCGCAAGCGGGACCAGCCCGTGCAGGATCCCGCGAAATGGCACCGTCCGCTCGTCCTCGACTGACCCGTCACCACGGGATGATGTTCGCGTTCACCCTGGCCGCGGGGTTCTCGGTGCTGTCCGTGGTCTTCGCGTGGCGGCGGCGCACGGGGCCGGCCGAGGCGGCGTTCGCGCTCGGGGCCCTGCTGCTGCTCGCGGGAATGCTCGTGCCCACGCGGCTCGGGCCCCTCGAGCGCGCGTGGATGGGGCTCGGACACCTGATCTCCCGGGTGACCGGGCCGATCGTCATGGCCGTGATCTACTTCGCGGCCCTCACCCCGATCGGATACCTCCGGCGCACCTTCGGGCGCAGCCCGCTGGCCCGCGAGCGCTCGGCGAACAGCTACTGGGTGCCCCGCGCCCCGCGCGACGCCGACGAGCGGCGCCGCGCCATGGAACGACAATTCTGACCCCGCCCCCCATGGCCACGCTCGGCGTCCTGCGACAACTGTGGGCCTTCATGAAGCAGCGCAAGAAGCTCTGGCTGCTGCCCATCATCGTGCTCCTCGTTCTGCTCAGCGCACTGCTCCTGCTGGTCCAGGGGTCGGCCCTGGCGCCGTTCATCTACTCGATCTTCTGATGTCGCGGCTCCGCTACTGGATCTTCCTGTCGATCACCGTGCTCGCGCCGGTCATCCTGGTCGGGGCGGTGGAGCTCGTGCTCCGCGCCACGTGGAAGGGCGGCGACATCCCCGTGTTCGTCCCGGCGCCGCCGCAGATGGGCGACTACCTGCTTCCGAATCCCGCCTTGGGGCAGCGGTACTTCGCGCTGCAGCAGAACCCGCCCAGCCCGCTCGTCGAGCCGTTCGCGGCGCACAAGCCGCCCAACGGCTACCGGCTGTTCGTGATGGGCGAGTCCGCGGCGGCGGGATTTCCCTGGCCGCCGGACGGCGCCTTCTCGCACCTGTTGCAGGACGTCCTGCGCGACGTGATGCCGGGCGACTCGGTGGAGGTGATCAACCTCGCGATCCCGGCCACCAATTCGTACGCCCTGCTCGACCAGACCGGCGCCGTGATTGCCCAGCACCCCGACGGCGTGCTCATCTACGTCGGCCACAACGAGTACTACGGCGCGCTGGGCGTGGGGTCCACCGAGAGCGTGGGCTCCTCGCCCGCGCTCGTGCGCGCGTATCTCTGGCTGGAGCGGTTCCGCACCTTCATGGCGCTGCGCGACGGCATCGCGAAGCTGCGCCGGTCGTTCAGCCGGCCGCCGGCCGCGGCGCAGCAGGCGGCGAGCTTCATGGAGGTCGTGGCGGCCGATCAGGAGATCCCGCTTGGCGGGAAGGCGTACGAGGCCGGCGTGCGCCAGTTCCGCGGGAACCTCGAGCGCATGCTCGGAGAATTCCGGGCGGCGCACGTTCCGGTGTTCATCGCCAGCCTGCCCAGCAACTACAAGGACATGCCTCCCTTCGCGTCGCCCGCGAACGCGGCGCCGGCGGGCGCCGACGCCGTGTACGACTCGGCGCAGGCGGCGTACGCGCGCGGTGACAGCATATGGGCGCGCACGCTCTACGAGCGGGCGCACGACCTCGACGTCGTGCGCTTCCGGGCGCCGAGCGAGTTCGATCGGGTGATCCGCGAGGTGGCGCGCGCCGAAAAGGCGACGTACGTGCCGCTGGACGAGGCCTTCCGGGCCGCATCGCCCGACAGCGTGATCGGGAACAACCTCATCCTCGAGCACGTGCATCCGAACCTGGCCGGCGTGCGGCTCGTGGCGCGCGAATTCTGGCAGGCGATGGACAGCGCGCACTTCGACGGCCACCCCGTGCAGCTCGCGCGGATGAAGCCGTGGCCACAGTACTACGCGGGCATGGACGTCACGCCGTTCGACACCCTGATCGTCCACCACACGGTCAGGACGCTCACCACGCGGTGGCCGTTCGTGCCCGTGGCGCGGGATCTGGACTACCGGGGCACATACAAGCCCAGGGGAGCGGTGGACAGCCTGGCGTTCCTGGCATCGGCGGGACTTCCCTGGCGGCAGGCCAAGCTGGCGGTGGGCGAGTACTACGAAAAGTCGGGGTTTCCCGACTCGGCGCTGGCGGAGTACCGTGGGCTGATCCGCGACGTGCCGCTGGCGGCGCTGCCGTACCAGTACGCGGGGCGGGCGCTGATGGAGATGAAGCAGACCGACAGCGCGGTGGCAATGCTGCAGCGCGCGTACGCCATCCAGCCCACGGCGTACACGGCCTACACGCTCGGCGTGCACTCGGCGCAGGCCAAGGACTTCCCGCAGGCGGTGACCTACCTCACGGAGGCGATGACGCTCGACCCGACGAACCCGCAGCCGGTGTATCAGCTTTCGCTGGCGTACGCGATGATGCACAATCTGGAGGGGGCGCAGGCGGCGGCGATGCGGGTGTATCAGATCGCGCCGCAGTTCCCCGGATTGCTCAACTGGATGCGGGCCTTGGGGATGACCGGGGGGCGGTAGGCGCCGTCCGTTCTTGACGGAAGACTGATCGCGCGGTAGTGTATCGGCATACCGATACAGTCGCCAGGGCCGACGGTCCCGGCGGCAGGAGTGGCCGCATGCGGCTGGTGCCCGACCGCGCGACGCTTCGCGCGCTGGCCCGGAGTCCGGTGTTCACGGTGGTGGCGGTGCTGTCGCTGGCGCTGGCCATCGGCGTGACGACCACGGCGTATTCGATCGTGGACGCGGTGGAGCATCCGCCGGTGATCGGCAGCGACCCGGCCCACGCGTTCTCGATCTTTCCGAAGGGACTGGACCGCGACCGCCGACAGCACCTGCGCGACATGTATGCGGCGCTGTACGCGCACCGCGATCTGTTCGCGTCGTTCGCCGTCGAGAGTCCGGAATGGACGACGGTGATCGCGAACGGGCAGCCGGTGTGGGCGCAGGTGGAGCAGGTCAGCGCCAACTATTTCGACGTGCTGGGCGTGAAGCCGGCGATCGGGCAGGGGTTGCGGCCCACGGACGCCGACCATCCGGAGGGGGCGGGGGCGCTGCTCGGATATGCGATGTGGCGGCGGGTGTACGGCGGGGCGACGCCCGTGACCCGCCTCACCATCACGGTCGACGACCGGACGTACCCGGTAATGGGCGTGATGCCGCCGGAGATGGACGGGCAGGGAGCGGGCAACACGTCGTCGCTGGCATGGGTGCAGATTCCGCGCTCGGGCGAGGAGCGGGCCGAGGGGATCCCGTTCTTCGTGTGGGCGCTGATTCGGCCCAAACCGGGCCAGGATACGGCGCTGATGGCGCGCCAGCTCGCGGCCATCGCCAAGCCGTTCGCCGACGCGTTCGGAAACTGGGGCGGCAATTCGTTGCGCTACGACTTAGGGTCGCAGGTTCCGCGGCCCGGGAAGATCACCGAAATCCACAAGGCGCTGGCCGCGGCGGCGTTCGTGGTGCTGCTCATCGCGTGCGCCAACGTGGCGAACCTGCTCGTGGCGCGGGTGATCGGCCGGCAGCGCGACATCGCGGTGCGCATGGCGGTCGGAGCATCGGGGTACGACGTGGCGCGGTACGTGGTGAGCGAGGCCGCGGTGCTGGCCGCCGTGGGCGGCGCGGGCGGGGTGCTGCTTTCGCTCTGGGGGATGCACTTCATCGAATACCAGATCGGCGCCGACGTGACGGGGCTGAGCGGCCTGGTGCCGCACCTGAGCTGGCGCGTGCTGCTGTTCTCGATCGCGATGTCGGCGGGCACGGTGCTGCTCATCGCGTGGGGGGCGGTGCTCCGGGCGCGGCGCACGAACGTCAACGACGCGATGAAGAACGGCACGGCGGCCACCACGCACCGGAGCGGGCGGGTCTATCGCTGGCTGGTGGTGACCGAGCTGGCGATGTCGCTGGTCGTGCTGATGGGCGCGGCGCTGCTGTTGCGCGCCGTGTCGGCGGTGCGGGGATTCCAGTTCGGCTATGACCCGCAACGGGTGGTGTTCGCGAACATCCAGGATCCCTGGCCGGCGCTGCACGATTCGGTGGCGCGCGAGGCGCGATTCGCGGGGATCCTGGCGGGGGTGCGCGAGATCCGCGGGGTGCGCGCGGCGGCGTGGAGGAACAGTGCGGCTCCGGAGGGCGAGATCCTCACATCCGACCTCGGTGGCGCCGAGCCGAGGCAGCTCTTCATGCGCAGCTACATGGTGGCGTCGCCGGGCCTCCTGCCGCTGCTCGGCGTGAAGATCACCGAGGGGCGCGACTTCGAGGCGGGCGACGCGGCGTCGCGCGGCGTGGCGATCGTGGACGACAGCACGGCGGCGGCGCTCTGGCCGCACGTGTCGCCGATCGGGCACCTGGTGAAGCTCGGCACCGAGGCGGGGAACGCGCCCTGGGTGCGCGTGATCGGCGTGGCGCGCACGGTGAGCCTGCGGTTCGAGCACGATCCCGACATGGGACCGCTGCCCACGATGTACGTGGCCGGCGCGGGCCGGCTGGGCAACGGGCGGCAGCTCGTGATCCGCACCGATCGCGCCGAGGGGGCGGCCATGCTGGGCGTGCTGCGGTACCTGCGCGGCGTGCTGCCGGGTCCCAACCAGCCGCACTTCCAGTCGTGGACCGAGGATTTCGGGCAGGAGCTGCGGGAGCGGCAGTCGGTGGCCTTCCTGTTCCAGATGATCGGGCTGTTCGCGCTGGTACTGTCCACGATCGGCGTGTACGGCACGCTGGCCTACACCGGGGCGCAGCGCACGCGGGAGTTCGCGATGCGGATCGCGCTGGGCGCGCGGCCGCGCGACGTGTGGCGGTTGGTGGTGGACGAGGCGCTGCTGCTCGTGCTGGGTGGGACGGCGGTGGGGGGCTTCGCGGCGATGTGGGCGGCGTCGACCATCGAGCGGCTGCTGTACACGGTGAGTCCGGTGGACGCCGTGGCGTTGACGACGGCGGAAGCGATTCTGGTGGCCGTGTCGCTGGCGGCGTCGGTGGGGCCGGCGCTCCGGGCGATGCGCGCCGACCCCGTGGACCTCCTCCGCGCCACCTGACCCTTTCCACACGCGCAACCGCTTGCGTCGCGCTGGTGTCCAGCAGAAGCTTCAGGATCAGTCGTACCCCCCCAACCCGAAACACTCATGCGAACTCCCCCCATGTTCGCGCGCCGCGCCCT
>JAGWRI010000058.1 GCA_028876525.1 Gemmatimonadota bacterium | reverse complement strand
TGACACCGACGGCGAACTACAGCGCGTCGCTGGGCATTGACGTGAATCTGTGGTGGGGGCTGGTGATGCTGGTGTTCGGGCTGGTGATGCTCTCGTTCGCGCTGCGCGCGAGGGCGCGGACGCGGCACGCCCCGCCGCCCCAGCCGTAGGCATGGCGCCGGCACGTACGAACGAACGTGCGTGCGTGCCGGTTCAGTACCCCCTCGCGCCTCCGGTGGCCCGCGGCTCGACCATTCCCTCCCACCCGCCGGCCACCCGCATGACTGCATTCGCATTCGCCAGATGGCCGACCTCCGACAGGTCGTATCCCATCGCCCTGAGCGAATCGGCCACCGCCGGCATCAGCCCGCCCTTCTCGTAGATCAGCTTGTCGGGCCACGCCTGCTGGTGGATGCGCGGCGCCGACATCGCGTCGGCCAGCGACATGTGGCTGTCGATCACGTTGAGAATGATCTGCGTCGTCGCGGTGATGATCGTCGGGCCGCCCGCGGCGCCGGCCACCAGCAGCACCCTTCCCGCGCTGTCGGTCACGATGCTCGGCGCCATCGCGCTCAGCATCCGCTTGCCCGGCGCGATCGCGTTCGCCTCGCCCTGCACCAGCCCGAACTGGTTCGGCGAGCCCGGCTTCGACGCGAAGTCGTCCATCTCGTTGTTCAGGAAGAACCCCGCGCCGCCCACGTAGTTGCCCGACCCGAACAGGCTGTTCAGCGTCGTCGTCGTGGACACGGCGTCGCCCGCCGAATCCACCACGGAGTAGTGCGTCGTGTTGGTTCCCTCGTGCGTCAGCTCGGCGAACGTCGGGGTCTTGGACGCCCGGTCGGGCAGGATCGAGTCCCGCAGCGTGCGCGCGTAGGCCTTGCTCGTCAGCCGGTCGATCGGGTTCTTCACGAACGCCGGGTCGCCCAGCTCGGTGTTGCGGTCGATGAACGCGCGCCGGAACGCCTCCGCCACGTCGTGGAAGTACATCGTGCTGCCGTAGGGCGGCAGCGTCGGGAACGTCTCGAGAATGTTCAGGATCTCGGCCTCGATCACCCCGCCGCTGGACGACGGCGGCATCGAGTAGACCGTGTATCCGCGGTACGTCTCGGCAATCGGATCCCGCCACTCCGGCGCGTACTTCGCCAGATCCTGCTTCGTGATGATTCCGTGGTCGCGGTGCATCTCGGCCACCAGGCTGTCGGCAATCCAGCCCTTGTAGAACATCGCCGGCCCCGAATCGGCAATCGCTTCGAGCGTGCGCGCGAGTTGGGGCTGCACCAGCTTCGTGCCCGGCGGTACCGCCGTCCCGTTCGGCAGGAACAGCGAGTCGCCTTCGTACGGGCCGATCAGTTTCGCGCCGGCCTGGATCGCGCGGGACAGGGCGGTGTCCACCATGAACCCGTCCCTGGCCAGGTGGATCGCCGGCTGCATGACGTCGTGCAGCGACATCGTGCCGTATTTCTTGAGCGCTTCGGCCAGTCCGGCCACCGCCCCGGGCACGCCCACCGACAGCGCGCCGATGCGGCTCTTGTCGGTGAGGTTTCCCTTGGCGTCCAGGTACATGTTCCGGGTCGCCGCCAGCGGCGCCACTTCGCGGTAGTCCAGCGCCGCCGAGCGCCCGTCGGCCATGTGGATCACCATGAACCCGCCGCCGCCGATGTTGCCGGCCTGCGGGTACGTCACCGCCATGGCGAATCCGGTCGCCACCGCGGCGTCCACGGCGTTCCCGCCCTGCTTGAGGATGTCCACGCCGGCCTGGCTCGCCAGCGCGCTGTTGCTGGCGATCATGGCGTGCCGCGCCGACGTCGCGGAGTCGTGCTGCCCCACGGTCCAGTCGGCGGGAAACCCCGCCGGCCGCTTGGCCGGCGGGGGTCCCTTCGCGCAGCCCGCTGCGACGGCTGCGCCCAGGGTTACGGCAAGAAGAGTGCGGTTCACTGTCCCACCGAGAATCTCAGGTAATAGAACGCCCCGTCGTACCCGAACGGCGACAGCCCGCTGTAGAGGAAGATGCCGCCGCTCGAGTTCGCGGCAATCGTACGGTCGGGGTAGGTGTTGAAGAGATTGTCAGCCCCGGCGGTCACCGTCAACTGGCTCCCCAGCCGGTACGACAGCGACAGGTCGGTAATCCACCGGGCGCCGTACGTCTGATCGTTGGCCGGCGTCGAGGCGATGCTCGTCACCGCCCCGTACCACGACTCGCCCAGGTTCGCGTCGAGTTTCTTCCACTGCCAGTCGGCGTTCAGGCGCAGGTTGTCGTGCGGCTGCGCCACCGTCGTCAGCCCCACCTGCGTGCGGTCGAACAGCACCGACTGGAAGGCCGCGAGTTGCGGCGGCGTCGGGTCGATGTGGGTCACGTGCGTGTAGTTGTGGTTGTACCCGCCCGTGAACCGCAGCATTCCGGCATACCCCAGGTCCTTCCCGGACTGCAGCACGAGATCCAGACCCTCGGTGCGCGTGTTGATGGCGTTGGTGAAGAACCGGCCGCCCTGGACGCCGGGGAATCCCGCGTTGGTGAGCATGGTCTGGATCGCGCTGCCGATGAAGTTCCCCGACAGCACGACGCGGTGCGAGATGTCGATCGTGTAATAGTCCGCCGTGAACGTGACGTTCGGCGTCGGCTGCGCCGTGAGCCCGAGGCCATAGTTCACCGACTTCTCGGGCTGCAGCGGCTTGGCCCCCAGCGCCTGCGCCTCGGGGCTCGTTACCGGGAACGTCCGGATGTCGAACGGCGTCGCCACGCCGTTCACCGCGATGAAGTTCGTGGACGTCGTGGAGAAGTATTCCTGCCCCAGCGACGGCGCGCGGAACCCGTTGCTCAGCGAGCCGCGCAGCGCGTAGTGCTTGATCGGCTCCCACCGCAGGGCGACCTTGCCCGTGGCCGTGTTGCCGAAGTCCGAATAGTGCTCGGCGCGGGCCGCCACGTCGATCAGCAGCTCCTGCACCGGGTTGCCCGCGAAATCCACGTACCCGGCCACGTTGTTGCGCAGGACGTCCTGCGCGTCGGTCGGACGGAAGCCCGGGAACACCTGAGCGCCCGCCGCCGCCGGCTTGCCGGCGTTCGGCCCGTCCAGGATCGCCACGCCGCCGTTCTTCCACGACGCGTCGTCTCCCGCCTGGATCTGGTAGTGGTCCACGCGGAACTCGCCGCCCCACGCCACGCTCAGCGGCTGCGCCCACCCCACGTTGAACGACCGCTGCAGGTCGAGCGTGGTCGTCGACTGGCCGAACAGCATCGTGCCGGCGTTGAACGTCGTCGGGCTGTTCGTGCCCATCGACACGTTCACGCTGTTGTCCACGTCGTACCGGAAGCTGTTCTGCCCCAGCACGCTGCCGAAGTCCCAGTTCCAGCCGCCGGCCACCCCTTTCAGCCCCGCGGCGCCCGAGAGGTCCCAGATGTGACTCCCGATCAGCGGCAGGTATCCGTTCGGGTAGTACGCCCGCACCGTGCGATCGTCCAGCGCGCGGCGGAAGAAACCCGCCGCCAGTCCGCGCGAGAAGCTCACGCCGCCGAACGAATAGAAGTCGATGCCATTGTCCAGCGGCACGTCCAGGTTGTAGAACCCCGCCCCGCCGTACTGCTTCGGATCGCCCACCCAGCTGTCGATGCGGTTGTTCAGCACCGCGATGTTGTTCCGCGGATCGCCGGTGAAGTACTGCGGCCGCGTGTCGGCCCCCGTGCGGTTGGTGCTGTCGCGGTTCCGCATCTCCCCGCTCAGGTTGAGATACCCGCCCTTCGGCAGCGACCAGCTGTAGCTCCCGTCGGCCACCACGGTCTGCCCGTCGCCGCGGTTCGTCTTCCCCGTCTGCACCGACAGCTCCGACGGGGCGTCCGACTTGAGAATGATGTTGATCACGCCCGCGATCGCGTCGGAGCCGTACTGCGCCGCGGCGCCGTCGCGCAGGATTTCGATGTGGTCGATGGCCGACGGGGGGATCGCGTTCAGGTCCACCGCCATCGAGCCGCGGCCCACGCTGCCGTTGATGTTCACCAGCGAGCTGTTGTGCCGCCGCTTCCCGTTGATCAGCACCAGCAGCTGGTCGGAGTTCAGCCCGCGCAGCGTCGCCGGCCGGATATGGTCGGTCCCGTCCGTCACCGACGGCCGCGGGAAATTGAACGACGGCGCCAGCATCTCGATGATCTGGCTCGTCTCCGTCCGCCCGCTCTGGCGGATCTCCTCCGCCGTGAACACGTCCACCGGCGCCGGCGCGTCCACCGCCGTGCGGTTCGGTTCGCGCGTGCCCGTCACCACTACCGCGTTCAGCGTTCCCACCGCCCGCGGCAACGCGAAGTTGTGCACCACCGTCTGCCCGTCCGCCACGTCGATGCTGTCCATCTGCACCCCGTAGCCCAGCAGCCGGGCCCGAATCACGTACCGCCCCGGCGGCGCCGTGAACCGGTAGTGCCCCTGCGCGTCGGCCAGCGCCCCGATCCGCGTCCCGACCAGCGACACCGACGCGCCTTGCAGCGGCTCGCCCGTGCTCGAGTCGGTCACCGTACCCGTCACCGCCCCCGCCGCCACGTGCGCCACCGGCGCCGGCGGCGGCCGCCGCACCAGCATCGCCTGCCCCGCGTCGGTGAGCACGACGTCCACCGACGTCCCCAGCAGCACTTCGGTCAGCGCCGCCGCCACCGTGATGTCCTCCGCCTCCAACCGCACCCGGCGGCCCGCCGGCACCTCCGAGCGGCTGTACGCGAACCGCAGCCCGGTCGAATCGCCGATCGCCTTCAGCGCCTCGGCCAGCGTCACGTCGCGCAGGTCGAGCGCGATCCGCTGGTTCAGCACCGGCGTCCGGGCAACGTCCACCGGCACCCGCTCGGCGGCGGACGCGACCAGGAACCGCGGCGCCGCAACGCTCAGGTTGGCCGACGGTCCCCCTGGACTCTGCGACGGCTGCCCGCTCGCCCACGCCCGCGGCGTGGTGGCTGCCAGCACCGCGATTCCGATCAGCGTTTTCATCCAGTGACGCATGGCTGTCTCCTTGCGAATGCCCCTGCAGTGACGCCCGCGCGCGATTGCGCGGGCGGCCTATCGACGAAACAGCGTGACCACCGGTCCCCGGCGCGCTGCGCGCAGCGGCAGCACGGTCGTGATCGTGGCAATGGCTTCCCGCACCGTCTCCACCGCGAACGACGCGCTGAACGGCACCGCGGCCAGCGACGGATCGCCCAGCTCGACGTCCACGTCGTACCAGCGCCCCAGCTCCCGCACGACGTCGCCCAGCGGCGTGTCCCGGAACACCAGCCGGCCCCGCATCCACGCCGTGTACCGCGCCGGATCCACCGCCGACACGGTCGCCCGCGACTGGCCGTCGGCCAGCACGCCCAGCTCGTCGCGCGTCAGCACCGCCGCACGCGCCGTCGCCGTGTCGGGCGCCTCCAGCGCCACGGAGCCCTCCGTCACCACCACCGCCGTGCTCCCGTCCGCGGGATACGCCCGGACCACGAACCGCGTCCCCACGTCCCGCGTCACGGCGTTGGCCGTGTGCACGGTGAACGGCTTCCGGTCGTCGTGCGCGACGTGGAAGTACGCCGTCCCGTCCAGGTACACGTTGCGCGCTTCGGCGCCGAAGTCCGACGCGAACCGCAGCCGGCTGTCGACGCCCAGCACGACCTGCGTGCCGTCGTCGAGCTGGATCTGCGCCCGTTGTCCGCGGCTGGTCGCGATGGACCGCATCGTGGGCGGCGGCGCCACGGTCGGCGCCTTCGCGCCGCCCAGCACGCGCACACCGGCCGCGGCGAGGAGAATCGTGGCCGCCAACGACGCCATCGCGGCCCACGGCGAGTGCGGCCGGCTGAATCCGCCGTGCAGCACGCGCACCCCCCGCGCGCGCCGCTGGCTCCCGACGTTCACCTCCACCACGGGCGGCTCCCACACGGTGGCCGGCGCCGGCGCTTGGCCGGCCTCGGGCGGCTCCATGCGCCCTAGCAGCGAGCGCCATGCGCCGTCGGCCTCGGCGCGCTCCCCGGGCGCGGCCCTGGCGCACAGCCGTCGCATCGCGGCCAGGTACTCGCGGCGCTCCGGCGACGCCGTTGCCCACTGTTCGATGCGCCGGCGCTCGTCCCGCGCGCTCTCCCCGGTGACGTAACGGCGAAGCGCCGTCAACTCCATCCCCTCGAGTCCCGGGAATCTGCGGCGCGGATCGCGCTCGTCATGCCGGCGGTGGCGGCCCATGTCTCCCTGAGAGGCACCGAAGGGTCGCCTACCCTGAACCCGGACCCCAGTCAGCCCGGAGGCGGCCCGCCGCGGTCCCGCCACGGCGCCAGCCGCTCCCGCAGAAAGCGCAGGGCTCGGGCCATGTGCGTTTCCACCGTCTTCACCGACACGCCCAGCCGGGTCGCGATCTCGGCGTTCGACAACTCCTCGCGCCGCCGCAGGAGGAACACGTCCCGGACCCGCCCCGGCATTGCGGTCGTGGCCGCTTCGAGCGCATGACGCAGATCCTCGTACGCCGCGTTGTCGGCCGGCGTGGGCGCGCCGTCGGGAATCGCCTGGGCCATCGCCCAGCCGTCGCCCGCGTCGAGGCTCGCGCCGCTCGTCGCGCCGCGCGTTCGCGACGTGCGGGCCCGCGATCCCGTGCGCTCCACCGCCCGCCGGAGATAGGCGCGCAGTGAGGTTGCGACATGCCACCCGCGGCGCCCGCGCCAGATCGCGAGGAAGACGTCCTGCAGCACTTCTTCCCCGATCGCACGTGATCCCGTCACCCGGTCGGCAAGCACCAGCAGTTCGCTCCTGAACGCGACGAAGATCATCTCGAGCGCCAGGGCGTCCCCCTCGCGGACCCGTTCCACTGCCAGTTGCTCGTCGTGCCGAGCGGCCAGGTCGAGGTCAACGACGTGGCGAGGAGCCGGGAAGGGGGGCGGCACGGCTGGGTCGGGGGGCCGAGGGAGCCGGAGGAGCCAAGGAAGAACCGGGGCGAACGCGGGGGTCTCACAGCATTAACCCGCGGCTGAGCAACTTCCGTCACCGCACGGACTTGTCCGTGGGCGGCATAAACGGAAAGAGCCCCGGACGTTTGCACGTCCGGGGCCCTCGCAAGTGGGCGTCTGTCAAGGCTGTAACGGGATCTTGCGGAAGTGGCCAGGGGCAGAATCGAACTGCCGACACGCGGATTTTCAGTCCGCTGCTCTACCAACTGAGCTACCTGGCCAAGACCCGGAAAGCTAACCGGCCCCGGTAGCGCATTTCAACCGGGCCTGTCGCTGCGACCGTGTGGGCGGGGGTCGCCGGGTTCCGGTAATCGGATGTTGTCAAGCCATGCCCTCGCACCCAAATTGGGGCCCAGCGCATGAGGAACCGGCTATCGGCGTGTGCGGATGGTTTCCGGTGGTGCCCGGCGGCGGTGCGGGCGGGCTGGGCGCCTGGGTCCCCATGCGGAAACACTCGCTCCCGTTCGCGATGCTCCGTTCTTACATTGCACCGCACTTCGGATGGGTATGCGGCTCGGGAGCGCTGCTGGTTACGGCGTTGTTACAGGCACCCTCTTCTTCCTCTTTCCGGTCCGGCATGAGATTCCGTGCCCGGGTTTCGTCATCCCCATGACGGCCACCATTGCAGCGGTGGCATGAGTCCCTTCCTTCACTTCAAGGACCCATATATGCGCATTTCCCGTTGGACGCTCGGCGGATTGCTGGCGGTCGCGCTTGCTGTCATCGCGCCGGCCAGATTGTCCGCGCAGGGTGTGACCACCGGCGCCATCGCCGGCACTGTGACCAACGATCAGCATCAGGTCGTTGCCGGTGCACAGGTTCGCGTGACCAACAGCCTTACCGGTTTCTCCAGCCAGGTGGTGAGCCAGGCCGATGGCCGCTTCACCGTGCCCGGCCTCGAGGTCGGCAGCAACTACACGGTCACCGTCCGCCGCCTCGGGTTCCGTCCGATGAGCCGCGAGAACGTCACCGTCGTCCTCAGCCAGGTGACCCGCGTCGATTTTCAGCTGCTCACTGAAGCCACGCAGCTCGAGGCGGTCAGCGTCGTCGCCAACCAGGATCCCGTGATGTCGCCCTCCCACACGGGCGTCACCGTCACGATTTCCGATTCGGCGCTGCGCCGCCTGCCCACGCTCAACGGCAACTTCACCGATTTCGTCGCGCTCACCCCGCAGGTCTCCACGGTGGGCCCCGGCCTTTCCGGCGGCGGCACGAACAACCGGTTCAACAACATCCAGATCGACGGCTCCACCGAAGCCGACCTGTTCGGCCTCGGATCGACCGGCCAGCCCGGCGGTCAGGCCAACGGCAAGGCCATCGGTCTGGGCGCCGTGAAGGAGTACCAGGTCCTGCTCTCTCCCTACGACGTGCGCCAGGGCAATTTCTCCGGCCTCCTCGTCAACGCGGTGACCAAGAGCGGCACCAACGAGCTCCACGGGTCGATCTACAGCGTGACCCGCAATCAGAGCTTCACCCGCAGCCAGCCCTACATCACCAAGTACAACCAGACCCAGGGCGGCTTCAACATCGGCGGCCCGATCATCAAGGACAAGGCGCTGTTCTTCCTCGACGCCGAGTGGCAGGCGCGCACGACGCCGGCCTCGGGCCCATACGTCGGCAGCGCGCTCACCGGTCCGTCGCAGGCCACGATCGATCAGGTCAACCAGGCCCTCGCCACCTACGGCATGCCCACCGGCAACGGCAACCTGGTCAACAACGGCAACCCGCTGACCAACGTGTTCGGGCGGTTCGATTTCAACCTGCCCGGCAACACGCAGCTCGTGGTCCGCGACAATTACGGCCGCGCGGTTCAGGACATCTTCAGCCGCTCGGCGTTTAGCTACTCGCTCGACAACAACGGCTACCACTTCCAGTCCACGAAGAACGCCGCGGTCGCGCAGCTCCGCACCCTGTTCGACAACGGGAGCTTCAACGAGCTGCTCCTCAACTACGAGACCATCCGCGACCGCCGGAACCCCAGCGTGCTCGCCCCGCAGGTCACCGTCTACAACGGCGGCTACGGGATCATCGACGGCTCCGAGCGCTATTCACAGGGCAATCAGCTCGATCAAGACCTGATCGAGATGACCGACAACTACACCGTTCCCATGGGCGCGCACCGCATCACCTTCGGCGCGTCGGGACAGTGGTACAAGGTCCGCAACATGTTCACCCAGGCGTCGTACGGCGTGTGGACGTTCGGCACGCTCGATTCGCTCAACCAGGGGCTCGCCCGCCAGTACGTCGTTGGTGTGCCGCTTTCGGGCGACGGCTCCGTGCGCTTCCGCGCCGGCAGCTACGCCGCGTACGTCGAGGACGAGTGGACCGTGTCCAACCAGCTGTCGGTGACGTACGGCCTGCGCCTGGACGACCCGGTCTTCTTCGACAAGCCGCCGTTCAACCAGTCGGTCATGGATTCGCTGGGTCGCAACACGCAGGACATCCCGTCGGGCAACATCCAGTGGTCGCCGCGCGTCGGCTTCAACTGGGACGTGACGGGCGACCAGAAGAACCAGCTCCGCGGCGGCTTCGGCCTCTTCACCGGCCGGCCGGCGTACGTGTGGCTCAGCAACGCCTTCCAGAACTCGGGCGGCATGGGGGTCGGTCTGCTCACGTGCAACGGCGCCAACGCCCCGCACTTCTCCAATGCGGCCGTCACGACGCCGCCGACCTCGTGCGCCAACGGCCTGACGGCCAGCGCCGGCGGTGAGATCGACCTCCTGCGCAGCAACCTGAACTTCCCCCAGAACGGACGCCTGACGCTCGGCTACGATCGCCAGCTCGCCGACAACTGGGTGGGAACGCTCGAGGCGATGTACACCATGGGCCTCAACAACCCCATGTACCAGAACGTCGCCCTCGCCGGCCCGCAGGGCACCGATGCCCACGGGCGCGTGCTCTACGGCTTCACCCCCTTCAACCCGGTGCTCAAGCACAAGGATCGCAACACGGTCCTCGACGTGCAGAACGAGTCGAAGGACTACGCGTACAACCTCACCGGTGGCTTGCAGCGCCGGTTCTACAACCACTTCGAGGGGTCGCTCTTCTACACCTACTCGAAGGTCATGTCCGTTCAGGATCCGACCTCCAGCACCGCGTACTCGCAGTACCGGTACGGCCGTGACTGGGGCGGCGATCAGGCCAGCACCCAGGTCACCCGCTCGCTGTTCGAGCAGACCCACCACATCGTGGCCGAGGGCACGTACAGCTTCCCGACCCGTACCGACGTCAGCCTGATCTACCAGGGCGGCTCGGGACAGCCGATTGACTACGTGGTCAACGGCGACGTCAACGGCGACGGCGTGTCGTTCAACGACCCGATCTACGTCCCGAAGGACGCCACCAACCCGGCCGAGATGCAGTTCGCCACGGCCACGTTCAACGGGGTCACGTACACGGCGCAGCAGCAGGCGCAGGCGTTCGAGAACTTCATCAAGAACAATTCCTGCCTGAACGACCAGCGCGGCCAGATCATGGGCCGCAACAGCTGCACCACGCCGTGGACGAATCTCGTGAACATCGCCCTGCGGCAGAGCTTCGGCGCGGGCCAGTTCCAGAACTTCTCGCTCGAGTTCCAGGTCTTCAACTTCCTCAACCTGCTCAACAACAAGTGGGGCCAGCAGCAGACCGTCGCCTTTGCCGGCGGCCAGACGCTGCTCGGGTACAAGACCACCACCGGTGGCAATCTCCAGACCGGCCAGGCCGTGTACACGTTCGACCCGAACTTCCAGCCGTGGAACGCCAGCAACCTGGCCTCCAACTACCAGCTCCAGCTTCAGCTCAAGTACGCGTTCTGAGGCGGTAGGTCGGTAGGAAAAGAGAGCGGGGCAGCCGAACTGGCTGCCCCGCTTTTTTCGCCCCCTCTCAGCCCCTCATCCCTCCAATCGGCCGTTATCCGCTCAGGCAGATACGGAGTGGCTCGACCGGCTCACCGTGATGACCGACTTGATCCCGCCACGTACGTTGAAGTCGCCCACGACCGTGATCTTCCGGGGCTGGCACGCGGCCGCCAGGTCGTCCAGGATCCGGTTCACCGCCCGTTCGTAGAAGATCCCGTCGTTCCGGTAGCTCCAGAGGTACAGCTTCAGGCTCTTCAGCTCCAGGCACTTGGCGTCGGGCACGTACGTGATGGTGATCGTTCCGAAGTCCGGCGCGCCCCCTTCGAGCAGCTTCAGCTCCTCGGCGTCCGTCTCGATGCCGCCCATCGGGCAGAGCGACGTGAACTCGTCGCACTCCATCCGGACCTCGTAGTCGCGCCCGGGATAGGGGTTGGCGAAGGTCTCCAGCAGCTCGGGCTTCGGCATTATTGGTTCTGGCGCACGGCGCCGGTTTACCGTATGTTGGCGTCGAGCCGGCGAACTCTCCGCCGGCCATCACCGTCGCGAGAACGGCGTGACGGTATCGCCCCCCGGCAAGTCCGGGGGGCTCTCTTTTGCTACCGGCCCCGCCCCCGCAGGCGGCGCGAAATCTCCTCCAGCAGCACCCGTTCCTCCGGACTCAGACTGTCCAGCCCCTGCTGGGAGATCTTGTCCAGCACCCGGTTCAGGGCTTCGCGCTTCTGGTCGCGGCTGCCGCTGGCCCGGCTCGTCCGCGCCGGCCGCTTGGCCACCGCGGCCTTGCTCTGCGCCACGATCTCGTCCACCTCTTCGCTGCGCCGCGAGCGCGGCAGCGTCCGCGGAATGGCCCGCGGTGCGTCGTTGGTGGGATCCGGCGCCGGCGCCACGCGGTGCCGCAGGTCGTCGATGTTCACCGGATTCGGCCGCTTGAGATACAGCAGGGCGAACGCGAATCCGCCCAGATGGGCGAGATACCCCATTCCGCCCGCACCGGGCTCGGAAAATCCCAGAGCCAGGATCAGCCCCGTCAGCAGCCCGATCAGCGTCCACGCGCGCATGGGCAGCACGCCGAAGACGTACATCTCGTCTCTCGGGAACAGCCATCCGTAGGCCAGCATCACGCCGAACACGCCGGCCGCTGCGCCGGTCAGGATGCCGGCGCGAGACACCATCGCATGCACCACCGCGCCGCCGGCCACGTTCCACAGGAAGAACACGGTGAACGTCTTCGTCCCCCAGGCCTGTTCGACATGCGGACCGAAGACCAGCAGCGCGAACAGCGTCGCCACGAGCGGCCACGTTCCGGTTTGCACGAAGGCATAGCTGAACACCGACCACCAGGCATGGCTCAGCCCCGACGGGCGAAAGCCCAGCCATCCGGCCATGTCGGCCGGCGTGACGACGGTCGCCTGGACCAGCGCTACCCCCACGGCGAGCAGCACGATCCAGCGGACCGCCGGCGTGACGTGGGGATGGTCGGGTTCGTGAGATGCCGAAAATGTCATGGGTTCGGTCGGGCTCGGTGACGCGCCGGACTGGGGCGTCCTCTTCCATGGAGGATGACCGTTCAGGGCCTGCCGCGCCAGTCCCGGATTTCGCTCAGCGCGTCCCGCTCGGGCGGGGAAGTCGCAGAAGGAGCCGCGTATCGGCGTGCAGCGCGACCGCTTGCTCCATGAACGTCAGCCACCGGCGGTCCCGTTCCACGCTCTCCGCCGGCGGATGGATCACCACGGCGGCCGCCCCGCTGGTCGAATGGGCCCGGGAAATGGCCCGCAACAGCTGCCCATCCGTGGTCGATTCCTCGGGCGCCAGCACCAGCGCATGCGGCACGTCGGCGCCCGCCGCCGCCTGCAGCGAGCTCAGGGCCCGCTCCACCGCCGCCTCCTCGGGCGCTCCCTCCAGCGTCACCTGCAGCAGGGCCACCAGCGACATCAGATCGGCCACCGACTCCGGACGCTGTCCGTCCACGTCCAGCATCACCGGCAGCGCCGGCTTGGCCGACTCCAGAGCCGCTTTGAGGAAGGCGGCATTCGAGAGCGGATCGCGTCCGCATATGCTGATCGAATGGTACGCCGACCGCCGGACGAGGCGCTCGAGCTCGTTGGCCAGCGCGTCCGGCGTGTACATCGTGGCGGTCTCCGCTTCCGCGGCGAATCGCACGAACAGCTGGCGGCGACCGATCCAGAGTCCGTTCGCTTGCACTCCGGCCGGCACCCCGGCCAGCGCGGCATTCGGCGTTGGCATCTGCATCACCCCCTCCCCTCCAGCGCCAGTCGCGCGATCCGCTCGCACAGCTCGGCGAACGGAATCCCCGCGGCTGCCGCTCCTTGTGGAATCAGGCTCAGCTCCGTCATCCCGGGAAGCGTGTTGGCCTCGAGACAGTATAGCGCCCCGTCGTCGCGCAGTCGAAAGTCCACCCGGGCGTACCCGCGCAGCTTCAGCGCGCGGAACGCGGCCAGCGCCTGCGCCTGCGCCTCCTGCGCGCGGGCGGCCGGGATGTCCGCCGGGAACACCTCGCGCGCCATTCCCGGCGTGTACTTGCACTCGTAGTCGTAGATCTCGTGCACGGGAATGATTTCCCCCACCGGAAGCGCCTGGTCGCCCAGCACGCCCACGGTCAGCTCCCGCCCCGGGATGTACTCCTCGAGCATGACCTCGTCGTCGTGCCGGAACGCCTCCGCGATCGCCGCCGGCAGCGCGGACGCTTCGCGCACCAGGCTGAGCCCCACCGTCGAGCCCTGCTTCGACGGCTTCACGATCACCGGAAGTCCCAGCTCGTCGCGCACCTCCGCCGCCGTCGCGGGGGCCATCAGCCAGCGCGCGGTGCCCACCCCCGCCGAGCGCAGCAGCCGCTTGGTGAGGTCCTTGTCCATGGCCAGCGCACTCGCCAGCCGTCCGCTGCCCGTGTACGGCAGGCCCGCGAGATCGAGGATCGCCTGCAGCGTGCCGTCCTCTCCCGTGCCCCCGTGCAGCGCCAGGAACACCACGTCCGTCGCCGTCGGATCGGGCAGGTAGCCGGCCAGCCGGCCCAGCGCGTCCCGCCCCATCTCTTCCAGCTCGCGCGGCGTCGGCGGGCTCCGCTTCACCACCGCCTGCGCCGTCAGCGCGCGTTCCTCGTCGCGGCCCAGCGGCCCCCGTACGGTGTCCACCGTCGTCACCGCGTGCCCGCGCGAGCGCAGCGCCTCGGCGATGCGCAGCCCCGAGGCAATGGACACGTCGCGTTCCGCGGAGGTGCCGCCAAGGAGGACCGTGATGCGCACGGGGAGCGTTCTCGCCTGGAGGTGAGGTCGCGGCGCGCGCTCAGCGCGCCATGAGGTACGCCAGCATGTCGGACCGGGTGACGATGCCGTCGATGCCGCCCCGCGACCGCACCAGCACCGCGGGGTTCGCCTTGGACAGGAGCGTGGCCACCAGGTCCACGGGCTGCTGCGCCTCCACCACGGGGAACGGCGGCTCCATCACCTCGCTCACCGTGGCGTCCAGCAGCTTCGTGTTCTCCAGCGCCTTGGCCGACAGCGACCAGTCGCTCACCGACCCCACGCAGTTCGCACCATCCATCACCGGAAGCTGCGACACGTCGTGCAGCGACATCAGCCGCAGGGCCTGGCGCACCGTCGCGCCGGGCGCCGTGTTCACCAGCACCGGCGCCGTCGCCGGCTTGCCGCCCACGACCTGGGCCAGCGTCGCGCGGTCGCTGTCGAGCAGTTGGTTCTCGCGCATCCACTCGTCGTTGTACAGCTTGGAGAGATACCGCTCGCCCGTGTCGCACAGGAACGTCACCACCAGCGCGTTCGGATCGTCCACGCGGCGCGCCACGTCGAGCGCGACGTGGGTGATCAGCCCCGCCGAGCCGCCCACGAACATTCCTTCTTCCCGCGTCAGCCGCCGCGACATCGTGAATGCATCCTTGTCGCTCACCGTCACGTAGTCGTCGATGACCGACAGGTCGAGCGTTCCCGGCAGTTTGTCCTGCCCGATCCCCTCGACCTTGTACGGCGCGCCCTCGCCGTGGTGCTTCCCGTTCGTGCGCCACAGGTCGGCCAGGATCGATCCCACCGGATCGCCAGCCACGATCCTGATGTTCGGGTTCTTCTCCTTGAGATACCGCCCCACGCCCGTGAGCGTGCCCCCCGTTCCCGCCGCGGCGACGAAGTGGGTGATCTTCCCCTCCGTCTGCTCCCACAGCTCGGGGCCCGTCGTGTCGTAGTGCGCCTGCGGATTCGCGTCGTTGTAGAACTGGTTCGCGAGCACCGCGTTCGGCGTCTCGTGCGCGATGCGCTTGGCCATCATCACGTAGTTGTCCGGATGGTCCGGCGGGACCGCCGTCGGCGTGATGATCACCTCGGCCCCGAACGCCTTGAGCAGCCGCACCTTCTCCTGCGACATCTTGTCCGGCAGGGTGAAGATGCACCGGTAGCCCTTCAGCGCGGCCGCGATGGCCAGCCCGACGCCGGTGTTGCCGCTCGTGCCTTCCACGATCGTGCCGCCCGGCTTGAGCTTCCCCTCTCGCTCCGCGCGCTCGATGATCGGCAGCCCGATCCGGTCCTTCACCGAGCCCCCGGGATTGAAGAACTCCGCCTTCCCGTACACCGGTGTGCGGATCCCCCGCGTCACCCGGTGCAGGCGCACCAGCGGCGTCCAGCCGATGGTCTGCAGCACGTCGTCGTAGGGCTTTCGGTTGCGGAGCACGGTCATGACGAGTTGGGATCCGGTGAAGATGGAAACGGCGCCGACTGTAAGGTAGCACGGCGGCGGATCGCCTGCCCCAGCCGAGTAGCGCTCATTCCCCCCGCGCGTCGCGCGACAATTCGCTCAGCAGCGACAGGGCCTGGAGCGGCGTCAGCGTGTCGGCCTCCACCGCGCGCAGTCGCGCCACCACGGGGTGCGGCTCCGCCGCGAACAGCCCCAGTTGTCCCGCTGGTTCCCGGCGCGCCGGCGCAGCCGGCGGCGTTCCTCGAAGCCCCGGCACCAGCTGCTCCCCCTCCAGCAGCTTCAGCACCGCCCGCGCCCGCGCGAGCACCGGTTCCGGCAGCCCGGCCAGTCGGCCGACCTCGATCCCGTACGACCGGTCCGCTCCCCCTGGCTGCAGCCGGTGCAGGAACAGCACCTGGTCCCCCGCCTCCCGCACGCCCACATTATAGTTGCGAAGTGCTACTAATTCATCGGCCAGCTGCGTCAGCTCGTGGTAGTGGGTCGCGAAGATCGTCTTGCATCGCACCGCGTTGTGCAGGTGCTCGGTCACCGCCCAGGCAATCGACACGCCGTCGTAGGTCGACGTCCCGCGCCCGATCTCGTCGAGCAGCACCAGGCTCCGCGCCGTTGCGCCGTGCAGGATCGCGCTCGTCTCCGCCATTTCCACCATGAACGTCGACTGTCCGCGCACCAGGTTGTCGCTTGCCCCCACGCGCGTGAACACCCGGTCCGCGATCCCGACCGCCGCCGCCCGCGCCGGCACGAAGCTGCCCATCTGCGCCATCAGCACGATCAGCCCCACCTGGCGCAGGATCGTGGACTTGCCCGCCATGTTCGGGCCCGTCAGGATCACGACCCGCGCGTCCTCGGTGAGCACGACGTCGTTGGGAATGAACTTGTCCCGCGGCATCATGCGCTCCACCACCGGATGCCGGCCTGCCGTGATCGACAGACCGAACCCGTCGTGCACGTGCGGGCGCACGTAGTTCTCGCGCACCGCGGTCTCGGCCAACCCGCCCAGGACGTCCAGCATCGCCACCGCCTGCGCCGTGCGGAGCAGCCGCGTGGCCTCGGCCCCCGCCGCGCCGCGCAGCGCTTCGAACAGCGCCCGCTCCCGCTTCTCGATCTGCTCGGCCGCGCTCAGCACGCGCTCTTCGTACGTCTTGAGGGCGGGCGTCACGAACCGCTCCCCGTTGGTCAGCGTCTGCCGGCGCTGATAGTCGTCGGGCACCAGGTGGAGGTTGGCCCGCGTCACCTCGATGTAGTAGCCGAACACCCGGTTGAAGCCGACCTTGAGCGACCCGATCCCCGTGCGCGCGCGTTCCTCGGACTCGATCCGCGCGATGGCGTCGCGGCCCCCGTCCCGCAGCTCCCGCAGCTCGTCCAGCTCCCCGTCGGCGCCTGGCGCGATGGTCGCTTCGTCGCCAATCGCCACCGGCGGCCGCTCGACGAGCGTGCTCGTAATCCTCGCCGCCAGCGCATTGCAGGAATCCCAGCGCGCCAGCACGTCGGCCAGCACGCCCGCCGTCCCCACCCGCGCGGTCGCCTCGTGCACCGCCGGCAGCTGGGCCAGCGACTGCCCCAGCGCCCCGAGGTCGCGTGGCGTGCTCCGTCCCAGCGCGGCCTTCGTCGCCAACCGCTCGACGTCGCGCACCCCGTCCAGCGCCGCGATCAACGCGTCCCGAGCCAGTGCGTTCGCCGCGAGCGCCTCCACCGCGTCGAGGCGCGCCTCGATCGCCGCCCGGTCGGTGAGCGGCGCCAGCAGCCACTGGCGCAGCAGCCGCGTCCCCATTGGCGTTTTCGTCTGGTCGAGCACGCTGGCCAGCGTTCCGTCGGTGTCCCCGCCGCGCAGCGAGTCCACCAGTTCGAGATTCCGCCGCGTCATCTCGTCCAGCGGCATCACCCCGCCCGGGCGCTCCACCACCGGGTGGGCCAGCCGCACGCCGCCCGGCTGCAACTCGCGGAGATACCGCAGCAGCGCTCCCGCCGCGCAGATGGCCGGCCCGTCGGCCGGACCCACCCCCAGCCCATCCAGCGACAGCACGCCGAACTGCTCGGCCAGCGCGTCGCGCGCCATTGCTTCGTCGAACTCCCAGGGCTCGCGCTCCGTCACCAGCGCGTTCTCGCCTTCGGGCCCCGGCGACGGCGCCGCGGTGCCGTCGCCGGCGGCCCGCATCACCAGCAACTCCCGCGGCGCCAGCCGCCCCAGCACGGCCGCGGCGTCTCCCGGCGCGCAGAGGTGCAGCCGCAACTCGCCCGTCGAGATGTCGGCCGCCGCGATGCCCGTCATCGCGCCGTCCCGGTACGTCGCGCACACGAAGTTGTTCCGCCCGCCCTGCAGCAGATCGTCGGCCAGCGCCGCGCCCGGCGAGATCGTCTCGACCACCTCCCGGCGCACCACGCCCTTGGCGAGCTTCGGATCCTCGACCTGCTCGCAGATCGCCACCCGGTACCCGCGCTCGACCAGGCGGCGCACGTACTCGCCGGCCGCCTTCACCGGCACCCCGGCCAGCGGCACGTCGGCCGCCCCGCCGTTGTTCCGCGACGTCAGCGTCAGGCCGAGCAATCGCGACGCCAGCTCGGCGTCGTCATAAAACATTTCGTAAAACTCGCCCATCCGGAAGAACACGATGGCACTTTCGTGGCGAGCCTTGACGTCCCGGTACTGCTGCATCAGGGGGGTCTGCGCCATCGCCGTCAGCGCCCGTCGGCCGTCGTGATGAAGCCCCGGTATCCCATCTTCTTGAAATCCGCCAGGGCCCGTTCGGCGGCGGCGCGCGTGTTGTAGTGCCCGGCGCGCACGCGGAACGGCTTGCGCTCGCCCTCGATGCGCGCCTCGACGCCCCTGGCGTGGAGGGCCCGGACGAGCCGGTCCGCCTGGGCGCGGGTGTCGTACGCCGCCAGCTGCACCGCGTACCGCCCCTCTGCCCGAGCCGTCGTCGGTTCCGGCCTCGGGCGCTCGCGAGCCGGGGCCCGCTCCCGGCCGCGGCTGGCCGGTTCGCGGCGCGCCGCGGCTGCCGCCTTGATGCTGTCCGCCCGGGCCGTGGAGTCCGCGGCCGCCGTCGCCGCGGCCGCCGCGCAGCGCCCGGAATAGAAGTTCATCTGGTTCAGCAGCTCGATGTCGCCAGCCGACGTGGCCGCCCGCGCGGTGTCCAGCACGCCGCAGGCGCGCAGGTCGTCGTTCTGCTCGAACAGCAGGCGCGCCAGCCAGAGCCCCGCCCGCCCGCGGTCACGGCTCGCCGGATTCTCCCGCAGGAACCGCTGCAGATGCTCCGCCGCGCCCGCGCGGTCGCCCTCCGAGCGCTCCATCTGCGCCAGCTGCAGCAACGCGTCGCCGGCGTGCGCCGAGAGCGGGTACTCGACGATGATTCGCTGATAGGCCAGTTGCGCCGCGGCGGCGGTCGGCGCCAGCATCGCCGCGCCGTACAGCGCGTTGCCGTACGCCGGCGTTCCCGGCGGCGTGGCGGCAAGGATCGAATCGCCGATCTGCCGGCCGGCGGCCGTCTGCCCGGCCATGACCAGCTGCCGCGCCCGCGCGAATGCCGAATCCATGCGTGCCCGCGACCCGGCCGCGGTGGTGTCCCCCTGCGCCCGCGCGACGCGCGCGCCGACTGCGCTCAGGGCCGCCGCCAAGCCGGCCGCGAGCAGCATCCGTCCGTGCTTCATGCAGCCCTCCGCGACGTCGAGCCGCGGCACATCGTGAGGATCAGCGTCGCCATGATCTGCTCGTCGCTCGACACCCGCGATTCCTTGAGCGCGGCGTCGGTGCTCGCCAGCGCGGCCAGGGCGTCGTCCAGCTCCCGCGCCGACCACGCCGGCGCGGCTTTGGTCCACGACGCCACGGCCTCCCCCCACGCGCGCCCGGTGTACGCCGACCCGCTTTCCTTGAGCAACGCATAGTACTCCTTGGCCAGCCGTCCCGGCGGCAGGCCGCTCGCCTGACCCCACGCCATGGCCAGCGTCTGCACCGCCAGCGCCATGACGATCGTGACCGCCGAACTCTTCGGCTGCTGCAGCACGTGCGGCAGCGCGGCCAGCGCCGCCGTGGCGTCCCGCGCCCCCACGGCATCCAGCAAATGGCCCATCGTCTCCTCGCGCCGGACGCCGACCACGGCGCTCACCGCTTCCTCGGTGATCTCGCCGCCGTGGACGTAGCTCGCCAGCTTCTCGATCTCGAGCGCGAGCGGCGCCAGCTCGCCTCCCGCGATCTCTTCGAGCAGCGAGGCCGCCTGCGCGCCGATCGTACTCCCGGCGCGCTCCGCTCGCTGCACGATCCATTTCGGCAGCTGGCTCCCGGTGAGTGGAGCGTACTCCACGGCGGTCGTCGCCCCGGTGAGCGCCCGGTCGGGCTTTGCGCCCGGTCCGGCCACGAGCACCAGGACCATGTCCGGCGAGGGGTGCCGCAGATAGCGGTCCAGCAGTCCGCGGGCGTCCTTGCGCAGCGACTCCACGTCGCGAACCACCACCACTCGACGGTCAGCCATCATCGGCGGAGTCGCGAGCATCGTGCCCAACGCTTCGGCGTCGAGGTCGCCGCCCTTTCGCTGATCGAGATTGAACGCCTGGGTCGCCGGGTCCACGGCCACCCCCAGCAACTGGCGGACGGCCTCGTCCTTCAGCTGTTCTTCGTCGCCGTGGATGTAGTAGACCGGATCGAAATGGCCGGATCTGAGCGCTTCGCGAAAGACTTTCTGGTCCGCCGCTTTCGTCATGCGGAGAATATACGCGCTCCGGTCGGCGTTGCGGCTCCGCACAGCAGCGGCCGCCGGGCGACGGGCGACGAACCGGGTCTCGCGCCGGTCGCTACGGCGACGCGCTCGTCTGCCGCAGCTCCACCCGCTCCAGATGAGCGGCGGCGCGATCGGCCACCGAGACGCCCGGCCATACCGGAATGCCGGACGCGAGGCTCGCCATGAACTGCGCCGAAGCCGGCCGTGGTGCTGGCCTCGCTTCCTGGACGAGAGCGGATGCCGTCGCGACCGGCGTCGCCGGCACCGCCGGCACCGCCAGCGCCTGGCTTCGCCGAGCCCCCGCCGCCAGCAAGATGGCCGCCAGGGTCGCCGCCCCGGCGGCGACCCCCGTCAGCACCCTGCGGTAGCCTCGATCCGACGCCGCGGGCACCGGTTCGCGGAGCCGGGCTTCGAGACGTGGGCGAAAGTCCCGCGACGGCCGGATCGCCGGCAGATTCCGGGCCACGAGCAACCCGCGTCGCATCGCGGTATCGAAGCGCGCGCAACGGTCGCATGCCCGAAGATGCTCATACATCTCACCGACCCGGACCTCGGTCATCTGATGGTCCAGAAATTCGCTGTGAGATTGCCGGAAGTGGCGACAGTCCATGAGATGCGGCTGGGCGGTGGGGGGCTGCTCCCGATACCCTCCGCCGCCCCCCCGGTTCCCGCCCCGTCGCCCTCCGGTCTGCCGACCGCCGTCAGCGTCGATAGCCGGTTAGTCGACCCACGGCTCGATGATCGCCGCAAACGCGGTCCGGGCGCGGTTCAGCCGCGATTTCACGGTCCCGAGGTTGCAGTGCGTGATCTCGGCGATCTCTTCGTACGACTTTCCCTCGATCTCGCGCAGCACGAACACCTCACGGTGGTGCTCCGGGAGCTGGGCCACGGTCTCCTCGACGAGCGACCGGAGGTGCCGCTTCTGGAAGAGATCGTCTGGCCGGCTGGTGTAGTCCTCGAACTGCAGCGGCCGCTCCTCCTCGGTGCGCGTGCCCGTGATGGCCTGGAACAGCACGAGGGGATTGCGTGACCGGTTGCGCAGCTCGTTCTTCGCCAGGTTGGACGCAATCGTGTAGATCCACGTCGAGAACTTCTTCGTCGTGTCGAACCGGTGAATGTGCCGATAGACCCGGATGAAGACCTCCTGCACCAGGTCTTCCGCCCGCTCCCGGTCGCCGATCGTGCGAAAGATGAAGTTCAGGAGCCTCACCTGATACCGCTCCACCAACTCCTGGAACGCCCGCTCGTCCCCGGTCAGGAACGTATTCACCAGCCCCGTGTCGGACGCCGCGTGGAGCGCATCCCGGGTGGGCGACTTCTGTGGGGCAATCTGCTTGGTTGCGAGCTCGGCCATGGCTGTGCTCCGGTAGGTTCTCGACACCATTTCCAGGCTGGCTCCGTCGCGGCGTCGCCGCGTGGTTCTGCCTGGTCGGGAACCATCAGTTGCACGTCCCATGCCACGGACATCAAATTCGCATACAAACAGTAACTCGATTATTACCAGCAGGTTGCAGCGCTATTCTCCCGCGTTGACCGATTGTTCGATGTCCGAATTTTGAGACACAACCAGAATAATTGACCCCTTCAGTGGCCAGTTAACTGACCGCCTGAAGAAACCCTTCAATCGTAGTTTGATGGTTACTCGTGCCTGCTGTATCGAGCCAGGTAGAGAATGGAGAGCGCCGTCTTCGCATCCTGGATCTCACCGCCCTCGATCAGGGCCAGCGCGCGAGAAACGGGCACCTGCTCCACCTTCAGGATCTCGTCCGCTTCGTGCGCAGTGGGACCCTCCGACAGCCCCGAGGCCAGAAAGACGTGGATGCGTTCGTCGGTGAATCCTGGCGTCGTGAACATGCTGAACAGGTGCTCCACGCGTCCCGCCCGGTAGCCGGTTTCCTCCGCCAGCTCGCGCACCGCACACTGGGCCGGGTCTTCGCCGTCGTTCAGCCGGCCGGCGGGAATTTCGTACAGGTAGCCGGCGGCGGCATGTCGGTACTGGCGGATCAGGACCAGCGTGGGATCGGACGCCTCGGCGTCACTGAGGATAGGAACGATCGCGCTCGCCCCCGGATGCCGGATGATTTCCAGATCGGCCGTCGTGCCGTTGGGAAGGACGACGCGATCGACGTCCAGGTTGATCACCCGGCCGGTGTAGACGCGACGCGTTCCCGGAAGGTCGCCCGATGTGCTCATGGAATCACTCGATTCAGGCGCCGGCTTCTGCGTCACCCGCCGCACTCACCGACAGCGGGCCGAGGTTGAGCGCCGCCAGCGGCGCTTCGATCACCGCGGGATCGCCCACTGCCACGACCAGCAGCCGATCGGGATGCAGGTGCGCGCGCGCGACCCGCAGCACGTCGTCCTCGGTGATCGATTCGATGCGCGCCCGGTAGCTGTCGAAGTAGTCGTCCGGGTATCCGTACGTCACCAGCGAAGCCAGCGCCGCCGCGATCGCCGACGTGGTCTCGTACCGGATCGGGAAGACTCCGGCGAGGTAACTCGTGGCGAGGCTCAACTCGTCGGATGCAACTGCTGCGTCGCGAATGCGCTCGATTTCCTTCAAGACCTCCGACGCGGCGTCAGCCGTAACCCCGCTTTCCACGGCCGTCGAGATGGCGAACGGGCCGGCGCTGCGCCGCCAGTCGAATCCCGAGTGCGCCCCGTATGTGTACGCATGCGCTTCCCGGAGATTGAGGTTGATGCGCGACGAGAACAGGCCGCCCAGCACGGCGTTCATCACGACCAGCGGGAAATAGTCCGGGTGCCCGCGCGAAACACCCTCGTGGCCGATTCGCAGCTCCGACTGCGGGGCATCCGCCTTCCGGACCACGCGGATCCGCCGCGACATGCTCGCCGTTTCGTCCACGGCGCGCGCCACCTCGGGCCCGGTGCCCGTCCAGTCGCCGAATGCGGCCGCTGCGATGCCGCGTGCGCGGGCGTCGGACAGGTCACCGGCCACGATCAGCGTGACTCGCGACGCCACGTAGTGCCGATCGTAGAATTCCTTCACCGCCTGCCGCGTGATCCGGTCCGTCGCGGCCATCCCGCCCGCGGCCGGACGCGAATAGCGTGCGCCTGCCGCGTACAGGTGCCGCTCGAACGATTCGTCGGCCAGCTCGCGCGGGTCGGCTCGCATCTGGAGGATCTCGGCGCGCCGTTCCGCTTTCAATCGGGTGACGTCACGCTCGCGGAACGCCGGCTCGCGAAGGACCTCGCGCAGCAGTCCGATCGCGGCCTCTGCGTGCGCCGACAGGACCGTGAGCCGAACCGTCGCGCTGTCCCAGTCGGCCGTGATGTCCACGCTCGCCCCGAGCTGCTCGAACGCGTCCACCAGCTCGGCGCCTTCCCGCTGGACCGTGCCTTCGAGGAGCAGCTTCGCCGTCAGCACGGCGAGTCCGTCCATTCCCTCCGGATCCCGCGCCGCTCCCGCGTCCACGACGGCCGCCACCGACACCAGTGGCAGCTTGGGCGCCGCAACCGTGATCAGCTGCACCCCGCCGCTCAACCGATGGCGCTGGAACCGCGGAAAGTGGTACGGCCGTGCATCGCCAGGCGACGGCCGGCGGCTCGTGGGCGTCGTCATGCGGCCGCTCCCTGGGAATCCGTGTCCGTCGCAGTGCCGGTCTCGCGCGGCACGTAGAGCAGGCTGGCGCGGTTGTCGGGCCCCAGACGTGCCTTGATGAACGCGTTCACCTCGTCCACCGTCACCGCTTGATATCGATCCAGCTGCTCGTTGACCAGGTGCGGGTTCCCGAAGTACGTGGCGAACATCGACAGCCGGTCGGCCCGCTCCCCGGCCGACTGCAGCGCGTTCACGAAGTCGGTCTCGATCAGCGCCGCCGCGCGGGATACTTCGTGCGCCGTCACCCCCTCCCGGTGCACCGTATCGATCTCCGCCGTCACCGCGTCGTGCAATTCGTCGGCGCTCACCCCGGGCCGGGCCGTCACGTCGGTCACGAGCAGGTCGCTTCCCTTGGGAAGATCGAACGTGAATGCGGTGGCCTCCGCCGCGATCTCCCGCTCCCGAACCAGCCGCCGGTACAACCGGCTCCCGCTGCGCTGCCCCAGCACCGCGCCGCAGACGCTCGCCGCGTAGTAGGCCTCGCTCCCGAACACCGGAGAGCGGAACGCGAGGAAAAGCCGGGGCAGGGCGACGTCGTCGGCGACCCGCTCTTCGAGCGCTCGCCCGAATACCGGGCCGACGTCCATTGGCGGGCGATTGCGGGCGTCGGTGCCTCGCGGAATGGCGCTGAAGTAGCGCTCCACCCAACCGCGCGCCTGTGGTGGATCGAAGTCGCCCGTGATGGAGAGAACCGCGTTGTCCGGGGTATAGTAGGCACGGAAGAACTGGGCGATGTCTTCGAGGCTCGCTTGCGACAGGTCCTCCATCGAGCCGATCAGCGAGTGGTGAAACGGATGGCTGGGCGGGAAGCACAGCGCGGGCAGGCGTTCCCACCACGTGCCGTACGGTTGGTTGTCCACCGACCAGCGGCGCTCGTTCTTCACCACGTCGCGTTGCGTATCGAGCTTTTGCTGCGTCATGGCCGGCAGCAACTGGCCCATGCGATTGGCTTCCAACCATAGCACCAACTCGCACTCGTTCGACGGCACGACCTCGAAGTAGTTCGTCCGGTCGAGCCAGGTGGACCCGTTCAGCGTTCCCCCGGCGCGCTGGATCAGCTCGAAGTGCTCGTTCGCCGCCACGTCCGCCGAGCCCTGAAACAGCATGTGCTCGAACAGGTGGGCGAATCCCGTGCGCCCCTTCCGCTCGTTGGCCGACCCCACGTGATACCACAGATTTACTCCGACAATCGGCGCCGTGTGGTCTTCTGACAGCGTGACCCGCAGGCCGTTGGCCAGTTCGAATGTCTCGATCGGAATGCGCATCCTCTTAAGTTGCACCGGTCTTCGATCCACAGGAACCCTCGGCATCGGTTCGTGACGCATTCTCTCTTGCTCGGCCTGCTCGCCACGGTCGGTTTCGTGGGCGGCGGCGTCCTGGCCGCAATCGCCCTCGTCTGGCGCGGTCAGGAGCGCCTGGTCTTCCAACCTCCCCGGCCGGTGGCGCCCCCACCATTCGACCGCCGCGTCAGACGCGTGACATACGAGGCGGCGGACCGGCAGAAACTGGCGGCATACGTCGTGGGAACGCCTTCGGCCGAGGACCCGCTCGTCATCGCCTTCCACGGGAACGCCGATCTGGCCGAGTGGATGGTCCCGTGGGCGCTCGAGCTGCATGCGCGGACCGGGGCCGCCGTCGTCGTTCCCGAATATCGGGGCTACGGAATGCTCTCGGGTCGGCCCACCTACGCCACTGGACAGGCCGACGCCCTGGCCATGCTGGCCTTTCTCCACGGCCTCCTGGGTGGACCGCCTCGCCGGCTGGTGCTCTTCGGCCATTCCCTGGGCAGCGCCATCGCCGCCGAGCTCGCCTGGAGCGCCCCGCCGGCCGCGATCGCCCTTCAGTCCCCCTTCACCTCGGCCCGCGCCATGGCTTCCCGGCTCTTCTTTCCCACGTACCTGCCCATCTGGAGCCGGCTGTCGCGGGTGCACTACGACACCCCGCGGCGCGTCGCCGCCCTCGATTGTCCCGTGCACGTCGCGCACGGCATGCGCGACCGCGTCGTGCCCGTCGCCATGGGGCAGGCCGTGTTCGCGGCGGCCAGGCAGCCCGGCCGGCTGCTGCTCGTATCCGACGCCGGCCACAACGACGTGCCGGACGTCGCCGCCGACCGCTACTGGCAATGGCTCGTACACGCCGTGCTCTCCGACGACGGTCGCCGGGCACAGACTTAGTATCTATTGGATACTAATTGCCGCCGCTCCCGACCAGCGCCAGCGGCGCCTTGACCGACTCGCTCAGCCAATAAGCCCACTGCTCTCGCCAGCTCGCTGAGATCGGGCTGTTCCTTGTCGGCGACAGCAGCGGCGTCAGGCCCGACGCGCGGGCCAGGATCGTCAGGCGCAGCATGTGGAACGGATCGCTGACCAGGATCACGCTGTCGCGTCCTTCGGCGCGCATCATGGCCGCCATGGCGCGCATGGATTCGGCCGTGGTGCGGCCCTCCGCTTCGAGCACGATCGCGGCTTCGGGCACGCCGTGCTGCATGGCGTACCGACGCCCCACGGCGGCTTCGCTCGTCGTGTCGCCGGCGCCGGTGCCGCCGGTGACAACAAGCTGGGTCGCCAGGCCGCGATTCCAGAGATCGATCGCGTGGTCCAGCCGGGCACGCAGCACCGGCGAGGGCCGCCCCGCGTACTGCGCCGCCCCCAGCACCACGATCGCGCCCGCGGGACGTGCCGTGTCCCGCCATCCCCACACGATCACCGCGCCCAGCGAGACCAGCCACCCGGCGAACAGCACCGCGGCGCCGATACGAACCACTCTCTTCCAGGCCGGGGGCTGTGGTCGCTGCATTCGGCGCAACCTAGTCTGTCGCGGGTCTTCGCCGGAAGGGACTCGGCGGTCAGCGTGACAGACCGAGAATCGCGAGCCAGAGCGTGTCGAGCGTGGCCTCGCGATCGCCGCTGGCCTCGCGCACATCGCTCCCCGCCAGTCCGAGCGCGGTGGCCGACGCCAGGCTTGCGATCAGATCCATCCGGATGGTCGGAGCGACGGCGAGAGACTCCAGGGCGGTTTCGAGTTGAGCCTCAACGGCACTCCGGAACACTTGAATGCCGGACCGCGCCCTGTTTCTCACCGCCTCGTCACCGCTTCCGGCCAGTCGCAGCAGGAGGTGGATGTCGACCGCCTCCAGCTCCTCGGCCAGCCATTTCCGGCACCGCTCGAACGCATTCGTCCCGCGCAGCGCATCCGGGACGAGCCGCAGCCGGCGCTCGATGCGCTGGCCGCAATCGTCCACGACGGCCAGCAGCAACGCTCGCTTGTCGGCGAAGTGATAGTGCACGAGCGCCTTGCTCACCCCCGCTTCGGCGCCTACCTGGGCCGAGTTCGCGCCGCGTTCTCCGTACTCGAGAATTCCCCGGCGAGCCGAGGCGATGATTCGCGATCTCGCATCGCCGCTGGAGCCGGCGGCGGTCATGGCGCCATCGCTCACAGTTCGAGCGTGTCGCCCGGCCCGGGCGTTCCCACGGTGTAGCCCGCAGCCGTCAGCCGGGCGCGCAGCGCGTCCTGCGCGTCGGCTTCGCCGTGGACCAGGCTCACCCGGGGCCGGTGCCCTGCCGTTTGCGCCATCGCTTCCAGCCACAGGACGATTTCCGCCTCGTCGGCGTGCGCGCTGTACCCCGTGAGCACCTGCACCTCGGCGCGCAGCGGCACCTGCTCGTCGAAGATCCGCAGCATCGATTGCCGTTCGACGATCCGTCGCCCCAACGTGTGCTCCGCCTGGAAGCCCACGATGAGAATCGTATTGCGGGGATCCGGCGCGCCGTGCGCCAGATGATGCAGAATCCGTCCCGACTCCGCCATGCCGGACGCTGCGATGATCACCATCGGGCCCCGCCGCTCGTTCAGGGCCCTCGACTCCGTGACGTCCCGGGTGTATCGAACCAACCGGAAGTCGAACAGGGCGCTGCCTTCGCGCACCAGGGGTTCTCGCTGGTCGAACGCCTCGGGATGGGTGGCGAACACGCCCGTCACGTCGATTGCCAGCGGGCTGTCCACGTAGATCGGGATCTCGGGGATCTTCCCTGCCCTGTACAGCCCGTGGAGGTCGTAGATGATCTCCTGGGTGCGGCCCACGGCAAACGCGGGAATCAGAACCCGCCCTCCGCGGGCTGCCGTCGTGCGAACCACTTCCGCCAGCTGCTCCCGCAGATTCGCACTGCTGGGATGCTGGCGGTTCCCGTAGGTCGACTCGAGGATCACGTGGTCGGCCCGCTTCGGAACCTGAGGATCGCGGATGATCGGCTGGTTGTACCGTCCAAGGTCCCCGGAGTAGACCAGGTCGCTCTTGTTCTGGCGCTCCCGACATTCCAGCACCACGATCGCGGAGCCCAGGATGTGCCCGGCGTCGACAAACCTGCCGGTGATGCCGTCTGCAATTTCGAACGGCCGGTCGTACGGAACCGTCACCATCAGGTCAATGGTCCGATTGACGTCGTCCTGATTGTATAGTGGCTCGATAAAGCTCTTATGATGTTTGGCGAGATGCGCCGCGTCCTGATGTTGGATGTGCGCCGAATCCGCCAGCATCAGGGTGCACAGATCGCGCGTGGCTGGGGTGGTCCAGATGGTGCTCGCGAACCCCTTCCGCACCAGATAAGGGAGACGCCCCGAATGATCGATGTGGGCGTGCGACAAGACCACGGCGTGGAGCTGCTCGACCGGGAGCGGTAGCTGCAGGTTCTTCCCGTGGCTGGCCGCTCGTCTTCCCTGAAAGAGTCCGCAGTCGAGCGCGATCGTCTGCGAGCCTACGGTCACCAGGTGGCACGATCCGGTGACTTCGCGCGCGGCCCCGCGGAATGACACTCTCACATCACGGTTCTCGCTCGCTCGGTCGCTGGAACACCACCGTCAACCGCTCCCCGTCCTGTGTCATCATGGCCGGTTCCCATCCCGACCGGCTGCGCTCGTTCAGGAGATCCGTGAGTGTCTCCTCGTCTTCGCGCACGTGTCGGGTCAGACGTATGGTCACCGCCTGGTATTCTTTCATGCCGGCGAAGATAGTACCTTCCGCGCCATGCACACCACCCCCGGATTCCCGACTCTCCGCATCGTCGACCATCCGCTGGTCCAGCACAAGCTGACCCTCCTTCGCGATCGGACCACCCCGACCAAGATCTTCAAGGAGCTCGTCGACGAGATCGCTACCCTCATGGCCTACGAGGCGACAGGCGACCTCGCGCTCGAGCCGGTGCCGGTCGAGACCCCACTCGAGAGCACCATGGGACGGCGCGTGATGGGCAAGAAGCTCACGCTCGTGCCCATCCTGCGGGCGGGGCTGGGGATGGTCGAGGGAATCTGCCGCCTCGTGCCGTCGGCTCGCGTCGGCCACATCGGTCTCTATCGCGATCACGAGACGCTCCGTCCGGTGGACTACTACTTCAAAGTGCCGGCCGACGCCACCGAGCGCGATTTCTTCGTCCTCGACCCGATGCTCGCCACCGGCGGGAGCGCCGTGGCCGCCGTCACGTCGCTCAAGCGCGCCGGAGCGCAACGCATTCGCTTTCTCTGTCTCGTCGCCGCGCCCGAGGGTGTCCAGCATCTGGCCAAAGCGCACCCTGATGTCGTGGTGCTGTGCGCGGCCCTCGATCGCGAGTTGAACGGGTCGGGCTACATTCTCCCCGGACTCGGCGACGCCGGCGACCGTCTGTTCGGCACGCGGTAGTTCGAGGTGACGCTTCGACGAAGTCGACTCTTGTTGACTTCCGACCGGATTTGTATGATTCCGCGTCCGCGAGTCGCGCCGCTGCCCTCTCCAGACCGGCTGAATGCTCATCAACCTGCTGCCAGACTTCTTCGCGGTCCTCGACAGCACAGATCCCGCCGCCGCCTACCAGCGCTATCTCGCCACTCATAGACGAATTCTCCACAGCTACTGGGAGAACTACGTCATTCCTCCCGAGGGCCCGCATTTCCTGGACATCGTTCGCGGCACTGTCGCCGCGGACCGCGCGGACCTCCGCTCCATGCTCGAACGAACCGACGTCGTCACACTCGCTCGGCGGGTCGAGGAATCGTGCGCCCGCGCGTTCGAGGCCGATGTGGACTTCGACGTCGTTCTCATGGTCGGCGTCGGCGCCGCCAACGCCGGCGAGCTGGTCGTGGGCCAGCGCGGCGTCGCCTTCGTCTGTCTCGAGCACTTCACGGGTGTCGCGAATCCGGACACCTTCGGCCTGGGCCTCGACCCCGAGCTCATTCCTCTCTGGCTATCCCACGAGGTCGCGCACGTGGTGCGTTACACGTCACCGACCAGCCGTGCGGCCATCCGGTCTCTCGTGCGCGAGACCGGCGAATACTCGTATTGGGAAGCCGGTCGCACGGCGCCGCTTCGCGAACTGCTCGTCAATGAAGGGCTCGCCGTGCACGCATCGCAGCTGGTCAGCCCCGGACACGCCATCTGGGAGTACTTCGGGTACATCCGGCGGCAGTATGCCAGAATCCGGGAAATGGAGCCCGTCCTCTGGAAGGCCGTCGAACCAGACCTCGACCGGGCCGCGCTTGGTTTGCGCTTGCGCTATCTTTCCGACGGCGTCAGTGACGATGCCCGCATGGCCGGCCACCACATACTGCCCGAGCGCAGCGGCTACTACCTCGGCGCACGAATGGTGGAGGCCGCCGTGGCCTCTCGCGGATTGCCCTGGGCATTGCGCGCGCCAACCGCCGAGCTCATCTCGCAGCCTTACGGTGGCGCCGCTACCGCTTCCTGACCGACTCCGAGGTTGCCCGTGTCCGCTTCCGGCGCGTCCGATCGTCGTCAGAACCGCACGCTGCGGGAGCTTCTCGATGAGATGATCGCGTTGGCCCGTGACCTCACCAACCGCGCTGCCGATCTGTCGCCCGTCGAGCTGGATTACGCCCACGAGCGCATGGAATGGCTGGCCGAGGAAATCTGGGAATCGGCTACGCGCCGCGAGCCGCTTGCCTGAGGCTACTTCCCGACGCAGAACGTACTGAACAGTCGTTCCAGTACGTCTTCGACGTCGATCGCGCCGATGAGACCTTCGAGGTGGCGCGCACTCTCCCGAAGGTGCACCGCGGACACCGGCGCCGGCACGGCGCCGCCCGCGCGGGCCTCCGTGAAATGCCTCAGTTCGGAGCGGGCATCCTCCAGCGCCTTCCGGTACCGGGCGTGAGCCACCACCGGCATCTCTTCGGTCGCCGGTCCCGTACTATCCAATACCAGCCGACTTGCGCGCTGGATCAGTGCGTCGATGCCTTCCCCGGTTTGCGCGCTCACCCGCAGGGTTCCCACCGGCGCGTCGTCCGCGTCGGTGCGCACGACGTCGAGATCGGCTTTGGTCCGCACGGCAAGGACCGGCGCTTCCGATAGCCGCCCCACTGCATCCATCGCCTGGCGCACGGCGGCGCTCGAGTCGCCGCAGGCCAGCACCAGCTGCGCCCGTTCGAGGTACTCCCGCGCCATCCCCACGCCCAGTTGCTCCACCACGTCCATCGTCTCCCGCAGCCCTGCCGTATCCACCAGACGCAGCGGAATCGGAGTTGCGTCGACCACGGCCTCCAGCGCGTCGCGTGTCGTGCCCGGGATGTCGGTCACCAGGGCTCGCCGGCGTCCCAGCACCGCGTTGAAGAGCGACGACTTGCCCACGTTGGGGGCGCCGGCGATCACGACCAGGGCGCCGGTCCGGACCAGCTCCCCCCGGGGCGCCGTTTCGATGAGCCGCGTGATCGCGCCAATCACGGCGTCTGTCGCCGCCGTCACGCGCCCGGCGTCCATTGGCCCGTCGTCTTCCTCCGGGAAGTCGATTTCGTAGGCGATCAACGCTTCGAGGTCCAGGATCTGCTGGCGGAGTGCGTCGAGCCGCCGTGACAGTGCGCCATCCAGCTGCTCCAGCGCCAATGCCGCGCCCGCGCTCGACTCGGCCCGGATCAGATCGTTCACCGCTTCGGCCTGAAGGACGTCCAGCTTCCCGTTCAGGACCGCGCGCCGCGTGAATTCGCCGGGGACGGCCGGCCGCGCGCCGGCGCTCACCAGGGCCGCCATGACCCGCGCGGGCGTCACGGCGCCTCCATGGCAAACGATTTCGACGCTGTCCTCGCCTGTGTATGACCGCGGAGCGTCATACCGGATCACGATGCCGTCATCCACGGGGCTGTCGAACGCATCCACGAGCTTGCGGCGTACCGCCCGGCGGGCCTTCTCCAGGCCATCACGCACCACGCATGCGGCGATATCGTGCGCTCGCAGCCCCGACAGCCGCACCACGGCCAGTGCCCCCATGCCCGGGGCCGATGCCACGGCCACGATGGTGTCGTCCGGCGTGCCGGTCTCCATCGCCACTCTATCTCGCTCGGTCCCTACGTCTTGTCGCGCCGGTCGTCCCGCTTGGCGCTGATTCCCGAGGCGTTCACGCTCGCCCGCTCACGCGCCAGGAGCCACTGCTGCGGCAGTGCCGCCAGGTTCTGCACCGCATAGTACAGATTCAGCCCGGCCGCAAACCGCAGGAACATGAACGTGAACACCACCGGCATCATGTAGCTCATCATCCGCGTCTGCGGCGTGGGCGGCGTGCCGCGCATGCCGATCCACGACAGGGCGAACATCGAGAGTCCCATCACCAGCGGGGTGATGAAATAGGGATCCGCCGCCGAGATGTCATGCATCCAGAGGAACGGCACGCCGCGGAATTCGATCGTGTTCAGGAATACGAAGTACAGCGCGAACAGGATGGGCATGGGAATCAGCATCGGCAGGCAGCCCATCATCGGGCTGAACGGCGTCATGCCGTGCGCTTGATACAGCTTCACCAGAGCGTCCCGTTGTTTCTCCGGGTCATTCTTGTACTTCCGCTGAACCTCCGCCAGCTCCGGCTGCAAGCGCTGCATCCGGATACTTGTCCGCATGGCGCTCTGGTTCAGCGGCCAGAGCAGCAATCGAACGGTCACGCCGAAGATGATGATCACCCAGCCATAGCTCAGCCCGGACGTCCGCTTCATCCAGAGGAGCACGCGCGTCACGATGTTGGCAAACGGCTGCACGACCCCATGCAGCCACCCCGCGTACGGATTCACGTGCGCAAGATCGTGTCCCAGTGCTTGGAGGCGTTCGAATTCCTGTGGTCCGGTATACAGATCGAAGCTCGCCTGGCCGTTCCTCAGCGGGATTACGACCTGGCTCGAACCCTGTACCGCAACCTTGGCTTCCCGACGGCCGCCGGTAAAGCTTGCCCCCGCAATCGCGCTGTCCTGGCTGATCACCGCGACGAGAAAGTACTTGTTCCGCAGAGCTACCCATTCCAGCGGACCGTTCACGATTTTCGTCTGACCGGAATCGAGCTTTCCGAACGCAATGCTCTGGACACCGTCGCCTTTGGGCTTGTATCCGAAGGCGAGGTGTCGGAAGTCATCCAGCGTATCCGACTCGGCCGAGGCCAGGGTCCTGGGAAGATCGATCAGGAGGCGGGCGTCTCCCGGCGCATCTGTGATGTTCACGACGACGTGAACGAGATATCGATCCGCATCGGTCTCCGGGCCCGCATAGGCGATTCGTACCGCCCGTGAGCCCAGCATTCCCTGAAACGTGATCCCCTTGGTCTTGTTCTGCGATTGCCCGACGGGGACCAGGCCGGCCTGCGCCAACGATGCCGTGCTGTCCCCGAATGCAAGGGCATAGGACAGCAGGGGTCCGTGTTCGTCCGGGCGCAGGTCGACTGGTCCCGATCGTCGACCGGGGTTGCGCGATTGATAGTCATCGAGCTTCACGCGCGACGGGGCACCGAGCCGATCAGCATACCACACCGTCATGTGCCCGCTGGCGACTTCGCTGCTGTCGGTAGCCGTCGTGTCCGGCATGACGGTCGCAGCACGATCGGGCCCTTTCTGCGCCGCATGTGCTGTCGGCGCCTGCGCGGCGATGGGTTTCTCCTGGACGGTCGCTGTAATGCTGTCAGCTGCCAGGCTGTCCCGAATCGGTGTTGGCCGACTTCCCGGAAAGATCAGCGGGGTAACTACAATGACAATCGCCGTCAGGATTACGGCGAGAAAGACGCGGCGGTCCATGAACGGGTGTGAGTAGGGTTAGGGAACAGGGTCATACCCACCGGCGTGGAAGGGGTGGCATCGCAGGATGCGTCGAGTAGCCAGCCAACTCCCTTTCCCCGCCCCGTATTTCTCCACCGCTTCCACGGCGTATGCCGAACACGTCGGGTAGTACCTGCATGACGGAGGAAGTAGTGGCCCGATCCAGAGTTGGTATCCCTTGACCAGGAACAAAATCAGCGTCTTCATGCTTCAGCAGCCTTGCCGAACTGGGTTACCAGTCCGGCTCCAATCCGGGCAACTTGCTCCTGCAACGTTTGGAAGTTCCGGCGATAGGCGCTCTTCTGGCAACGGATCGCCACGTCGCACGAGGCTGGCAACGGGAGCAGGTGAAGACGAACAAGTTCCCGAAGCCGTCGCTTCAGCGTATTTCGCGCAACGGCCGTCTGTCCGATCTTCGGTACGACGAGCCCGACCCGTACATATCCAAGAGGGGACGCCAGCTCTCGCACGTCCAGGTCCGACGTACGAACTCGCGTCCCCTTACTGAGCAACCTCTGGAACTCGGAACGATGAGTGATCCGCCGAATCCGCGGATACTCCTGGCTCATTTATACGCCGGCGTACTTGCTTGGAAGCTTTACTGTCAGACGCTTCCGTCCCTTCTTTCTTCGCTGGCTCAGAACCTTCCGTCCCCACTTCGTTTCCATCCTCGTCCGGAACCCGTGCGTCTTGACCCGGCGCTTGTTCCGCGGACGATAAGTCGGCTTGCCCATGAATTGGCTCCACGTATTCGGCTGATATCACTTCTACCCAAGAACCCTAAGCTTAGTCAGCGCTTGAAGATAGATCAAGGGCCGGACGGTCAAGGACCATCTCGTTCGAGGGCTCGTTTCCTAAGAGTTGCTCCGCCCCTGGCATCTGCTTACCTTGGCCACCCTTCAAGTTTTCCACACTGCCATGCAATCGAACGCTCCTGAAATCTGGTCTCGACTCATTACCCACGCTCGCGCCACGGTTGGCGAAGATGTCTTCCGAACCTGGCTTGAGCCCATCCGAGCCACTGCATGGGAAGACCCGACTCTTCGTCTGACCGTACCGGACCAGTTTTCACAGGAGTGGATGGAGAGTAAGTATGCCGATCTCCTGTCGTCACTAGCTCCTATTGCTGTTGGTCATCCAGTTGCGCTGAGTTTTTATGTCGATCCAGACCGGCAGCAACGGCCCCAAATGGATCTGTTCTCTAAGAACAAACCAGAGACAGCAGAGCAGCAACAAGGCAACACTATAGCACCCTCTCTGAATGAACGGTACACGTTTGATCATTTTGTCGTGGGAAAGTCGAACGAACTTGCTGCAGCAGCAGCTCATGCTGTAGCCCAAGCTCCGGGGCGCGTCTACAATCCACTATTCATTTATGGGCGCACTGGTCTTGGCAAGACCCATTTAATGCAAGCCATTGCCCACGAACTACTTGCGACTAAGCCGGCCCTGCGTGTTACCTACCTTAGCACCGAGCAATTCACAAACGACCTGGTAGCCTCTATTCAGAATCGTCGGACTGCCGAGTTTCGCCGCCGCTTCAGGGAAACCGATCTTCTGCTCGTCGATGACATTCACTTTCTAAAGGGCAAGGAAGGCACCCAGGAAGAGTTTTTCCACACCTTCAATGCCCTGTATGAGGCTGGACGCCAGATCGTTCTAACAAGCGATCGTCCCCCAAGTGAGATTGGAGGCTTGGAGGCTCGTCTGGTCAGTCGGTTTCAGTGGGGGATGGTCGCCGACATCGAACTTCCCGATACCGAGCATAGAATCGCAATCCTTCAGCATAAGACTGAACTCGACCATCTCGAGGTTACTTTCCCCCATGAGGTGATCCAATACATTGCCGAGGTCGTGCAATCGAGCGTCAGAGAGCTTGAAGGCTCCATCATCAAGATCCTGGCTTATGCCTCGCTCAAGCACAGGGCCATTGATCTTCAGTTGACACGCGAAGCTCTAAAGAGCGCGACCAGTTCTGGGCCAATTGTCGCTCCAGCCTCTGCTCATACGATCGAT
>JAGWRI010000057.1 GCA_028876525.1 Gemmatimonadota bacterium | reverse complement strand
TCCTGGACGTAGGTCGAGGTCAGGTATACGGGAGTCATGATGGCCCCGGCGAGGGGCTCGGGGCGCTGACCCGCGTGCACTGCGCGGGTGGCGAAGCCGGCGGCGAGGTCGTCGTCGTAAACGCGCGTCATGCCGATTCTCGGGAAGTGGGAGTCGGGGGGAAAGATAATCGCCGCGGCTGGGGGCGGCGAGCGTCGCGGGAGCGGGGCGCGGAGAGCGAATGGAGCACATCGGACGGGCGACGTGCCTGATCGTGGATGACGAGGCGCCGCTGCGCCAGGTGCTGGTGCACCTGATGCGCGGCGACGGGTTCCAGTGCTACGAGGCGGCCAACGGTCGCGAGGCGCTGGAATTCCTGGAGACGCACCGCGTGACGCTGGTGATTTCGGACCTGCGCATGCCGCACGTGGACGGGATCGAGCTGCTGCGCGAGATCCGGGCCCGCTATCCCGACACGGCGGTGATCATGCTGACCGCGGTGGCCGACGTGGACGTGGCGGTGAAGTGCCTGGCGATCGGCGCCATGGACTACCTCACGAAGCCGTTCCACCTCGAGGAGGTGCGGGCGCGCGTGGCGCAGGCGCTGGAGCGGCGGCGCCTGGTGCTCGAGAACCGGGACTACCAGGAGCGGCTCGAGGAGCGGGTCCAGGCGCAGGCCCGGCGGCTCGAGGAGCTGTTCCTCACCGGCATCCAGTCGCTGGCCGAAGCGCTGGAAGTGAAGGATCCGTACACCCGGGGCCACTCGGTGCGCGTGAGCAAGTATGCCACCATCATCGCGCACGCCCTGCGCCTCGACGCCGAGATGATCTGGCAGATCGAGCTGGGCGGCCACGTGCACGACCTGGGCAAGATCGGCGTCCGCGAGGAGGTGCTGAACAAGCGCGGGCGGCTGACGGCGGAGGAGTACGAGCACATCATGATCCACCCGGTGGTCGGGTGGCGGATCCTCGCCCCGCTGCTCGGCGACGTGCCGGTGGCGTTGAACATCGTGCGGTCGCACCACGAGCGGCTGGACGGTCGCGGCGTGCCCGACCAGCTCAAGGGGCGGGCGATTCCGCTCGAGGCCCGCATTGCCGCCGCCGCCGACGCCATTGACGCGATGACCAGCGGGCGCCCGTACCGCGCCGCCGAGCTGACGCTCGAGGGCGCGGTGGAGGAGCTTCGCCGCAACGCCGGCCCGCAGTTCGACCCCGACGTCATCGACGCCGTGGAGCGGGCGTTCAGCGCCGGCGACCTGCTGCTGGCCCCCAAGATCTCCACCCCGGTCTACAGTCTGCCGTCGGCCGTCGACGGGTGACGGTCAGGCGTCGACCACGACCGCCACGGGCTGCTTGTAGCCGCTGAGGCGGCTCTCGCACCAGGCGCGCACGTCGTCGGCGGTAACGGTGCCGCGCACGTCGAGCGCGATGTCGTGCTCGCGCGTCGGCTCGGGCACCGCGCGCACGACGACCTCGCGCACCCCCGCGAGCTCGCCCACGGCGCGGCGGATCTCTTCGGGATAAATGTTGAAGCCGTTGCGCGTGAACATCGCCTTGAGCACGCCGCGGAAGGCCACCGTGCCGTCGGCGGCCATCGCTCCCCGGTCGCCGGTGTAGAGCCAGCCGCCGCGCACGGCCAGCCCCGCCTCGCCCCCCGAGACGTAGCCGCGGAAGACGTTTGCCCCGCGCACGCAGATCTCCCCCGACTCGCCGCGCGGCAGCTCGGGCGTGGCGCCGCCGCCCCCGGCGGAGGGGGCGCGGACGGTGACCTCGACGTCGGGGAACGCGGTGCCCATCGTGCCCCGGGCGTTGGGCCGGTCGGGGCGGTTGAACAGGCACACGGGCGCCGCCTCGGTGAGCCCGTACCCCTGGCGCAGCTCCACGCCGGTGACGTCGAACCACCGCTCCTGCAGCTCGGGCGCGAGCGGCGCTCCGCCGCAGATGCACACGCGCAGCGCGCCCACGCCCGCGCGCCGGCGTTCGACGGCCGCCAGCAGGACGGCGAAGATGGCCGGCACGCCGACGACCTCGGTCACCCCGCCGGCGGCCAGCAGCTCGGCCGCGCGCGCCGGATTGAACCGGTCCATCGTCGTGACGCGGGCTCCCGCGAGGAGCGGCGCGATGCCGGTGACGGTGAGCCCGAACAGGTGCGCGAAGGGCAGCAGGGCCAGCACGTGGTGGTCGGCGCTCTGCTGCACCGCCTTCACCGTGCTCCAGGCGTTGGCGAGCAGGTTGCGGTGCGTGAGGATCGCGCCGAGCGGGCGCCCCGCCATGGCCGAGGTGTACACGATGGCCGCCTCCTCGTCGCGCCCTTCGGCGCCCGGGGCGCCCTCGAGCGCGAGCCCGTGGTGCGAGCCGAGGTCCACCTCGCGGGAATCGCCGCCGGCCGCGTAGCGCGCCGCCCGGGGAGCGTCGTCGAGCAGCACGCGCGGCACGCCGGCGGGGAGCCGCGCGGCGAGCGGAGCCACCGTGAACACCGCGCCGACGTTCGCGTCGGCGAGCTGCATGGCGATCTCGGCCGGCGCGGCCAGCGGATTGATCAGCACCGCGCCGCGGCCGTCGCTGGCCGCGAGCGCGGTGAGGAAGGCCGGGCCGGCCGGGAGGAGGATCGCGGAGCGGCGCCCGTCGAGCGCCCGCACGAGGGGCGCGCACCGCTGGAGCAGGGTGAGGCCGGCCGCGACGAGCCGGGTGGCCGGGATTTCGTTGATGGATCCGCCGCCGGCGGCCGCGGCGAGGGGCAGCAGGGCGAGCGGATCGCTCACAGGCTGAAGCGCGCCATGGACTGCTTGAGCCGCTCGGCGATGGACGCCAGGTGCTGGCTCGACTGCACGACCGCGTCCATGGACCCCGTCTGCTGCTCCACGACGCCGCTCACCTGCTCGGCGGTGCCGGCGTTCTGCTCGGCGGCCGCCTGCAGGGCTTCGATCTCGCCGGCCAGCGCGGCGGCGTCGTCGCGCTGCGCCTCGGCCGACTGCACGATGAGGTCCACCGCGCTGCGGCTGGCTTCGATTTCCTTGCCGATCTGCGCCAGCGCGCCCGACGAGGCGCGAATCACCCCTTCGCCCACCGACACGCGGTCGGTGACCTGCGCGATCTGCTCCTCGGTGCGGATGGCGGCGTCGCGGATCTCGGCGGCGAGGGTGCGGATGGTGTCCAGCGCGTGTGCCGTCTGGTTGGCCAGCTTGCGCACCTCGTCGGCGACGACGGCGAAACCCTTGCCGTGCTCGCCGGCGCGCGCGGCTTCGATGGCCGCGTTGAGGGCGAGGAGATTGGTCTGCTTGGCGATCGCGGCGATGGTCTCGGTGATCTTGCCGATGCGCTGCGATTTCTCGCCGAGCTCGACCACGGCGGGCACGGCATCGCGCGTCACGGCGGCGATGGCGCCCATGCTCTCCAGCGCCTGGCCGGCGGCGGTGACGCCGCGGGCGGCGGAACGGGCCATGATGTCGGACGCGTTCTGCGCGTTGTGCGCGTGGCCGGCCACGGTGAACGCGCGGTCGGCCACCTGCGTGGCGCCCTGCGTGGCGGCGTGGATGTTGGCCGTCTGCGTGGTGGTGGCGTTGGCGATGGCGCGCGCGGCGCCCGCCACCTGGTCGGTGCTGGCGGTCATCTCCTCGGCGCTGGCCGCCAACTCCTCGGCGGTGGCCGCGACCTCGCTGGCGCCGATGTCGATCTCGAGGAGGAGCGTGCGGAGGGCGGTGGTCATGCGGCGCACCGATTCGGCCATCGCCCCGATCTCGTCGGCCGACACGTAATGCAGTTCGTGGCGCAGTTGGCCGGTGGCCACGGCGTCGGTGTGGCGCGTGACCTCGTCGAGGCCGCGCGTGAGGCGCGCCGCGCCCCAGTACGAGAGGGCCAGGGCCAGCAGCAGGGCGATGAGCGGGAACGGCACGAAGCGCAGCAGCTCCCAACGCAGGTCGGTCAGGAAGGCGTCGGCGCGGAGGGTGGCGACAATGAATCCGGCAATCGACCCGTTGGGACGGCGCACCGGCACCTCGGCCGAGAGGAGCGAGCCATCGTCGGCGACGTACACGCCGGTGTACGCCTGGTGGCCGATCGCCATGCTGTCGGCGAGCCCCGGAGGCGGGCTCCACGGGCGCCGGTACTGTGGGGCGCCGGGCTGCCACGACGCGTGCACCAGCACGCGAATCCGGCCGTTGCTGTCGGGGCGCACGATGGCCAGTCCGTTCACGAGGTCGCTCTCGCCGGCGCCATTGGCGATCCAGGCGTGGAGGAGGGCCGACCGCGTGACGCGGAACGCTTCGGTGTTCTGGCCCTTGGCGGCAATCACGTCGAGCGAATCGGCGGGCACCACGAGCGTGGCGCCGCGGGCGATGCCGAGCAGGCGGTCGCCGTGCACCGCCGCCAGCTGTTGGCGGCTGGACTCGTACACGGGAACCATGATCACCGCCAGCGTGAGGATGACGGCCACCGCGCTGATGGCGGCCATCTTCAGCCGGAACGGGAAGCGGATTGTGCCGCGTTTTTCGAGCGGCTGGGTCAGGGGAACGCCCTCCAAGGCAGGCGGCGTCAAGTTAGGTCCGCGCGGGGGGGGTGTAAAGCGCCGGCTGCCGCGTGCTTTGCGCGTTCATGGGGGGGGGCTAGCTTACGCTCTCGCATATGGAGGACGCATGGCCCACGACGGGCTGATGGTGAGTGTCTCGGGCATCCGGGGGCGCGTGGGCGACGCGCTCACGCCCGAGGTGGTGGCGCGCTACGCGGCGGCGTTCGGTGCGTGGGCGATCGCCGCGGGCGGGTCGCACACCGTGGTCGTGGGCCGCGACAGCCGCGTATCCGGGCCCATGTTCCATCGCATCGCGGTGGGGG